>JABRVU010000215.1:0-17684 GCA_039961895.1 Phycisphaerae bacterium | reverse complement strand
GCTGCATCAAGCGGATCAAGCGCGGGGACCCGAGCCCGCGCGAATGGAGCAGGAGCAACGGCAATGGGACCGTCGGCAGTGACAGCAACGGCAACGGAGCCCAGGGCGGCAACGGGCACGCCGGCGGATTCGCGGCGGCTCCGATGGGCGAACCATCGAACGGTGCAGGCTCAGATCGCGCGAGGGAAAGGCGCGCCGCAGAGCGTCGCCGAGAGTATCCGGTCGATACCCGGCCTCTGCCTCGCCTCATGTAATTGTTGATCCATTGGTAGTTTTAGGCCGGGGGCGCCGGCTGGAAGGAGATTCGACGATGGCAGAGGCGCCGATGACGAAGGAAGAGTTCGATGTAAAGCTTGCCGAACTGGATGCCCGCGAGGGCTCCCGCGTTGAGCAGCTCCGGACCAAAGCGCGGAAGGCGGTGGAGGCATCGGTGCTGGCCGACATCCGCACGGCATTCACGATGATGCCGGGCGTCATTCTTCAGGCCGCCGATGACGTGGCCCGGGCGCTGGCGGCCGGGGTGCACTTCGATGACCAACTCAACCCGGTCGATGAAGCCGGCAAGCCGTTTGATGCGCGGGCGGCAGTAGCGCGGCACGTCGAGAACCGGCCCTACCTGAAGAGCGTTCCCGCTTCCAGCGGGGCGGCTCCGCATCAAACGGGCGGGGCCGGCGATCCGCTTGACATCGAGCGGGCGCTCCGCGAGCCCGACTACATGGCCGCGATCAAACTCAAGGACCCCGCGCGGTGGGAGCGGGAGTGGCGCGAGCATCTCCGCAAGAAAGCAGGGATGCGGTACTAGTCCGGCGGCCAATAATTCGAGCATCCACCGGCGAAGCTGAAAGCAGGAGCAAATCATGGCCAACAATGAGAAGTTCGGATTCACGATCGAGGCCGCGGACGCCACCAAGAAGGCGTTCACCAGCGTCCTGGCCGGGGCCACCAGCTTCGGCAGGCGGATCGCGTCCGCGTTCGTCTCGCCACTCCGGGGCCTGAGCAAGATCCAGCTCCCGCTGTTCGCGGGCATCCAGAACCTGAAATCGCTCTCGGCCGGCGTGAAGGCCCTGGGCGACTGGTCGCGCGATGCCCTGCGCGGGCAGGTGGTGACGACCGAGTTCGCCAACCGGCTGGGCATCGCCGAGACGCGGGCCTACGCCGCGGCCCGGGCGCTCCAGGAAGCCGCCGCCGGCGCGATGAACCTCGACCAGACGATGGAGGCGACCAACCGGCTGCTGGCGCGCGGGCTGAGCGTCCAGCAGATCGGCAAGATCTTCCAGTTCGCCACCGCCCGGAGCAAAACAGCCAACGAGGACTTCGGCGGCATCGTGGAGAGTATCTCCTCGGCCCTGGTCACTGGCCGGACGATGGCCCTCAAGCAAATGGGCCTGCTCGCGGGCGACGTGGCCAACAAGGGGGCCGGCCGGTTCGAGGTCATGCGCCAGACGATGGCGGGCATCGACGAGCAGCTCGCCAAGATGGGCGTCACCGGCCGGGAGAACGTGTTCACCTGGGACCGCATGGCCTCGGCCGTTGACGACGTGGCCGATGCCATCAGGGACACCATCGGCAGCGGGAAGCTGTTCGGGGACATCACCAGGCGGGTGCTGGAAACCGCCGGGGGGTTCCGGGACCTCCTGAACCAGAACGCGGGGGCCATCCAGGAGGTGTTCGATTCGGTGCTCGGGAGCCTGGGCCAGGGCTTCGTCGCCTTGCTGACGCCGGTGCGTGAGCTGTTCTCAGTCATGAAGTCCGTCGTCGGCGGCCAGAAGGGCATGGCCGAGATGTTCGCGCGGATCGGCTTCCTGGCCTCCAAGGCGATGGTCGGCATCCGCATCGGCCTGGTGGAAATCAAGCGGGCCGCCCTGGAGACGGCGGCGGCCATCCTGAACAACATGGGCGCGGCGATGGTGGACGTGGTGTCCCTGTTCAAGCCGGAGGCGGCCGAAGCCTTCTCGAAAGCCATCGTGGCCGGTCACCGAGCGTTGAGCGTCGGCATCCGGGAAGCCTACCGCGAGTCCCGCCGGCTGGAAGGCGTCATGGCCGGGATCAACGAGGAGCAGGAGAGGGCCGTCGCGAAGATCCGGGCCATGAAGAACGAGACCCTGAAGGTCGGCCCGGTGTTCGAGGGCCTGGGCAACCGCATGAGAAACTGGGCCGCCGGCTTCCTGGCCCCCATCCGGGAGATGGGGCCCGCTCTGCTCAAGGGCCTCGGCGACTTCGCGGCCAAGGCCCGCGACGCGGCCGGCATGGGCGCCGACGCCATCCGCGACCGCTACGCGGCGGCGGTCGACAAGGTCCAGGCTTTGCGCGATGAGCTGGCCAAGCTGGCCGGCGAACGCCGCGATGACCTGGCGCAGTTCGAGCAGCAGGCGTTCGAGAGGCAGCTCGCCCAGGTTCGGGCCACGCGCGGGGAGGGCGCCGGAAGGATGCTGGAGTTCCAGCGCGCCCAGCAGCTCATCGAGCGTTCGCGCCTCCGGGACCAGACGCCAGAGGCCCGCCGGGAGTCGGCCGGACAGGCCCTGGAGATGCTCAACCGCCTGGCTCAGACGCCGGAGGTGGCCGCGAGCAGGCGGGCCTCGGAGCAGATCCAGCGGGCCATCGACCAGGCTGAGTTCGCGCGGCTCAGGGCCGGAGTGGATCAGGCGGCCCCGGTCCGCGATCAACTCGAGCAGGTGATGCGTGAGCGCGGCGAAGCCAGCCGGGCCGAACAGGGCCGCAAGCTGGCCGAAGCCTGGAAGCCACTGGCCGACATGAGCGGCCAACTCGCCCGGCTGTTCGGCGAGCTGGGCCGCAACGTCTCCGGCGTCTCCGGGCTGCTCAAGGGCGCGCGCAGGTTTTCGGCCCTGGACCCGACCACGGGCGGCAACGCGGCCGGCAGCGAGGCCCAGATCGCCGGACTGATGGCGCTGTTCTGAAAGGGTGCGCGGTGACCAATAGCGGTGCAACTTTTGCGGTGCTCGCCATCCTGGCAGCCCTGGCCGGCGGGTTCGCCGGTGCGGTCGCGCTGGGCTGGGTCCGCGAGCGATTCGGCACAACAGTGCTCAACACGCTCCGCAGCCGGTGCGTGCGGATCACCGACGACAACGGCACCAACCGGATCAGCATGGGCGTTTTCAGCGGCATCGCATCGGTCAAGCTCGCTGATGAGAAGGGCAATGACCGAGTCTCGATTCTGGTTGGTCGCCAGAACAATCAAATCGTCCTCGAAGACGCCCACGGCCAAGCCCGCGCGCTGGTGACGTTCGACAACGGCGACTCCGTCGCCATCGGAGTCCTTGACCGCCGGGGTAACTACGTGTGGATGCGCGGCTTCGATCAAGGTGCAAAACTGGAGCGTGGATGATGAGCAGATGAGCAAACGAGGCAGGAGACATGAAACCGATGGCCACAACCCCACCCACCAGCGCGGCTCCCAGCAAGCCGGCCAGACCCGCTCCGGCACCCGCCGTCCTGAGCACCGTTTCAAACGGCGAAAAACGGCTGGCCGGAGCGGATCCGGGCCAAAACCGGGGCTCTCCGATCGCCGGCAACGGTGCGAAACGGCCGGATCACGGTCACGATGGGCGGTTTGTCCCCGGCAACCAGGCCGCGGCCGGAGCCCGGCACGCGAAGTCCGTCGCAGCCCTCCGGCGGGCCTTCGTCACAGAGCTGAGCACGGCCGACATGGCGAGAATCGCCCGGGCGCTCTGCGAGAAAGCGGTAAGGGGCGACGTGAAGGCCGCGCAGGTGCTCCTCGCGTACAGCCTGGGCAAGCCCGAAGCCGCGGCCTGGAGTGATGATACGATCATGGCGGCAGAGGCGGGCATGGCCAAAGCCGAGAAAGACCTGGCCGCCGCCGGCGACCAACGGTCCCCAGCCCAAAAGCTCCTCGACGAAGTCGATGGGTGGATGAAAACGGCCCGACCTTCTTGACTTTCGCAAAAACCTTGGATCGTCGGAAAAAACCTTGTACGGGCGCGCACGCGGGCGCGCACGCGCGTAGGAGCCGGAAGCCCGGCCGGAGCGCGCACAGACCAGCCTGTACACAACCCTTCCCACACGTACGCCGATCCGCGAAAAAACCTTGAAATCCGGGGCTTTTTTGTTGGCCTCACCCCCGAACTTGGAGTATCCTTCTTATGACAAGTATCATAGGAGCCACCCATGAACACGGCCATCGGGTACATCCGGGTCTCAACGGCCGACCAGGCCAGCGACGGGGTGTCGCTCGACGCCCAGCGGGGCAAGATCGCGTCCTGGTGTCAGGCCAACGGTTACGAGCTGGCCCGCGTTCACGTCGATGCGGGTATCTCCGGCAAGCGGGCGGAGAACCGGCCGGGGCTCCAACAGGCCCTCTCGGCCGTCTGCCAGTCCAAAGGATCGGCCCTGGTGGTCTACAGCCTCTCCCGCCTCGCCCGCTCCACCACGGACGCCATCGCAATCGCGGAGCGCCTGGACCGGGCCGGCGCGGACCTCGTGAGCTTGAGCGAGCGCATCGACACCACCACCGCCGCCGGCAAGATGGTGTTCCGGATGCTGGCCGTGTTGGCGGAGTTCGAGCGAGACCTCATCGCCGAACGGACAACCACCGCACTGCGGTTCAAGGCGTCGCGCGGCGAGCGGGTCAGCGGCAAGATCCCCTTCGGCTACGACCTGGGGCCCGACGGCGTCATGCTGGTGGCCAATGCCGGCGAGCAGGGCGTCATCGCGGAAATGCAGCGGCTCCGGTCCGCGGGCATGACCTACAGGGCCATCGCCAGTGAACTGAGCCGGCGGGGCATCCCGACAAAAAGCGGAGGCAACAAGTGGCTGTTCACCAGCGTCAAGAGCATCCTCGACCGCGCAGCCGCATGAAGCGCGACCCGTTCGCCAGGCTGGAGCGCCTCGTGAAGAAGCTCCCACCGGATAGGCAGGCAGCAGCTCGAGAGCACGCCGAGCAGCGGGGCTTCCAGGAGGCCGAAGCCGCGGTAAGCGGACCTCTTCGGCAGGCGATCGCAGAATCCGGCCTGAGCGCCAACGCCATCGCCATCAGGGCCGGCGTGCAGCAGGCCGCGCTCAGCCGGTTCATCCGCAGGGAGCGGGGCCTGACGCTCGAAACCGCGGACCGTCTCGCCGTGTGCCTGGGCCTGAAGCTGAAGCCGATCCGTCGGCGCCGAAGATCAGGGTGACGGCATGGCAAAGGCCATCTTCACATCCTATTTCGCCGTCGCCCGGAAGCTCCCCGCCGACCTGCCCCAGGTGTCGATTGCCCGGTTCGAGCCGCGCTTCTGGTCCCCGCGCGGCGGCCGGCTCACCTGCAAGCTCCTCGCCCCGTCGGTGAAGTTGCTCCAGGCGTTCAAGGCCGGCGACCTGTCCCGCGAGGATTGGGCCGCGCGCTACATCGAGGAGGTGTCCCGCGCGGACAACCTGGAGCGGGCGTATGAATCGCTCCTCGACGGGTGCGTGATGCTCTGCTGGGAAGCCGACTGGGGCGGCTGTCATCGCAAGCTGGCCTGGGAGCTGCTCCACGATCACTTCGGCGTCACCGGAGGGGAGTTGAAGGTCGGGTAACCCACCACACCGCGCGAAAAATCTCAAAAAAACTCTTGACGTGGCCGGCGTGCTGGGGGACGATGGGGCGAACCCCGATCACCAGAGGTAAGGCGCGAGCCCCCTGCCGCACTGATACGCGGATAGCCTGATGCTCGGGGTTCGCGCCGCGAAGTATGACACCATCCGCGCAGGGCGTCAATCCGAAAAAATCTAAAAACTTCCACGCTTTGCAGTAAAAACCCTTGAAATCCTGCGGTTTTCTGGTATCTTCAAACTTGCTATGAAGTATCAGGTTCCCATCCTCACGGCTCTTCGCGTGCATCCGCACGCAACGGCACCCACGGTCAAACCAGAGGAATGGCGTGAGCCACCTGCCGCCCTGATGCGCGGATAGCCTGGTTTGCCCGTGCGATGCCGTGGAAGAGAGGAAACCCATGAAGAACAGGCGAAGCAAGCCCGCTCCGCGCAGGCCAGCCAAGGGGGCAACGGCCAGGAAGGCTGACGCAACGCTCACCGAGCCCCACGCGGCCAACGACGAAAATACCCTCAAGGCGCTCGCGCGGACGATAAAGAAGCCCACCGTCGATTACGCCATCCGCCACGAAGCCGCTGTTGGACGTGCCCTGGCGGCGATAGTCGCTTCCCAGATCATCCTCGGCCAGCGACCATCCGCGTGTGAGACGGCGATCGATCAGTCGCTCACAGAGCACGGAGGCCCCGAGTTCATCCTGGGAAGAACCGTCACCTTCGATGACCGGATCATCGAAGCAGACGGCCAGCTCTTTGCACAAGCTTCCCTCGGCCGCGTCGCCATGAAGCTCTTCTTTCTGAGCAACAACTGCCTCAACGACTGGACCGACACGCTCCTGGAGGACCTGGTCGGCGAGGACGCCATGAGCCTGGGGGCCGACCCGACCTATTTCTTGGCCCGGTTCTTCGGCGATCTTCTGTTGGACGAAGACGGCTACCTCCTTCAGTCAAAGGGAAGGAGGTCGAAATGAACCGCACCAAGAGCAGACGCAACGTGCGTCGGGTCGTGCATCGTGCCGAGCGGCAGGCCCTCATCGGCCAGGCAGCCGCGGTGTTGACGGTGCAAGCGGCGCCGGCCGGCGGGCGCGGCCGCTGTTCAGCAGGAACTTCGGAGCCGTCCGGAAGCACGTGGCCGGGAACGAGTGTCCCACGGTGAAGTGCAAACCGCCGGTTCGGCTCGTCCTGGATGAAACCGAATCGGCGTTGCCGGCCGGGCGATGAGCATCCCCCAGACCGCGCCAGAGCACCGCTCCGCAGGCGCCCGTCGGCCAGGTGTGGCGTTCACGGGCCTGACCCACCTCTCATACCCAACCGCAGCTCGAAACGCTCAGCGGGCCGCTAATGCGTTTTCTCGGGCCATGCCCGTTCGCCGGCCGTCGTGCAAGGCCGTGAACCGGCCAGAGAATTCCGGCCACGCACGGTGAGGCGAACTCGGTAACTACCGAAATTGATGGGCGAGATTACCGATTTCCCTCGCGTTTTGATGTGTTCACTTGCTGACACTTGCACAATCGCCATGAAGTGATAGAATGCCCGTAAACATTGGTCTTTTTGGCTTTCGGCATGGCCCCAAAACTGCGGTTGCAAATCCGTTATTCGCCGGTTCGAATCCGGCCGCGGCCTGTCACATTACAGGGCTGAACGCTCGACTTCGCCTGCGTCCTGCAAACCTGGTGAGAACGGCCGGAAGCCGGTCCCGCTCCGGCCGGCTGGATGCCGGTCCTACCTGGGCCTGAGGGCACACTCGGTGCCCACCCGGCGGTCTGATCCCTGCCACCGAGGGCCGGCGGTGAATCTCTCGCATCGGCCAGTTTTTCCCTCTGACCAGGAACTGGTGTCCCGGTGCAACGCCGGCGACGCCGCGGCGTTTGAAACCCTGTACCTCCGCGACCGCGATGGGGTAACGGGGCTGGCCTTGCGTTTCATCGGCGAGCCGAACGATTCCCACGACGTCTTGCAGGAGGCTTTCACCTGCCTGCCGGGGAAGTTCCCCGGCTTCCGGCTGACCGCGCGCATGACCACCTTTCACGACCCGGTGGTGAAGAACACGGCCAGCCGCATCCAGCGGCAGCGGCGGCGGGCCGGCCCGCCCTCCGATTGCGGAATGCGGGTTTCGGATTGCGGATGGGAGAACCTGCCTCGCCTCGGGGCAGGCGCGGGGGTCCGTTCCGAGGATTTCGCTTTTCGGACGGGTGAATCCACGATAGGGTAGCGACGCGGAGAGGTCCTTGGTGCCCACCCCTTGACCCTGACCGCCGACCAGCTGGAAGCCGGTCCCACGCGGGTTTGGGATGGGCCGTTGGTCCCCGCGGAGGAGTCATTGGATGAAGGCCATTCGCGTTCGGGAGTTCGGCGAGCCGGAAGTCATGCGGCTGGAGGAGGTTCCCGACCCCATTCCGGGCCCGGATGAAGTGGTGGTTCGGCTGCACGCCGTGGGGGTCAACCCGGTGGACACCTACATCCGCGCCGGCCGGCACGCCATCCGCCCCGAATTGCCCTACACCCCCGGGCGGGACGGCGCCGGCGTGGTCGAGGCCGTCGGCGCCGAGGTGACCGGCGTGGCCGTCGGCGACCGCGTCTACGTCGCCGATTCGATCAGCGGCTCCTACGCCGAGAAGACGCTCTGCCGGCGGCGGCAGGTCTACCCCCTGCCCGAGGCCCTGAGCTTCGAGCAGGGCGCGGGCGTCAACATTCCCTACACCACCGCCTATCGGGCCCTCTTCCAGAGGGCCCAGGCCCAGGTGGGCGAGATCGTGCTGATTCACGGGGCCAGCGGAGGGGTGGGCACGGCCGCCATCCAGATCGCCCGCTCCGCCGGGCTGATCGTCATCGGATCGGCCGGCACCGACGCCGGACGCGAGCTGGTCCGCGAGCAGGGCGCCGACCGCGTCGTCGATCACCGCGACCCCGACCACTTCCAGAAAGTCATGGAACTCACCGGCGGGCGCGGCGTGGACGTCATCCTCGAGATGCTGGCCAACGTCAACCTGGCCGGCGACCTGAAGATCCTGGCCCGGAACGGGCGCGTGGTGGTCATCGGCAGCCGGGGCACCATCGAGATCGACCCGCGCGACGCCATGATGCGCGACGCCTCCATCCTGGGCATGACCGTCCTGAACGCCAGCGAACGCGAACTGCTGGGCATCCACCACGCCCTGGTGGCCGGGCTGCGCGCCGGGCGCCTGTGCCCGGTCATCGGCCGACGCCTGCCCCTGGCCGACGCCCCCCGCGCCCACCGCGACATCATCGAACAACCCGCGATCGGACAGATGGTGATGATTCCGTAACGGGCGGCTAGGGAATATCGCTCCAGGCAGGAGAGCGTCGCATCGTCGGTCCGTGAAAAAACTGCGGTCGGAAGATTTCAGGTCAAAGGCAGGTGACTGATGACCCCAAAGTGCCTGTTGAAGGGTTGCGAGGGGCGTTTCCCAACCGTAGAGTGCCGCCATGACAACAAGAAACGGCCAAACGCCGCCGCTGGGACCGACCGTCCGCAACTACTTGCACGAATGGGGTTTAACGCCGGAGGAAATCAATGAAATCATCGCTGAGAATCCACCCGTTCTCTCGACGCTCTCCGGGTTCGTCGCCGAATACAAACTGAAGAAGCATTACCTTCAAGACTCCCGAATCAGCGAACTGACCCGGCCACGGTCACACGATCGTCGCAGCAAAGGCGACTTTGCTTTTCGATACCGGGACAAGCGGTTCGTGTTGGAGGTGAAGTCACTCGACGCTCCCAAGGTGCGGGTGGTCGAGGGCGGTTTTCGGGGAACGTTTCAGTGCAACGCAAGTGATTCCCGGCCTGTTCAACTCCCTAATGGTGACGTCATAACGACTAATTGTCTACTGACGGGTGAGTTCGACGTGCTGGCGGTCTCTCTATTCGCCTTTGAACGCATATGGAAGTTCGCATTTGCCCGCAATCAGGATCTACCTCGATCGACTTGGGCCAGGTATACTGCATACCAACAAAGATACTTGCTCAAGAGTTCGATGGTGATCACATGGCCACTGGTCCCACCGTATCAGAATGATCTATTTGCAGTGCTTGATTCGATTTTGCGGGAGCGCGGCGGTTGACCGTCGACGTCGCGTTTTGACGAACACCAGGAAGTAGGAGTGGTTTTTCCGGGCGTGGACTTGGCCCTTGGTCCTGGTAACCGCCGGCCGGTTCGGTCTCACGACGACGAACAGGTCCTTGGTGTAGAAGCCCAGGCGCTCGAACTCGTTGATGATCTCGACGTGGGTCAGCCGCTGGGTGTTGGCGCTGACTTCGTCCTGGCACTTCACGATCAGCACCCCTTCGGGCCGAAGCACGCGATGGGCCTCTTTTCCCCCCCTGAAGTAGAGGTCCAGGACGGCCTGGTGGTATTTCGGACCCCCGTGGGTCTCCTCGCCGTTCGAGTAGTAATCGCGAAAGGCCGCGTGGCTGCCCGCCCCGGCCAGGTGAGACCTGGCCCTGCGAAACAGCCCCTCCATATAGGGCGGATCGAGGACCACGCAATCAAACGAGCCGTTCCGATACGGGAGAGCCCGGCAATCGATGCCTGTTTGAATGTCGGACGGCACCAGGGTGTAGGCGTGGGGCGGCACGTTCCGCCAGAACACGCCTTGGCCGAAGGTCACGTCGGCTACCCGGGAGCCTTCGGGTACGTGCAAACGCACCACGTGAGGGAACACCTCCGCGTTGGTTCCCACGTAGGCGCTGAAGGCGAGGTCCGATGTGGTGACGCCTGCTGGTGCCCTTCGCCGTGCCGATGGCGTTTTGTCAAGGTCGAACAACGTCGCACCGGTTCGTGTCATGGTCCGACCTCGCCCATCCTGTCTTTTTCGCCCGACACTTGGCGAGTCTCCTGGTAAGCGGCCACGGCCTGGCGGACGACCCAGGCGATCGAAGCGCGCATCCGTGCGGCTTCCGCTCGTAAAAAGGCATAGTCCTCGGCCGGCAGGCTGATGGATACCCGAACCGCCCTGCCGTGGTCCTTGGACGGGGACTGTGCACCATTTTTCATCATTGTTCACCACTCTAGCCCCGCCGCCGTCGCGCGTCAACCCGCCTGCGACGTGCAGTTGCCGGGGCTGGTCTCAAAGATACCTCGATAATCCTCTTTTTGCTGACAGATCCCCCCACCACCCCCCGTAGATGCCTTCCGTGTGACGGGTCGAATCAGTTCCTCAAACCCCAGAAGGGAGCGGTCCCATGAACGCGAAGAAGAATGTAACCGGTTGCGTCAAAGGCATTTGCGGCCTGATGCTGGTCTGTGCCCTGTCGATGGGCCAAGGCTGCCCGGCTCCGACGGCCCTGCCCGATGTGTTGGATGCAGTTGACCAAGGCTCGTCGAACTCGACTACCGGCGGCTCCCAGTCGTTCCAGTCGGGGTCCACGATCAGCTCCAACCCGGTATCCCAGCCGTCGGCCCCGGTTGCTCCGCAGTGCCCTTCTCCGGAAGACACATTTGCGGCCATGTCGCCGGCGACGTACGCCGTGGTGATCGAGTTTAAGGATCCGCGTCTCAAGCCCGCCTTCACGGGTACGGCGTTCGCCATTGGTGGACACCTGCTGGCCACCAACGGCCACGTGGCGGATGCCGTCACCAAGGATGCCCCCTCCCCGGTCAAGCGGATTCTGGCCGTCCAGTCCGGCACCGGTGCGGTGGTCACGCTGTTGCGGTCGATTCCGCATCCGAGCTGGGACGGCACGAAGCCGAATTCGTACTCGAGCCTGCCCGATGTTGCCTTGTTCACGACCCTCGAAGCCCTGCCCGCCACCCTGCCGCTGGCGACGGATGCACAAGTGGCCGACCTGGCTGCCGGTAACCCCGTATACCTCATGGGTTTCCCTGGCGACGTGAATGAGCAGTTCGCGCCGGTCATTCCGGGTGAAACCAAGCCCCAGGCCACGGGCCTGCCGGGCGCGATCACCGCGTTGCGGACCTACGACCTTACCGTCGCCGCAACCCCCGCCAATGCCGACATGATCCAGCATCAGTCTGGAACCAGCGGCGGCACGAGCGGCTCGCCCGTTGTTCGCTGCGGCCTGGTGGTCGGCGTTCACAACTCGGCTACCTACAACTTCTTCATCAGCGGATTCAACTCCGACGGCTCGGCGGTCTACGATCGGTCCCCGGCCGCCTCCAATAATTTCGGTGTTCACGTCCGGCACCTGCGAGCGCTGGTGGAGCTGTTCGAGTCACAGGCGGTCGTCGGTACGGATCTGCCCGCTGCGTTCGACAAGGCCGCCCCCTTCGCCGGCAGCTATCAGGCCGGCGTCTCCCAGGGACAGCGCGTTCATCAGTTCCAGTTTACGGTCCAGGCCAACGGCGAAGTGAAGGGCACGGCCACCTGGGGTCAGAACAAGGTCGAGTTGACGGGCCTGGCCGATGCATTCGGCAACCTGTTGATGTGGGACCAGCTCAATCCGATCGGGATCTACGTCGGCAGAATGGACGCTCAGACCGGTCAGGCCGCCGGAACCTACGCGGAAGGCGGCTTCGAGAATAAACTGGGCAACTGGACCGGCTCAAAAGGTGGAACGACCAGCGGCGCCGCCACCGGCGGGAACAGCGGCGGCAGCGGCAGCAGCAACGCCAACGTCGGGGCTCTGGCCGGCAGCTACTCCGGCAGCATCCCCAGCGGCCAGCGCAAGCACAGCTTCCAGTTCACGGTCAGCTCCAGCGGCCAGGTCAGCGGCACCGCCACCTGGGGACAGTCGGTGTTCAAGCTCACCGGCAAGGTGGACGCCAACGGCAAACTGGCGATGATCGACGACGGCGAGCAGTACCAGGTGCCGGTGGGGATCTACGTCGGCACGATCAACGCCCAGACCGGCCAGGCCGCCGGCGCCTACGCGGAAGGCAACGTCGAGAACGTGCTCAACCAGTGGACGGCGGCCCGCGGCTCGGGGTCCAACACCGGCGGCTCCAACACCGGCGGCGGCAACAGCGGCAACACCAGCAACCAGGGCGTGAGCTTCCGCGGCACGGTGATGTCCGACCAACTGCCCCACACCATCCAGTTCACGGTCAGCAACGGAAAGATCACCGGCACCTCGACCTGGGGATCGGTCAGGTACAACCTGACCGGCAGCGTGGACAATAACCTGAACCTGCGGATGCAGGATGACGATCCGCAGTACCCCGGCGTCTACGTCGGAACGATCAACATCCAGACTCTCCAGGCCAGCGGCGTGTTCGGGATCAACGGAAACGTGTACGGGCAGTGGGTCGCCCAGGCCCAGTAAGACGGGAAAGGTCTTCGCGTCCGGCGGACCCGTCCCTCACACAACCGACGACGGCCGTGAGCGACCCTCGCGGCCGTCGTCATTTCAGGGCTCCCGGCTGGATCGCCGCCCACAACTTGCTCCTGCTCGCGCCTGATGGGAGGATAGCGGCTAACGGAACCCGTGGTGGGCCAAGGAGGCTTCACGTGTTTTTCACGTTACACCGACCCGCGAAGAGGGGAGCAAAAACGCCAGCCGTCAGTGCCGCGATCATGAGGGAGCGGTGCCGGACTTCACTGCTTCCTGGCGGGCAGGGCTCGAATGGGTCCCTTCGATCCCCCTCTCATGGGGTGGCGTGCCCAGTGGGTGCTGCGGACGCAAGCCATGGTCGTGGTATCGGTACACCGGCCACGAGCCGCCGGTCTTTCATCCCGGCGCACAAGGTCGGTCGAATCCTGTGCCCGTGGCTGATCGCAGCGGTGGTGGCGGCGCCGCTGCCCGGCTCGGCCCGCGCATCTGAGACCACCACCGCGGGGTCCGGCTGGCGGGTGGCCGTTTTCTCCGCCGACGTGACCATACCCATCGGTCATACTACTCTCGTAGGAGGTACGGCGCCGGCCCGTGAGATCGTCGATCCCCTGCTGGCCCGCGGGCTGGTGTTGCTGGGCGGGGATCGGCCGGTGGTGATCGCGGCCGTCGACTGGTGCGAGATTCGCCACGGGGCCTACGATCGCTGGCGGTCCGTTCTGGCCGACGCCGCCGGCACCACCCCCGAGCGCGTCATGCTCACCAGCGTTCACCAGCACGACGCGCCGGTCGCCGACCTGGTCGCCCAGAGGCTGCTGGACCGCGTGGGGCTCGAGAAGTCGCTCATGGACGCCGACTTCCACGAGCAGGCGGTGCAGCGCACGGCCGCCGCGCTCAAGGCCGGGCTGGGCTCGGCCCGTCCGGTCACGCACTACGGCGTGGGGCGGGCCAGGGTCGAGCAGATCGCGTCCAATCGCCGTGTGGTCGACCCCGAGGGCAAGGCCCGCTACGCCCGCAACAGCGCCACCGGCCAGCGGGCCGACCTGCGCGAGGCGCCCGAGGGGCTGATCGACCCGTACCTTCGCACGCTGAGCTTCTGGGACGCGGACCGTCCGGTCGCCGCCGTCAGCGTCTACGCGACGCATCCGATGAGCTTCTACGGCCAAGGCGGCGTGAGCGCCGACTTCGTGGGCCTGGCCCGGGCCCGCCGCCAGAAAGACGATCCCTCCGTTTTTCAGGTGTACATGAGCGGCTGTTCGGGCGACGTGACCGCGGGCAAGTACAACAGCGGCGCGAAGGAGAACCGGCCGGTGCTGGCCAACCGCCTCTACCAGGCCATGCTCACCGCGTGGAAGGATACCACCCGGCACCCGCTCGCGCGGGCCGAATACCGTGTGGCACCCCTGCGCCTCGAGCCGCGCTACCTCGTGGCGGAGCTTGAGGCCCGGATCGGCAATCCGGCCTTGAGCCGACCGGAGCGCAACCTGGCGGCGTTGGGGCTGAGCTGGCATGAGCGGGTGGCCTCCGGCCGGCCGATCGACGTGCCGGTGCTCGACCTGGGCGCGGCCCTGTTCATGCTGCTGCCGGCGGAGTCGTTCGTCGAATACCAGTTGATCGCCCAGCGCGCCCGCCCGGACGCCTTCGTCATAGTGGCCGGTTATTCCGAGTGCGCCCCCGGCTATATCCCCACCGACGTCGCCTTCGAGGAGGGCTTCGATGACGTGTGGCTCTGGACCCGTCCGGGAGCCCAGGCCCGCATGACCGAGGCCATCCGCAAGGCCCTTCAGGCCAGGTGACCGCCCTCCGAGCCGCGACCGTGAGGCAGCGGAGGCAGTCTCAACAACCGCACCCGCACGGTCGCGACCCGGAACCGGCCGTCTTCCTTCACACCGCAACACTTCGCCCGCGCCCGTGTCGCCTGTATCGCCTTGCAGGTGCGGGAGGTATAATAAGCCGGTTGGGTCTCCTCATGAGCACCATGTTTCCAAAGGAAGAACTGGTTGCAACGATGCGGTGCGAGCCGGGTGCGCTGTTGCCCTGCAAGCTGGACTGGCCGATCCAGCGGTTGTGCTACTGGAGCGGGCGGCCCACCGACACCCGCCCGCCGGGAGAGATCACCTGGTCGGATACCTGGGGCGTGGGCTGGCGGAAGGAATCGCCCGACCCGGAGTTGATGCCGCTGCCGGTGTATCACCCCCTGGCCGACGGGCTCGAAGGCATGGATGACCACCCCTGGCCCGACGCCGAAGACGCCCAGCTCTTCGCCGATCTGCTCAACCGCCGGCACGCCTGCAACCATCTGCTGATCGGCGAACACCCCTTCTCGCTCTACGAGCGGGCCTGGCTGCTGGCCGGGATGCAGCCGCTGCTGGAGGCCATGGCCGATGAGCCCGAGCGGGTCGAAGAGCTGTTCGAACGCATCGGGACCTTCGAGCTGGCCATCGCCCGGCGATACCTGGCGTTGGGCGTCGAGGCAGTATGGGTCTCGGATGACTACGGCATGAGTTCGGGGCTGATGTTCTCTCCGGACATGTGGCGGCGGTTCGTCCGCCCGCACCTGCGGCGGCTTCTGGGCGTCTACCAGCAGGCCGGGGCCCTGGTCATCCTGCACAGTTGCGGGAACGTCACCGCGCTGATCGACGACTTCCTCGAGCTGGGCGTCAACGTGCTCGATCCGCTCCAGCCCACCTGCAACCGGCTGGACGCGATCCGCGAGCGGACCCTCGGGCGGATGTGCCTGTGCGGCGGGATCGAGTCGGCCACGCTGCTGAGCGGCGACTCGAGGCGGACGCTGGCCGCCACGGTCGAGCGCATCGAGCAACTGGGCGGCCAGGGGGGGTACATCGTCGGGCCCGATGACGAATGGGTGTTCCCGGAGGCCACGCATCAGGCCATGTTGAACGCGGTCGAGCATCACCGCGACCGGACGCGTCGCGGGCGCCGCCGCGACGCGATATAGTCGGAACCGGTCCGGTTCGCCGATCCGGGCGTTCGGCCCGCGCGGGCCCGGGCCGTCGGCCTTCCAGACGGAGGTGCACGATGAGAGTAGTCCCACAGTTCTCCGTGTTTCTCATCAACAAGCCGGGCGTGCTGGCCCAGGTCAGCCGGCAGATCGCGGCGGCCCGGGTCAACATCCTGGCCATGACCATGACCGATTCGAGCGAGCACGGGGTACTTCGGCTGGTGGCGGAGGATCCGGAGCGACTCAAGGCGGCCCTGGCCGAAGTGAACCTGCCCACGACGGAAACCGACGTGCTGCTCATCGATCTGCCCAATCGCCCGGGGGCTCTGGCCGACGTCTGTGGGAAGCTGGCCGAGGGCCACGTCAACATCAGCTACGCTTACGTGACCACGGGAGCGGCCAATGGCAAGACCAAGGGCGTATTCAAGGTCGCGGACTCCAAGAAAGCGATGAAGCTGCTTTCCGCGCCCAACGCCAAACACCGCGATCCGACCGTCAACTACCGCCGGCCGATGAAGATCCGCTGACCGGGCGCGGCGAGCGCGAGGCCAGCCCGCTTCCGGCGCGCAGTTATTGGACCTTCAAGTAGGAATAGGGTCGTGCCCCGTTGACTTCCCCGTCCAGGCGCGTAACCTTCTTTTTGTGAAGGCGTTCCGGTCCGCCGGCCGCTGGCGCCGTTCGGGCCGGGTCTCGGCGGGCAGCCTGACGCAGGGTGTGTTTACACCTTGATTTAGAGAACTTGTCCGCTGCAACCGCCGATAATATCGAGCAACCTGCCGGTTCTCTCCGGGCGGGCGCCGACGTGGATGATGCACATGACTGAGAAGGCCTGCAACCTATGGCTGGAACCGGCGGAGTATCGTTGCATCCTGACCAGCGGGGCGCTCTCGCCGGACGGCACGGCCATTCTCGATGATCCCACCGCTCTCGAGGCCGCCAAGCGCTTCCAGGGCCTCGAGCAGGATCTCGGCCGCCTCATCGCCGCCCGCGGCAATCACGTTCATCTCGTCGGCAACGGCCTGGTCACGTTCCCGGTCAAGCAGTTCCAGTTCGCCAAGCCGACGCTGGCGTTCATCCAGCGCAGCGCCAAGGAGCTGGCCGAGCTGGTGGGCGGGGCCAAGACGCTGCTGCCGCGGCCGGGTTGCCGGCCGGGCGAAATGACCTGGGAGACGGTGGCCCCGGCCCTGGCCGGCCTGCCCGACAACATCATCGTCATTCAACACACCTGATTCCTCTCGTTTGACAGTGCGCCCTCCTTGAGAGCCCGACCGGCAAGATGCCGGCCCCCCACTGATTTGGAAGGATACCGGTCCGAAGGTACGGGTGGCATGACCTGAGTTCAGCCGGGGAGTCGGCTCTCGCGCCGCGGGAAGTACTTGCGCACCTTGGCGACCTTGGGCAAGGCGGTGCAGGCCACGTAAGGCTGGGTGGGGTTCAACGCCGCGTAATCCTGGTGATAGTCTTCGGCCGAATAGAAAGCGGTCAGTGGTTCGAGCCGGGTGACGATGGGGGCGGAGAATGCGCCGGCCGCCTCCAACTGGCGGATGTAGCTCTCCGCGACTTTCCGCTGCTGCTCGTGGGAATAGAAGATGGCCGAGCGATATTGCCGGCCCACGTCGGCTCCCTGCCGGTCGAGTTGCGTCGGGTCGTGGGCCACGCCGAAGAAGACCTTGAGCAGCCGCCCGTAGGTGATGACGTTGGGGTCGAACGTGATCTGAACGGCCTCGGCATGGTCGGTCGTGCCGGTGCAGACGGTCTTGTAATCGGCGGTCTCGGCCGTTCCGCCCGCGTAGCCCGAGACCACGTCCAGGACGCCGTCGAGCTGGCGATAGACCGCCTCGACGCACCAGAAGCATCCGCCGGCCAGGACGGCCACCTGCCGCGCGCCCGGCCCCGGCGAGGGGACGTCGATGGCCGGATCGGGCAATTGAT
>JABRVU010000214.1:0-3294 GCA_039961895.1 Phycisphaerae bacterium | reverse complement strand
GCGACGGCCGCCGCCGTCCTGGAGGCCGAACACCGCGGACTGCTCAACTTCTCGGTCTTGGTCGCGCACAAGCGGGTCGTGCCGGCCATGTCCGCACTGCTGTCAAGCGGGGATGTCCCGCTTGACGGCTTCCTGTGCCCCGGCCACGTCAGCGTGATTATCGGGGCCGAGGCCTATCGCCCCATCGTCGAGACCTTCAATAAGCCCTGCGTCGTCGCCGGCTTCGAGCCCGAGCAGATGCTGCGGGGGATCTTGCAGCTTCTGCGTCAAATCGCGCAGGGCCGGGCCCGGCTGGAAAACGTGTATGGGGTAGCGGTCACCAATCAAGGTAACTTCATTGCTTGTAACTGGATAGATCGCGTTTTCGAGCCCTCCGACGCTGCCTGGCGGGCGATGGGACACATCCCGGCGAGCGGTCTGGAACTGCGTAGGGAATATGCCCGCTTTGATGCCCGAAAGCGGTTCGATCTGACGATGGGCGAAGACTACGACCCGCCCGGCTGCCGGTGCGGAGAGGTTATCCAAGGAAAATCGGAACCTCATGATTGTCCGCTATTTGCGCGGACTTGCACACCGGCCTCGCCGGTCGGTCCGTGCATGGTCAGCAGCGAGGGGACCTGCTCGGCCTGGTACAAGTACGGGCAGCCCGGCATGGATCGTGCATTAATTCACAATGCCAAAGGGCAAGGGGGTGATGGATGACTGGAACGGTTTCGCAAGACATTTGTCAACAAAAGGTTATCGCTGCTCATGGCGGCGGTGGGGAGATGACCCGCCGGCTGATTGCGGAGCGGGTTCTGCCCAAGTTGACCAATTCGCTGTTGGCTCCGCTGGCCGACAGCGCGGTGTTGTCGGGCGTGACCGGCCGGATCGCGTTCACCACGGATGCGTTCGTGGTCCAGCCGCTGGAGTTCCCCGGCGGCGACATCGGCCGGCTGGCGGTCTGCGGAACCGTGAACGACTTGGCCGTCATGGGCGCGACGCCCAAGGCGCTGAGCCTGGCGCTGGTGCTCGAAGAGGGCCTGCCGCTGGACGTGCTTGACCGGGTCATCGATTCGATCGCCCGCGCGGCCCGCGAGGCCGACGTGGTCGTCGCCGCCGGTGACACCAAGGTGGTCGAACACCGGCGCGGCGACGGGATGATCGTGACGACGGCCGGACTGGGCGTGATGCGCGAGGGGGTGGAGATATCCCCACGGCGGGTCGGGCCCGAGGACGTGATCCTGATCAGCGGACGGATCGCCGATCACGGTCTGGCGGTGATGTCGGCGCGCGAGGGACTGGCCTTCGAGACGGTCCTGCTCAGCGACGTGGCGCCGCTGGGGACGCTGGCAGCGGCAGCCTTCGCGTCGGGGGCGGACGTGAAGTTCATGCGCGATCCGACGCGCGGCGGACTGGCCGGCGTCGCCGCGGACCTGGCGGAAGAGACCGGCCTGAGCATCGAGTTGGACGAAACCGCGATCCCCCTCTCGCGTTCGGCCCGGCACACGGCCGAAGTCCTGGGGCTCGATCCGCTGACCGTGGCCAACGAAGGCAAGATCGTGGCGGTGACGGCCGAGCAGGACGCCCCCGCGCTGCTGGATGCCTGGCGGGCGCACCCGCTGGGCCGCGAGGCTGCGGTGATCGGGCGCTTCGTCGAGGCCTCCCCGCCGCTGGTCGAGCTGCTGACCCGCGCCGGCGGCCGGCGCATCGTCCAGCGGCCCTACGGCGAGGAATTGCCCAGGATCTGTTGAACGCACCACGAAGGCATGGAGAAGAGTTGTCGGTGCACGGTTTTCCGTTGTCGGTTTTTCCGAAGCGGACCCCTGAGCTTCGCCCCTGGGCCTCGACTGGAAACTGAGAACTGACAACCGTCACTCCGCGGTGAATCCCCGCGTCGAGGAGTCGAGCGATGACCAGCATCAGCACCATCGAGAAGGGCATCAGCCGCAGCGGCGTGAGCACGGCCCCGTATGAGCAGGCCCTGTGGCAGGAGCTGGCCGGTGCCATCGACTTCTACCACCACGCTCCCGACGCCCTGATCCAGGTGTTGCACCGGGCCCAGGAGCTGTTCGGGTATCTGCGCGAGGACGTGGTGAAGTACATCGCCCGCGAGCTGCGCCTGCCGGTCAGCCGGGTGCACGGCGTGACCGGCTTCTACTCGTTTTTCAGCCGGGTGCCGCAGGGCAAGCACACGGTGAGCGTGTGCATGGGGACAGGCTGTTACGTGAAGGGGGCGGACCAGCTTCTTCGCGGCTTTGAGAAGGCCCTGGGTATCCGCGCGGGCCAGACGACGGCCGATGGGCGGTTCAGCCTGCGGTGCGTGCGCTGCGTGGGGGCCTGCGGGGTGGCGCCGGTGGCGGTGGTGGGCAATGATCTGCATACCCGGCTCAAGATGGACGCGATCAAGAAAGTGTTGAAGGCCTACAAATGACGTTGCATGAACTCCAGGAATGGCGCGAGCGGGCCCGGCGGGCGCTGGCGTTGCGACTGGGCGAGGGGCCGGCGGACGAACCCGGCCAGGCCCATCGCCGGCGCGAGGTGCTGGTCTGCGCGGGCGGGGCCTGCGTGAGCTGCGGCAACGCGGCGGTGGTCCAGGCCTTCACCGACGGCGTGGCCAAGGCTGGTCTGGCCGACTTCGTCAAGGTGGTTCAGACCGGCTGCGTGGGCTGCTGCGACCTGGGCGTGGTGGTGGTGGTCCGACCGGACGACGTGCTCTATCGGCAGGTGACCGCCGCCGGGGCCAGGACCATCGTCGAGAAGCACCTGCTGCGCGACGAGATCGTCGAGGAGTTGCTCTATCGGACGCCTGACGGTCGGACCTGCCGCTCGCCGGCGGAGATGCCCTTCTTCAACAAGCAGCTCAAGATCGTGCTGGAGAACAGCGGCCTCATCGACCCGCAGAGTCTGGCCGAGTACGTCGGACGCGACGGCTACCAGGCTCTGGGCAAGGCCCTGTTCGAGATGGAGCCGGGGCAGGTCATCCAGGAGGTGATCGCCAGCGGTTTGCGCGGCCGCGGCGGGGGCGGGTTCCCCACCGGCCGCAAGTGGGCCGTGCTGGCCGCGGCCGACGACCCCGTCAAATACATCATCTGCAACGGCGACGAGGGCGACCCCGGGGCCTTCATGGACCGCAGCGTGCTCGAAAGCGACCCCCACCGCGTGCTGGAGGGCATGGCCATCGCCGGCTACGCGACCGGCGCCCACAAGGGCGTGCTCTACGTCCGGGCCGAGTATCCGTTGGCCATCCGGCGCTTGCAGGTGGCCATCGACCAGGCCCGCGAGCAGGGGCTGCTCGCGGGCCTGGTCGATGGC
>JABRVU010000213.1:0-15512 GCA_039961895.1 Phycisphaerae bacterium | reverse complement strand
GACATGGATCACTTCCTCCGTGAAAAGAGTGTAGAATCAAAACCATGTCGTCTAGTGTACCTGCCATTTTGGCAGGGCGCCATAGAATTGTGCTACACCCTGCGTGTCCGGGTGCGTGACGCCATCAGCGGGCCGCTGAAATGGTCGCCCACCCGTTGCCTGGTCGTTCATGCGGATGGGAGCGGCGGGAAGCGGCCTCATCCGATCCGCGGCCACGAAAAACCCGCCTGGGCCTCACGCGGCGGGCAGGGCGGCGCCCGCAAGGGACGCGGGGTTCTCACTTCTGACCTTCTTCCCACTTTCTCACTTTCTCGCTTTCTCACCTCCGCGCGTGCGAACGCTCGCGCGTGGATCCGTCCGCGGGTGCGTTCAGCGGGGCATCGTTGACCGGAGGCGCAAAGCTTCCGATAACGCCGGTCCTTTCCCGCAATTCTCAACACAGGCAAGTACGGACGCGGGCCGATCTTGCCGATGCGAGCCCTGGGACCACGGAGCCGGGCCGTCGGCCGGGCGAGGGTCCGCGGGGGAATGGGCGCGCGGACGGCCGCGAGGGCCGTGGAAGGGACCGCGCGCGGGGGGAACGGCACGATGGCCCGGTGCGGAAGGGGAAGGCGTTTTTTACTCCTGGGGACCGGGTTCGCGGCGGCCTGGGTGCTGTTGTGGGCCGGTTGCGGCTGGCCGGATGACCCGGCGGCCTCGCCCGATGCGAACGGCTCTCTCACGTCAACGCAGCAGCCGGAGGTCGTGCTGGCCGGTACATCGGAGCGACCGCCGGCCGCCGACCAGTTCGCTGAGGTCGAACCCAACGACGGCTTCGAGACCGCCCAGCCGATCTCCTTCCTCGAGACCGTCAGGCTGAACGGGGCCATCGCGGGTCAAAAAATACCATTGGACGTTGACATCTATGACCTGGGCGCGGTCGGACCCGGCGACCGGGTTCTGGCCGACCTGACCATCGAGCCGGGCGGCGACGTGATCCTGGGCCTGCTCGACGACCGGCTGCGCCTGATCGGGCACATCGACCCGTCCAGCGCGACCAGCGGCCCGCGCCAGGCCGACGTGGTCATCCGCGAGGCCTCCAGCCGGCTCTACGTGGCGGTGGGCACGCGCTCGAGCCTGAGCATCGATCGGCCCTACCAGGCCGGCGTTTCAGTGCAGCGCGACGCGGTCCGCCCGTCGTCCCGGCCGCAGATCGTGGTCCTCGACTTCAGCGGCGCCGCCGGGGTGCGCATCGGCAGTCGCCCGCCGGTGGACGTGCCGCCCTTCGACGCCGCGGTCATCAACCCCGCCTACCAGGGCCGGACGCAGGAGATGATCGCTGCCATCCTGCTGGCGGTGCGGGAGGATTTCGCGGGGCTGGAGGTGGCCGTCTATCGCGACGGCGATCCGGACCTGCCGGCGGGTCCGCGCTCGACGGTCTATTACGGCACCTTCGACTCGCGGCTGCTGGGCCTGGCCGACAACGTCGATCCCTACAACGCGGATGCCGAGCAGTCGGCCATCCTGTTCACCGACACCTTCGCGCTGTTCAACCCGCTGGCTCCCAGCCTGGCCCAGATGACGCAGGTTCTGGCCAACACCACCAGCCATGAGGCCGGGCACCTGCTGGGGCTGCGGCACACCTCCGACCCCGCCGACCTGATGGACACGACCGCCACCGCCAGGCAGATGATGGCCGACCAGGATTTCGGCTTCGCCGGGCTGAATGCCTCGGTGATGCCGGTGGGCTTCCAGGACGCGCCGGCGCTGCTGTCCTGGACGGTGGGGGGGGGCCTGCTGACGCCGTCGGCGGGCAAGACCGCCGAGCGCCTCAAGGCCGTCGAGTCGGCCGGCGGTCCTGATGATTTCTACATCCCGAGGTCGTGGCTGATGACCTGCTCCTGCCACCCCTGCGGCGGGTGAGAAGGAGAAAAGGCGAGAAGCTGAGAACGCGAACAGGAGGGGACTACCCGCCCTTCTGGGTCTTGGAGGTCGCGGCCGAGGGAGCGCCCCAGGAGGCGAGCTGGCGGCAGATGCTGTCTTGCAGCGTATGCGGAGAGACCTTGGCCCGCTCGGTCTCGTTGCAGAGCACGCTGAAGGCGTAGACCCTTCCCTCCGCGCCGACCACGTAACCGCTGAGCGTGCTGACGCCCTTGATGGTTCCGGTCTTGGCGAAGACCTGCCCGGCCAGGTCCTTCATCCGCCGCCGCAGCGTGCCCACCTGCTCGCCGGGGACGGCCAGGTTGGCCCACCACTCCTTGCGCCGCGGGTGGGCGTTCATGTACTTGAGGATGGCGGTCATCATGGCCGGCGTCACGCGGTTGTCGTGGCTGAGGCCCGAGCCGTCGTCGATGACGTAATCGGCCGGAGGGACGCCCAGCCGATCGAGGAAGCGCGTCAACACCGCCCTGCCGTTCTCGTAACTGCCCACGGCGGGTGCGTCCTCGCGGCCGGCATAGGCCCCCAGCGTCTTGACCACCGCCTCGGCGAACATGTTGATGCTGCTCTTGTCCACGCGCCAGAGGACGTCGGCGATTTTACGCTCGTGGACGGCGATGACGCGCAGGTCGGCGGGGAGCTTGCCGTCCTGGCCGCGCACGCGGGTCCGACGGGTCTGCCCGGCGATGCGGATGCCCTGGCCGGCCAGGGCGCTGCGGCAGACCGACGCGAAGAACATGCCCGGATCGGTGATGGCGATGGAGCGCGGCTCGGTCGGGCTGTTGGGTTTGGACACCGATCCGCTCACCCAGATGGTGATCGGCCCGTCGCCCAGACGGCGGAAGATCGGCTCACCCTCCTTGGCTGTTTTGGCGGTATTCTTGAGCGTGACCCAGGACGTCGCGGGGAGCAGCAGGACCTCGGCCGGAGTACCGACGCCGCCCTTGCCGGGCCGCACCACCACGTCGATGCAGTTGTCGTTGAAGTTGAGCCCCCCGACCGGCGCGCAGTACCACTCTTGCAGGTTGAACTGCTTGACCCAGCTCTGGCGGATGACCTCGTCATCGAAGACGGAGTCGTCGAACAGCAGGTCGCCGTCCAGGTGGTCGATGCCGGCGGCCAGCAGCCGTTCGCCCCACGCGCGGAACATGGCGGTGACGGGCTCCCTGGCGGCCTGGGCCATCCGCGGATCGCCGCAGGAGGGATCGCCGGCGCCGATGATGACCAGGTCATCTCCCCGGACCGCCAGGATGGTGCGATAAGTGAAGTCGGGCGACAGCATGCTCAGCGCCGCGGCGGAGGTGAGAATCTTCTGGTTGCTGGCGGGCTTGAAGGGCACGTCGCCGTTGTGCTCGAAGACGACCGCCGGCGCGGGAGAGAGCTGTTCGATGCGCACGCCGATCTTCATCGCGCCGGCCGATGAGACCAGCCGCTCGATGGCCGCCGAAAGCGTTGCTTCGGCCGCCAGGACGCCGGCGGCGCTGCTCCACGCCGCGCACAGCCCGATAACGACTCCTAGCCCGTGCGCACGGGGCCAAGGGCTCATCAAACGCGGGCGATCCCACTTCGTGGTCATGTTCGGCTCCAGATTGACCCCCTTCACGCACGCGATTAAACTTAGATAACCGGACGCATGGAAAGACGCAACGACCGAGACGCTGTTCCACCGAGGGCGTCGCGATGCAATCCTCCAGGCCGCGCGGACCGCGGATCATCTACGTGACCTCTTCGGCGCGCGATCTGCCGGCGGAGGTTCAGGAGTGGTTGAGCCGCCCGGAGCATCGCGCCGCCCGCTCCCCGGATATTTACGACGCATTGGCACTGCTGGCTTCGGGTTCCCGGCCGGTGGTCATGCTGGTCGCCATCAGCGCCGTGGACTGGAGCGAGATGGAGTTCTTCGATCAGGTCGCCCGGCTGTCCCGCGACACGCGCGTCTATGTGGCAGGGTCCGATCACGAGTCGGCCAAGCTGGAGGCGGCCTGCCGGCGCGGGGCCCGGAGGTTCGATGCTGACGAGCTGGCCGAGGATCTGGCCCTCGCCCCCGCCCCACGCAAAGCGCTGGGCGTGGGGGACATCCTGGCGGGGCAGTTGCAACCGGTGGTGGGCCCCGCCCCTGCCAAGCAGCATCGGATCAAACCCGTAGCGCCCGAACCCGGCGAGGAAGAAGCTCCTCCCGAGGCCGTCGCGGATGCGAAGCCGCCCGTTCAGCCGGTGGTGCGGCTGGTGTCATCTGATCCGGCGGAGACCGAAGAGGAATCCGGCCGCGGGTCGGAGGTCGAAGTCGAGAAGGAAGCGGTGTCGGGCGAAGTGCCGATACCCTTCCCCTGGTCGCCGAGCCCGAACCGCCCGCAGCGCATCCCACCCAGGCGCGAGCCGGCCGAGCCCAAGCCGTCGGCCGCATCGGCCGGTCAACCGCCCTCCGCGAACCATGCGGTTGAGCCGCCCGCTCCGCGTCCACCCGCCGAACTGACCGCCGAGGAGCTGGCCGCGCTGATGGGCCGGCCCGTGCCGCCTGACCGATCCGCCAGGGAGGGGCGCGGATGATCAGCCTGGACCGCGCACCGCTGGACCGCGACCGGCTGCTGATCGTCCGGGGGCCGGGCGAGCTGGCCCGGCTGGTGCGCGGGCGTTACCCGCAGTTCGACGTGTCCGTCAGCGCCTCCTACCTGGAGGGCATCGCCGGGCTGGCGGGCCGCCCCACCCGCGCCGTACTGATCGGCGTGGACCCCACGGCTCGTAAACTCCGGGAAGCCGTGGCGGGTCTGCGACGGGCGGCGGGGAAAGCCGCCCGCGTGGTGCTGTGCTGCCATCCCAGCGGGGAACCGGCCGCTCGAGATTCGCTCGCGGCCGGCGCCGACGATTACCTCATTTATCCACCCACCGGCCTCGAACTCGACCAGGCCCTGAACCTGCCGGCGGCCGAGGAATGGGGCGAGCGAACGCCCGCGCCGGTCTTGCCCACCTGGGATGAGGTCGTCGGCCTGGCCGACGCGCTGGCCCGCATGGGCGACGGCCCGCAGGTCATGCTCGAGCGCGTGGCGCGAATCATCGCCGACGCCCTGCGCAGCCCGAGCGTGCGGATCGTGACCGAGTCGGCCAAGGCCGTGGTCGGCGATCCTCAGGCCGATCCGGCTCTGGTCGAGCCGATTGTGTCGGGCGGGAAAACGCTGGGGAAGCTCTACGTGAGTGCCCGGCAGCGACAGCCGTTCGCTTCCGGCGAGGTCGAGAAGCTCGGGCACTACGCCCGGCTGGTGGCCCACCTGCTGGCCGCCGCCGAGGAACGGCAGCGCTGGCAGACCCTGGCCATGATCGACGAGACCACGTCGCTGCCCAATCGGCGGTATCTCAAGCTCAAACTCGAGGAGATTCTGCGCCGGGCGGCGGCGGAGCAGCTTCGGGTCACGGTGCTGATCTTCGATCTGGACGGCTTCAAGCACTTCAACGACGCCTATGGGCACGCGGCCGGTGACGCCGTGCTCCGCGACACCGCCCAGCTTTTCCGCAAACACTGCCGGCAGCACGACGTGGTGGCGCGCTACGCGGGAGACGAGTTCGTCGTCGTCTTCTGGGACGCCGAGGAGCCGCGGGTGGCGGGGTCGCGGCACCCCACCGACGTGCTGTCGGTGCTTCGTCGGGTGAAGAAGGCCCTGGCCGCCCACGAGTTTCCCATGCTCGGGCCGGAGGCCGTCGGCAAAATCACCATCAGCGGCGGGCTGGCCAGTTTCCCGTGGGACGCGAACACGGCCGACGGTCTGCTTCAACGCGCCGACCAGGCCCTGTTGGGCGCCAAGCGGGCCGGTAAGAACCGGATCTTCCTGGTCGGGCAGGACATCGACCCGCCATAGGGGACCGACCGCCGGCCGGTCCGCGCGCTGATGCCGATACCTTCGCTTCATGGCAGCCGATGCAATGACCGCGCGGGGGCTGCGACATCCTCAGAATGGGGCCAAGGAGCAACTCTGGCAGGGGTCGCTTGACGGAGGACCTGCCAGGACGTTCGACGTGGGGGTGGCGACAGGCGCAGGGTCGGTCCGCGTCACGCACGTCGGACTTGCCAGGCGCCGGTCGCCGCGCTCATTTTGGGGAGGATGGCGATGCGTTCATGGTGGGGCTTGATCGGGGCGTTGGCCATTCTGGTATCGACCTCGGGCCAGGGATGCGGCGGTCGGGCGCCCGGCCCGCAGGCAGATGACGAGGTCGCGACCGTCCGCATGGCCGGGCAGGTGTTCTCACCCGCGTCAGTCACGATCCAGGCGGGCCAGACGGTCCGCTGGGTCAACGACGACTTCGAGCTTCACACCGTGACTTCCGGCCGGCCGGGCGAGCCCGATGAAGGCGCCCGTTTCGATTCCGGCGTCCTCGCGCCCGGCGCGCGGTTCGAGCACGTCTTCAACGAGCCGGGCACGTATCTGTACTTCTGCGATTTCCACGCGGAAACCATGCGCGACGCGACCGTGGTGGTGGAATAAGGGTGCCTCACAAAACCAGTGTCCAGATGCCGGTCCCATGCGGGTGACGGGTTGCACGCTACCGCGGACCGGGCCCTGACTCGCCAAGCCTGTTGGGATTCTCCGCGCGGAAGCCGAACAGCGCCGCCCCGGTGATCTCCAGCTCAAGCCGCACGGTCCCCCGCGGCAGATCCTTCTTGTCCTTCCATTCAACCGGCAGGGCGCGGGCATCTCCCCGGACCGGCGCGCAATCATCCAAGCCGTAGCCGCGCAGGACGTCGCCGCTCCTGGCGTCGCGCAGTTGCACGCGGATGCGTCCGTCCGAGGCATCGGCGTTGAGCGTCAACCGGTGGGCGGCTCCGTCTGGCAGCCGCAGCGGCACGGTCAGCAGCCGGCCGGGCCTGTCGCCTTTCGCGTCGCGCGAGACGAAGCGGTCCATCGGCATGCGGGCCAGGCCGATCTGCCGCTCGCGCGTCGGCTCGATCTTGTGGCCGCGCCGGTAGCCGCCGTAGTACAGATACAGCTCCTCGCCCACCGGCAGGGCGCAGCCGATCCAGCTCATGGCCCGGTCCCAGGCGGCCGGGTCGGGACTGCGGTCGAAGAACACGTCGTCGTGGCGTTCCCAGTTCACGCCGTCCCGGCTGGTGACCAGCGTGCTGTAGCCGATGCCGTCGGGCCCCCCGCCTTCGTTGGCCGGGTAGTCGTCGTGCAACATACGGACGAAGCCGATCAACAGCCCGCCGCGGGCGATGGTCCCGCCGATGCTGTAGAACTCGAGCTGCCCTTCGTCGCGCGGTTCGGGCATGAGCACGCGCCAGGGCGTCCGCCAGTGAATGAAGTCGTCGCTGACGCTGGCGCTGACCAGCCGCCGGATGTGCCCTCCGGCCCGAAGACCCTGGGTGTAGCCGTCGGAAGGATCCGCGGAAGTCTTGAAGAACACGGCGTAACGGCGACGGAAGGGATCCCGGAAGACGTCCACGATGTCATCCACGCCGGCCAGGACGGGGTTATCCGGCCAGGGGGTCCAGTGCAGGCCGTCGGGAGAAAAGGCCACGCACAGACTCGCCCCCCGATCGCCGGTCGCCGTGGTCTTGGCCGGCGAGCCCACTCCCCACCAGACGACCTTGAAGCGGCGCGTGCGGTCGGGAAAGTCCGGACCCTCGTCGATCACGCTGACGCCGAAGCCGCCGCGCTCGGGAACGCTGATGTTCAGCACGCGGTTATCGTCGCCGAGGATGCCCAGCCTGGGCGTCTCCCAGCGGATGCCGTCGGCGCTTTCGGCGTAGGCGATCGCGCAGCCGGGGCCGATGTTCTGGTTGTACCACATTCTGAACCGCCCGGACGCGGGGTCGCGCACCACGGTGAGGTAAGGCTGCGTGGTGCCCTGCTGCCAGCCGAGGATGGGGCCGGGTTGGGCCCGGCGGGGCGGATGCGTCGTGCGGGTGAGACCCTGGTGCTCGGCGATCAGGTAATGGTCGATGAAAAGCTGGGGCTCCAGGCCGATCTCGACCGGCTCGACGGCCGGCCAGGTGACTACCCTTCCGCCGCGCGTCATCCCCGCGGCATCGGCCGCGTCCGCCGGCGCCATCGACAGCATCACCCCCGCGAACGTCGTCAGTATCGTCGTTGATCGCGTGCTCATGTCAGTTCCCCGTTTTGTCAGGTGCGTGCGAGATGCAGGTGAGGTCGTCGAAAGAGACGTCCACGAAACGCCCACCGCGGAGCGCATCGTATTCGGAAAGCGCGGCCCGATCGCCGCGAACCATCATACCCGTCGGCGGGCGCCGATTCGAGCCGCCGGTCTTGACCGCGGCCGGAGGGTGCGCCATAACGTTCAGGTTACTGCGGTCTCGGATACGCACCGCCCTCGTCTTCGGCCAGGAATCGAAGCTCGGACGCGCGAGATACGGCGGCCGGGAATTCGCGCCACCCGCCACCGCGAGGCGACTCCGAGCAGGGACCCGGCAACGATGCCCACCGCCATGCAAACACTGATCGACCGGGCCCTGGCGGTCCGGGAGCCGTTGCGGACCGGCGCGGACACGACCTGCCTTCGTCTCTTCAACGGCCGGGCCGACGGTATCGACGGCCTGGTCATCGAGCAGTGGGCCGACGTGCTGACGGCCCAGATACACGAGGGGCGGCTCAAGCTGCCGATGACCGAGGTCCGCGCGGTCTGCCTGGAGCTTCACCGCCGGCTGGGCGCGCGGGCGGTCTATCGCAAGTGGTTCGTGCGCGACAGGTCCCGGCCGGCGCCCGAGCAGTCGGCCGAGCATACCCGCGCCCAGCCCTGGATCGGCGATCCGGTCGAGCCGGAGTTGGCCGTCCTGGAGAACGGCCTGACCTTCCTGATTCGCCCCTACGACGGGTACTCCGTCGGGCTGTTCCTCGAACACCGGCGGACGCGCCGGCGGCTCCGCGAGCTGGCCGGCGGACGGCGCGTGCTCAATACCTTCGCCTACACCTGCGGCTTCAGCGTGGCCGCCGCCGCGGGCCAGGCCGCCTCGACCGACAGCGTCGATCTGCACAGACGTTACTTGGAGTGGGGCAAACGCAACTTCGCCGCCAACGGCCTGGCGTTCGCCGGACACACTTTCTTCGCGTCGGACGTGTTCGACTTCTTCAAACGCGCCCGGAGACAGGGGCGGCGCTACGACCTGATCGTTCTCGATCCGCCCACCTTCGCCCGCGCCCGCCGGCCGGCCCGGTCTTTCGTCCTGGACGAGCGTCTGGAAGACCTCGTCGCCCAGGCCGTCGGCCTGCTCGATCCGGGTGGGACGGTCCTGCTGTCCACCAATGACCGCGGTATCACGTCCGAGCGGCTCGCGCAAGCGCTGACTTCGCCGGTCACGGGTCGGACCTGCACGAGCCTGGAGCCTCTCGAACTGCCCGAAGACTTCGCGGGCGATCCGGCGTATGCCAAAACCATCCTCGCGGTGTACGCCTGACGCGCCGCCGCCACGTCCCGGTCGTCATGTCCATCGGGGCTCGGCTGGCCCGCGCCTTGCACGCCGCGGTTCACAGTTCCGGTACGTACTGGTCCGGGAACTTCCACGGCTCGCGGTAGACGGGCCTGGCCCGGCGGGAGGCCTCGGGGTCGCCGATGATCTTCTCGGCCACGGGGTCGTAGCGGATCGACCGCCCCAGCTCCAGCGAGAGCATGGACAGCGCGATGGCCGCGTCGAGCTTGTGATGGTAGCTCACGTTGCAGCTCGGCTGGCTGCGCGAGCGGATGCAATCGAGCCATTCGCGGTGATGTCCGGGCGAGTCGGGAACCGACTGGGGCGCGTCCTCGGGCTTGAAATCATCGAGGACCTTCTCGCCCTCGGGCCAGATGCTCAGGTAGTCGTAGTCGGCGATGAGCGTCCCCTTGAGGCCGTGGAAGAAGATGCCCCGCCGCCGTCCGACCGCCTTGGTGCTGGCCTGCAATACCGTGTTATACGCATAGTTATTGATCAGCGACGTCCACCAGGTGAGGGTGAACTTGGGATACTGCCAGGTAACCTGGTGGAAGTCGTAGGCATCGCCGCAGTCCTCGATCACGTAGCGCCCGCCGGCGCTGCTGGTCATGGGCGGCACGCCCAGCTCCAGGGCCCAGAAGGGCAGGTCGATGACGTGCGGGGCCATGCCCGGCGTCCAGCCCCCGCTGATCATGAACGACGGGTGGTGATAGGAGTCCCGGAACAGCAGTTCATTGAACGGTCGCTTGGGGGCCGGGCCCAGCCAGAAGTCCCAGTCCACGCCCTTGGGCGGGTCGGTGTCCGGGGCCTGGCCGATGCCCTTCTTGCCCTGGTTGAGCACGTGGAAGCAGCGCACCGTGCTGATCGGGCCCAAGGCTCCGCAGCGGATCACGTCCACGATCTTGTGAAAGTTCTTGCTGGCGTGGACCTGCGTGCCCACCTGGGTGACGCGCTGGTGTTTCTCGGCCGCCCGCTTGACGGCCAGGCTCTCGGCCAGGTGCAGGGTCATGGGCTTTTCGCAGTAGAAGTCCTTGCCGGCCTCGGCCGCGTCCACGCACATCTTCGCGTGCCAGTGCGGGCTGGTGGCGATGATGACCGCGTCGATGTCCTTGCGGGCCAACACCTCGCGGTAGTCGTGATAACCCTTGGCGTCCTTGCACTTGTCGGCGATGGTCTTGTTGCGACGGGCCTCGGCCACGTCGCAGACCGCCCTCGCCACCACGTCGGGGTACTGGAGGACCTCGCCCAGGTCATAATTGCCCTGCCCGTTGGCGCCGATGAGGGCCACGTTGATCTTGTCATTGGGGCCGACCCTTCCCGGAGCGGCCAGCACCCCCGAGGGGATGAAATACGGAACGGCCACGCCCATCGCGGCGGCGCCCAGAAGCTCCCGGCGGGAGACGTTCGCGGTCTTGGTATTCTTGCCCATGGTGGTTCCTTTCAGCAATGAGCCGGGTATGACCCATACCGGCGCTGGATCGAAAACATCCTACGCCCGAGGTACGCCCACGCCAAGGGTGCGGCGGGGGAGGGATGCATGGCCCGTGGTCGGAATTCCGGGCAATCGGCCGGCATGCGTCGTCCGGTATTACCCGATGCGATAACCCATGACCACCGGGATGCCCCCGGGCAGGAGGTTCTGGGGCGGGGTCGCGGTGACGGCGAGTTCGAGGACGGCCGGGGCGTCCTCGGCCGGACGGGCCAACACGCTCACGCTCTCCGCCGGCGGCGGACCGTCGGGCGTCTTGAGCCAGTCGCGCACGTGCTCGGTCACGGTGGCGATGATCTTCTCGGCCGACAGGCCCGCCAGGTGCGGCTTGAGCGCGAACAGCAGCACCGCCAGCCGGGAGGCGAAAAGCTGGTACGGCAGGCTCACCTCCAGCAGCCCGATGTGGTCGTCGCGGTGGACGCGGGCGGCGGTCAGCCCGTTCCAGAGCAGCGCCGTCTCCGAGCCCTGCAACGCGCTCAGCGCGTTCACGCCGGCGACGGCCAGCTCGGCGATCTTCGGTTCCGGCAGGAGGGTGTCGGTGGGCCCGAATTTCTTCTCGCGTTTCTTTCCGCCTTGGGTCGAGGTGAATCCGTCGATCTGCCCGTTGACGTAACCGGCGCAGGCGGAGGGCCAGCCGGTGTCGGCCAGACTGCGGGCCACCGAACACGCCGCCGCCATCGCCCCGCCGCACCAGACGAACTCGCCCTCGCCCACCGCTTCCTCGCGGTAGGCGAACTCCAGCTCGGATGCTTCCCGCCGGTCATAGAGCCCGCGCAGCAGCCCCCGCCCGAACACTACGCCCAGCGACCGGGCGTAGGCCTGGTCGCGCAGGCTCCGCCACTTGGCGAACTGGTATTGCTCGAGGGCCGTGGCGATGCCCGGCAGGGTGGGTACCTGCCAGGCGAACTTGGCGCCGAAAAAGGCGGGCGATACGCCGGTCAACAGGACCGCCGGCAGGCTGGCCGCGTGCTGGGCCAGCTCGTCGAGGGCCTCGAGGTCAGGCGCGGTGTTGGCGAAGGCCGCGTCCACCACGATCAGATCGGGCGAAGCCATCCCTGCGTCGAAGACCGGATCGATGATCCGCGTGCGGAAGCGCTCGAGCAGATCGGACTTCTTCGCGTGCAGGACGCTCAGGCGGATGCCCTTGCGGAACTCGATATGCGCGACCAGGAAGGCCAGCGATCGCCAGGCGGCCTCGGCGGCCTGCACCGGGGCGGCGTGCAGGACGGCGGTGAGCCAGGTGGTCAGCCGACGGTCGATCTCGCCCAAAGCCCGGCGGATGGCGGAGGCCTCCTCCGAAGGCACCGGCGCGGCCCCGGCCGCGAGGGAAGAAACCAGGGCCCCGGTGGCGCTCCTGGGCGGGGCGGCCGGCGGCGTTTCCTCTGATTCGCCCAAGTCCAGCCCGCCCAGAACTTCGTTCACCGCCCCGGGATCGGCCGGCTGTGCCGACGGCGACCACTTGAGGGCATCGACCAGCCAGGAAAGCGTTGCATCCTCGCCGACGGCCCGGCCGACCGCCGCGGTGAGCTTGTCGGCCGACAACCGCCCGCCCAGCCGTTCGACGAGCTGGGCGCGAACGGCCGAAAGCAGGCGGGGTTGAGGAAGCTGGGCGATCAGCCCGGCTGGCTCGAAGGCCTTGAGCGAATCGAATCGCACATCCAGCTCCAAGGCCTGGTTGCCCGGCAGGAACGGATGGGTGGTCTTCAGGCGGAGGGATACGCCGGCCCCGGCCATGACCTCATCGAACGAATCGGCGCTGATCTCGACCGGCCCGTCGCCCAGGGAGCCGGAAACCGTGCCCGTTTCGCCGCCCGCGAAGTCGCCCACCACCAGGATCCGATAGGGCATGTCGGTGGTGACGCGCAGACCCGAACCATGCCCGGCAAACTCCACTTCGAGGTCAGGTACGATCGGTTCATCGGACATGTCGGGTCTCCGGTGTTCGAGAGGATTTCAGCCAGCCCCGGTCTTTGGCCCAGCATAGCGGCGCGGGCCATCCCGGCAAGCCCGCGCCCGCCCAACGGGCCGCGCCCGTCGGTAGGCGATGGAGACTTCCAACCGCTCCCTCTCGGGTCGCGGCTGGGATGGCCGGCGTTTCCGGTCCCTGGTTCGCGGGTCGGCCTGCTCAGCGGCCCTTGTTGCGGTTCCGCCGCAGCCACATGTCCAGCGTGGTGCGGATTTCGTAGTCGGGTGTCTCGTCGCCCTGTTCGAGCAGGGCCCGCCCGACGATGCGCGAAGCCACCCGGGCCTCCGGGCCGGCCCCCAGCCCCGCGTTGGCGAACCGCTCGTCGAGGTCGTGTCCGGCCACCCGGGCCAGGGCGTTGATCTGTTCCAGTACCGTCCCGCAGTCCGTGTCCTTGTAGTGCAGCCAGTTCCTGAGCAGGTCCTTGATCTTGCCGTCCACCAGTGAGTTCATGTGCCATCTCCTCTTTCTTGTGAAAACCGCTCTCTTTCACTGCATCAGGGACGGGCCGCGGCCGGTCCCTGCCATCGCGCGTACCCCCGGGCCTCCAAGAAGAGGAAGGACCGGAGCTTCGCGCGTCCTCAAACCCGCGTGGCACCGGGCGTTCGCCGGGGCGATGGCGGGGTTTCAGGTTGGACTCTTATTCCTCCTCGACGACGGCGATGGTCACCACGTTGGACTTCGCGCCCTGGAATTCCACGTGCACCAGGTACGTCGCCGTCGTTTCCGGCAGCTCGACGAAATCAGTCAGGTTGGGGTTGAAGTAACCGCCGGAGGCCAGCCCTTTGAGCTCCTTGGCGCTCAGCGGCGGGGCCTCGGGCGGCGGCTCCTGCGGGCTGGGGTCCAGCTCGACGACTTCGCCGCTGTAGGTCGCGCCGGTGGCGCGGTTGACGGCCACGAGCCTGATTCGCTCCTGCGAGGGCTTGGCCGGCACCTCCAGCAGCTTGTAGCCGCAGATCGGGATGACCGCGAAGGGGCGGGCCGCGCCCGGCTTGAAGGTCACGCGCCGCGGGGCCCGGATCACGATGCCGCGCCAGGCGCGGTCGGCCACCTGCGGCGAGCAGGGGTTCTCGTCGTTGGTGTTGAGCGGCACGTTCCTGAATTCATCGTCGTCGATGGCCATCGGTCCCTCATCGTGGGCGGGTTTCCGAGCCGCCGCATCCGTCGCCGCCGTCGGCCGCGGACCGCACCCGGCCCCGAACAGGCCGCAGGCGATGATCCCGGCCATCAGCCGGCGCCGGCTGTAGAAGCCCCCTCGATTCATCATCGGCTCAAAACGCTCTCCATCCCTTGCCCAGGTCCTCCTTGCGGACCGTCGGCGCGCAGTTCGCGCAAAAGGCGGTCTTGCCGTTGGTCGCCCCGTACATGACGCAGGTCGATTTGGCCAGGTCGCCGCTGCCGTCGTAGCGGGCCTGGTCGGCCGGCAGCCCATTGTGGCAGTGTGGGCCCACGTGGCCCTTGGCGTCGTTGTACCAGGTGGCGACCTTGTCCGGACCGGTCCCCGTGCCGTCCGCGACCATGCCCACCTTGTGCCCCATCTCGTGGATCAGGATCTGGTTCTGCTTGTCGTTCGAGGCGTCCTGCCACCAGGCGCGCGTGCAGACGCAGATCAGGTTGCCGCCCGGGAACTCCAGCCCGCCGCGCATGCGGTTGACCCAGTTGACCTTCAGGGTGATCGTGCCCTTGCCGGCCGGCAGCCCGGTCACGTCGATCTTGACCTTATTGCACATCGACGGCGCGGAGGCCCGCAGCGGAACGGCGGTGCACTTGGCCTCCGGGATGGCCACTTCCTTGGCTCCGGCCTCGTTGCTCAGGTAGCCGGCCGAGACGAACCACCCCTCGCCCGGCACGATGTCCTTCCACAAGTACTTGGCGTTTCCGTCCTTGGTGATGGGGATCTCCACGGCCGGCTTGCCCGGCCCGACCTCGACGTCGGACTTGACCACCACCTGGCCGGAGTCCTTGACGGCCAGATGATCGGTGTAGGCGATGGCCACGACGTACGGCTCTTTCCTGGCGGCGCTTGAGGCGGTGTACGCCGTCCGGGCCTTGGTCTTGAACGTCTCCGAGTCCCCGGTGCTGATGTTGGGCATGTGGTCCATCTCCTTGTCGCCGAGGGAGACGAGCCGGATGCCGTGCTTGGCGAACTCCGATTCGAACGTGGCCAGGCTGGAGGCCGCTTTCACGTTCTTCATCTTGAGCTGCTGATACCAGACCAGGCGCTGCGTCTGGACCGGCTTGCTGGTCTGCTTGTTGCCGTGCTGGTCCTCGCCCTCGACCGTGTAGGAGTCGAGCCCGGCGGCGGTGACGAAGAAATCCTGCCGGATGATCTTGGTGCCGTCGCCGTCGGTGACGTATTCCTTCTGCTGATCCTGGTATTTGAAGTTGTCGTTGCGGGCCTTCTCTCCGGCGCTGTAGGCGGCGTTGCCCGGGCCGGGCAGAAGCTTGAGCTTGAAGGGGTGCGCGCCCTTCTGGTCGAACGTGACCTTCACCCGGGCCCGCCGACTGAGCCGGTCGAGGTTCTTGACGTTGGTGTTGTCCACCCACTTGGGGTCTTTGGGCAGATTCACGAACTGCTGGCCGGTGCCCTTGAGTTCGGCGGTATCGGAGCCGTCGAGGAATTCCACGCTGACCAGCTTGGCCACGCCGGGCTTGGCGGCCGGCTTGGGCGTCTGGGCGGCCGGAGGAGCGGCCTTGGGCGGCGGCTGCTCGGCGGACACGGCGGCCGAGGGGAC
>JABRVU010000212.1:0-11804 GCA_039961895.1 Phycisphaerae bacterium | reverse complement strand
CCGAGGGCCTGCCACCATTCGGTCAGGTCGACCGGTGGCGCGGCCGCCGCCGGTCTCGTGGCCGCCCCGGCCGGCCGCGTGCTGGCGGCCAGGCTCCATTGCCCCGGCAGGCGAACGTCCGGCCGCTCGTAATCCGGCCCCACCGCGCACCCGGCCATCGCCAGGAGGACCAGGTAGGAGACGGCTCTCTCGCTTCTCACTGCTCGCTTCTCGCTTTCTCGCGTCTATGCTCCCGCCCGCTCCTACTCGTACCTCAGGGCCTCGATCGGATCGAGACGCGAGGCCTTCCACGCGGGATAAAAGCCGAAGATCACTCCCACGCTCACCGACACCGCCACCGAGGCCACGATCGCGGCGACCGACAACTCCGTCGGCCAGTTCAGGGCGGTGCGCACCATCCACGAGCTGCCGCGGCCGACGGCGATGCCGAAGGCTCCGCCCAGCATGCATAACACCACCGCCTCGGTCAGGAACTGCCGCAGGATATCCCGGGCCCGGGCGCCCACCGCCATGCGCAGCCCGATCTCGCGGGTCCGCTCGGTCACCGACACCAGCATGATGTTCATGATCCCCACCCCCCCGACCACCAGGGAGATCATGGCCACGATCAGCAGCAGGCGGGTCATCAGGTCCGAGGTCTGCTTCAACTGGCGGGTCATCTCGGTCATGTCGCGGATGCTGAAGTCATCGGGTTCATCGGCCCGAAGCCGGTGGCGATCCCGGAGCAGCAACCGGATCTCGCGGATGGCCTCGGGGACCAGTTCAGGCGTGCGGGCGGCCACCTGGATCTGGTCGATGTTCGTGAAACGCACGGGCATGGGCGTATCGGCCAGTTGCGAGGCCATTCGTTCCGGGTACAGGGCCGTCTGGCCGGGATAGATTCTGCCCATCGTGCCGCCGGAAGAGGCATCGCTGCCCGTGTTCTGACCGGACTGGACGTATTGCGTATTGGAGACCCGATACTTGATGGTCGTCCAGGGAGCCAGCAGGATGTCGTCCTGGTCCATGCCCATCATGTTGGCCCCCTTCCGGCTGAGCACGCCGATCACCTTGAAGGAGACGTTCTTGACGCGCACCTCCTGGCCGATCGGCGATTGATCGTCGAACAGCTCGCGCACCAGGGTCTGGCCCAGCAGGCAGACCTTGCTGGCGTTGCGGACTTCCTGATCGGTGAAGGCTTCGCCTTCCTGGAGGTCCCGCCATCCGCGCACGTCCAGATAGGCCGGAACGGTTCCGTGGATGAACACCGGGATCCAGTTGCGGTTGCCGTAGACCACCTGGGTCCGCGTGCGGACCACCGGTGCCACCGCCCGGACCGACCCGCATTCGCGCAGGATGGCCTCGGCGTCCTGCGGAGTGAGCGACATGCCGCTTCCGCCGCCGAAGGTGATGCCTCCGCTGGAAGCCGCTCCCGGCTGAATCATGAGGTTGTCCGCCCCGGATCTGGCGATGCTTTCGCGGATGGCCCGCGAGGAGCCCTGGCCGATCTCCATCATGGCGATGACCGCCCCCACGCCGATGACGATGCCCAGGGTGGTCAGCGCCGAGCGCATGACGTTGCGGCGGAGGGCGTGCAGCGCCGCCCGGATGGTGCGATAGACCCGTCCCGGCAATAGGCTCATCGCGTCTTCTCCTCCGCCCGAGCCGGCGGCGGCGCCGCCCGGTCGCAGGCCCCGTTCTCGATCAACCCGTCCTTGATGTGGATGGTCCGCCGGGCGTGGGCGGCCACGTCGGCCTCGTGCGTGACCAGGATGATGGTGATGCCTTCCTCGCGGTTGAGCCGCTCGAACATGGTCAGGATCTCCTCGCTGGTCCGCGAATCGAGGTTGCCGGTGGGCTCATCGGCGAACAGAAGCGGCGGGTGGTTGATGAGCGCCCGGGCGATGGCCACGCGCTGCTGCTGTCCGCCCGAAAGCTGCGACGGCTGATGATCCAGCCGGTCGCCCAGACCGACGCGCTCCAGCAGCTCGCGGGCCCGCCGGCGGGCCTCTTTCTCGGAGACGTCCTCCATCGCGTAGGACAGCGGCATGAGCACGTTGTCCAAGGCGCTGGTCCGGGCCAGCAGGTTGAAGTTCTGAAACACGAACCCGATCTTGCGGTTGCGCAGGATGGCCCGCTGATCGGAGGACAGCCCGGAGATCTCCTGGCCGTCGAGACGATACCGGCCGCTGGTCGGACGGTCCAGGCAGCCCAGGATGTTCATCAGCGTGGTCTTGCCCGAGCCCGAGGCCCCCATCAGCGCGACGAGCTCCCCACGGGCGATGGACAGCGAAATGCCGCGCAGCACCGGCAGCTCGATCTCGCCGATACGATAGGTCTTGGTCAGGTTTTCGAGTTCGATCAGGGGCACGGAGGAGTTTCCAGTTCCCGGTTTCCCGCTGCGCCGCAGCACCTTCCGCCTTCGACGACGAGATGCCAGCCGCTGACCACTGATAACCCATCACTGCCTTCGACTCGGTCCGAAGATCTGGGGCGCGAAGGGGTTGTTGACCGATTCGACGGCGCCCTTGGCCTGAACGCCGACGATGACCTCGCTGCCTTCGACCAGCCGATCGCTTTCGATCTCGGTCATGGTGCCGTCGGTGTGTCCGATGTGGACGGTGACGGGGCGGGCATATTTCCCGTCGCGCACCCAGACCCGCCCGGTGGGGCGTGCGATCTGGGTCGCCGGCCGGGAGCCGGCGCGTCTTCGGCCGGCTCGGCCAGCCGGTGCCGTCGCGGGCGGACGGCCTTCCCCGCCGGACGGCGCCGGCACCGCGCTTCCGCCGCGCCCGCCGCCCTCGGATCCACCCGTCGCCGCCCCAGCACCGCCGATCCCGCGCCCCTCGCCTCTTGGACCTCGTCCCTGGCCGTTTCCGGCCAAGGTCGGCCGGACGTCCGGGGCCATGTCCTCGATGGCCGGCGACCAGCGCAGGGCCGCGTTGGGCACCATGAGCACGTTCTGTCTTCGGGCCACCTCGAACCGCACGTTGGCCGTCAGGTAGGGCAACAGCTTGCCGTCGGAGTTGTCGGTGTTGATCTCCACCACGTAGGTCACGACGTTCTGGGTCATGGTGGCGTTGAGGCGAATCTTGCCGACCTCGCCGTGGAACTCCAGCCCGGGGTAGGCGTCGACCGTGAAGCTGACCGCCTGGCCGGGGAAGATGTTGCCGATGTCGGCCTCGTTGACCGCCGCCCACACCTGCATCTTCCGCAGATCCTTGGCGATCAGGAACAGGCTGGGGGCGTTCAGGCTGGCCACCACGGTCTGACCGATGTTGACCCGCCGGTCGATGATCACGCCCTTGACGGGCGAGCGGATGGTGCAATAGCCCAGGTTGGTGTTGGCCCGCTCGAGGGTGGCGGTGGCCTGCTGGACGGTTCTCTCGGCCTGGAGGATGGCGGCCTGGCCGACGGAGACGTTGGCCTTGGCCGTCTCGTAGGCCGCCTCGTACGACTCGTAGTCGGTGGCCGACAGGGCCCGCGAAGGGCCCAGCTCCTGGGCCCGCTTCCAGTTCCGCTCGGCTTGCAGGAGCCGGGCGTTGAGCTGCTCGAGGTCGGCCCTGGCCCGTTTGACGCTGGCCTCGGCGACGGCCAGGGCCGCCGCGGCCTGGGCCACGTCCGCGGCATACAGCGAATCGTCGATGTGGGCCAGCACGGTGCCCTCTTCCACCGGCGTGCCGTAATCGACGACCTTGCCGTTGTCGCGCGGGTCCTTGCCGAAGGCCTGAATCTTGCCCAGCACCTGCGCGCCCACGTCGATGACCTCTTCGGGTTCGACCGTTCCGGTCGCGCTGATGGTCACCATCAGGTCTCCGCGCTGCACTTCGGCCGTGCGGAAAAGGGTGCCCGGTCCGCCCTCGCGGTTGAAGTACCAATAGCCCCCGCCCCCTCCGGCGATCAGCAGGATCAACAACACCAGCAGCTTTCTCATGGCCGAGCCCTGCTCCATGGGTGATGGCGGATTTCGTGCCGCGGATGGCGGAATGCATCCGCCGTCGCCCGCGACCGCTCCAGCACCGTGCCTGAACCCCGAACCCTGAACCCCGAACCCTGAACCCCGACCCCGCTATCACACTCCCATCTTGCCGGCGGCGCGCGACGGCGGGCCGGGGCCGAAGACGCCGGCCAGCACGTGCATCGCGTCGCTGACCCTGGCCAGGTCGCGGGCGGAGAGAGCCTTGAACCGCCGGGCCATGGCCCGTTGCGTGGCCTGAAAGGCCCTGCGCAGGGCGGTCTTGCCGGGCGCGGTCAGCGACAGGCAGATGGAGCGGCGGTTGTCCGGGCGGGCCTGGCGCTGCATCAGGCCGCGGCGGACCAGCAGGTCCACCATCCGCGAGGCGGCCGGCAGCGAAAGCCCCACGTGCTCGGCCAGGGCCGACAGCGACGTATCCTCGTTGAGGTCGATGAACACCAGGGCCCGGAACTGCGGCACCGACAGCCCCACCCGCCGGTGCCGGCGCATCTGGCCGCGGATGAAGCGCATGATGTAATGCACGCCCCCCAGCAGGTCGCGGGCGCAGCCCTCCGCGGTGGCGCCGTTTACAGTTGCATGATGCAATTGTTGCATTCCCTAAGAATAGAGCGCCGGCGCGGGGCCGTCAAGCCGTCGGCGCGTCCGGTCGGCGGGGCCCCGGCGGACCAGGGTCGGGACGCGGGAACCGGGAATCGGGAACCGCCTCCGCGGCGGTTCGACGCCCTTTCGCGGTTTGACGCCCCGGTTCGTCCGACGTAAACTCAGGCCGCAACATGGGTGTGTGCATCCTGCTTCGTCGCGGAAGGAGACCATGGGATCACGAAACGTCGCTATCGGAGCCGGCGCCGTGGCCGTGCTGGCCATCGGTTTGGTGGTGTGGACGCTCGCGGGAGGAGGCGGCGGGACGGCTGACGGGAAGGAGGCGACCGAGACCGTCCTGTGCGCCAACCCCAAGTGCGGCCACTCCGGCGACTTGCCGGCCTCGCAACTGGCCGCGCCGTCGAGCGGCAAGGAACCCGCCCGAATTCCGGCCGACGGCCCCGGTTACAAGTGCCCCAAGTGCGGGCAGGACACCCTCTATCCCGGGGCCATCAAATGCGATCAGTGCGGCACGCTCTACCTCATGAGCCGCGACGCCGGCGGGCGGCGCGTGGCCCGATGCCCCAAGTGCGAGACCTCGCCCTGACCCGCGGGCTTCAGGACGCGCGCGGAGAACGGGTCATTTGTCAACGTCGACCGACCTGGCTCCGCCGGCGGCGGCGAAGGCGTTGTTCAGGGCCGCCAGGACGTCGGCGGTGAGGTCCACGACCGGATCGAAGTAGAGCACCTTCCGCTCGATGATCTGCTTGAGCATGACCTTCGAGTCGGTGATCGAGGTGTCCAGCTCCTGGGTGGTGAGGATGACCTGAAAGCCCTTGGCCTTGGCGACGGCGGCGACCTGCGTGCGGATCGACTCGTAGGTGCGGTTGACCCAGCGCAGGTGATTCTGGCTCATGCGGTCCTGGGCCTCCAGCTTCCATACCTGGTAGTTCACCAGCATGGTGCGGAGGTCGTCATTGGCCTTCTTATGCTGGGGGCTGTCGGGGGAGAATGCCTTGACCGCTCCGCGCTGGCTTTCGATCTCCTGGTTTTTCTTCTGGTCCTGGGCCTGCAAGTCGGCCTCCAGGGCCGACATCTTTTGATTCAGGACCTTGATCTGGTCGAACTCGTTGAAGACCTTGACGATGTCCACGACCGCCACGCGGGTCGGAACCCCGGCCGGCGCGGCGGCGGGCGGATCGGCGGCCAGGTTCCAGGCCGTGCTGACGGCCGCGATCGCCGCCGCTGCCGCTACGATGTACATCCAGCTTGTATGCTTGGGCATGAGTCGCTCCTTTTCTGACCGGGACAGGCCCCGGCGATGGGTTCTCTGCACATCCGCCTATGGAAACCGGGGCCGCGTCATCAGCTTTTCGGCCGATGGCCCCGGCGGTTGACGCCGCGCCCATTAGACTCGTCGATACCCACGACCGCAAGGACGGAACCATGCCGGAACGGCTCCAGGTCCGGCATCGTGACAGGGTGTGCGACGGCCGTGCGGCCTGCTCGACCTTCCCTCAGGCGGTTGCCGGGGCCGCGGGCGTCGCGGACGGTTGCGACGGTGGGGGGGGCGCGGGCTCCTGGTAACACAAGTCGGGCTGCCGATCGGCCGTGACCACGTCCAGCCGCTCCACCGGCATGGTGTGGGGCGCGTGATGAAGGACTTCCGGGCTGTGCCGGGCCTCGTCCACGATGCGCAGCATGGCCTCGACGAACTCGTCGAGCGTCCGCAGCGATTCGGTTTCGGTCGGCTCGATCATCAGGCAGTGGGCCACCGGCCAGCTCATGGTCGGCGGATGGAAACCGAAGTCGATCAGCCGCTTGGCGACGTCCAGCTCGGTCACGCCCAGGTCGCGCAACTCGGGCACCATGATGAACTCATGGGCGTAGGGGGGCGGGAAGGGAAAGTGGAAGTGTTCGCGCAGCCGGGCGGCCAGGTAGTTGGCCGATAGAACCGCCTTCTCGCTGACCTGCCGAAGCCCCTCGGCCCCCAGGGCCCGGATGTACGCATAGGCCCGCACCAGCACGCCGATCTGCCCGAAGAACGAGCGCACCCGCCCGATGGATCGCGGCCCGGGCGAGGCCCAGCCGTAGGTGCCATCGGCCCTGCGGACCACCTGCGGGCCGGGGAGAAACTCCTGCAAACCGTCGCGCACCGCGACCGGCCCGGCGCCCGGTCCGCCACAGCCGTGCGGCGTGCTGAAGGTCTTGTGCGTGTTGTAGTGCATCACGTCCACGCCGAAGTCTCCCGGCCGGGCGATGCCCAGGATGGCGTTCATGTTCGCCCCGTCCAGGTACATCAGCGCTCCCTTGGCGTGGAGAATGTCGGCGATGTCGGCGATCTGCGGGTCGAACAGGCCGGCCGTGTTGGGGTTGGTGATCATCAGGGCCGCGGTCTGCTCGTCCACCTTCCGACGCAGGTCGTCCAGGTCGACGCGCCCGTCGCGCGAGGCCACCGACACCGCGAAGCGCCCGCACACCGTGCAACTCGCCGGATTGGTGCCGTGGGCCGTGTCGGGGGCCAGCACCCGGGTGCGCTCCTGCCCGCGGCTGCGATGATAGGCGTTGATGATCATCAGCCCGGTCATCTCGCCGTGGGCCCCGGCGCAGGGCTGGAGCGTGACCTCGGCCAGGCCGGCGATCTCGGCCAGGAAGACGCGGAGCTGATAGAGCATTTCGAGCAGCCCCTGGGTATCCGCCTCGCTCTGGAGCGGATGCAGAGCGGCGAAGCCGGGCATGGCGGCGGCGCGCTCGTTGATCCGGGGGTTGTATTTCATGGTGCACGAGCCGAGCGGGTAGAAGTTGCCGTCCACGCTGAAGAGCCGGTGGGCCAGGCGGGTGTAGTGGCGGACCAGGTCCAGCTCGCCGATCTCCGGGAGCGGTGGGGGGGCCTCGGCCAGCAATTCGCGCGGGATGGCCCGCTCGCGCTCGACCGGCGGCACGTCCGTGGCCGGCAGCGAGACCGCGCAGGCCCCCGGCGTGCTCTGCTCGAAGATCAGCTTTTCGGCCGGCGCCAGTCCGGAACCGGCGGCGGATATTGAGTTCATGTCACCCATCGTACGCTCCCAATCGGCGGGCGGTCACAACGGCCGGGCCCACCAGGCCGCGAAACTGGCCGCGTCGTGCAACCGTCCGCTCTGCAAGTCGAGGATGCACAGGTTCGGCAGGGTCTTGGACAACTCCTCGTGTACCTTCAACAACTCCCTGGCGCTGCAATTGTTCTCCACGTGGACGCGGTCGGCCAGGACCGAGAAACGCGCGTAGCTGAGCCGCTCGCCGACGTAATCCACGCTGTCGCCCGGACCCGGCTTGCAGCCGGCGACGGCCAGCAGGGCCGCCCGTACCGCCTGGTCATCCGCGAACCGGACCACCTGGGCCAGCAACCGCTTCGCCGCGTCCGGCTCGACCGGAAAAGACAAACCCGCCGGCGGGGACACTTGGACCAGCTCGACGTCGTATCCCACTTGTCACCTCCCCCGGGAAGCCATCTCATGACCCGGACGGACCGCAAGAGGTCCGGGGCATCACCCCCTCGCCCGTCAGGAAGCACGGCACCCCTTTCCCCCTGTTCCGTTACACTTCGCCGAGCGCCTGGACCAGGGCGTCGATCTGTTCGCGGGTCCGCTTCTCGGTGACCGCGACCAGGAAGCAATCGGCCAGGTTCTCGTACCACGGCCCCAGGGGCACGCCGGCCAGGATGCCCCGCGAGCGGCAATGCTCGAGCACGCGGGACACGTCCCGCGTCGTCCGCACCGCGAACTCCTTGAAGAACGGCGCCTGGAAGCGCAACTCGTAACCGGGCACTTCGGCGATGCGCTCGGCCGCGTAATGGGCCTTGTCCAGGCACAGCGAAGCGACCCTGGCCAGCCCGCGCCGGCCGACGGCGCCGAGGTAGATCGCCACGCGCAAGGCCAGCAGCCCCTGGTTGGTGCAGATGTTGCTGGTGGCCTTTTCACGGCGGATGTGCTGCTCGCGCGGCTGGAGGGCCAGGCAGAAGCCGCGCCGGCCCGAGCGGTCGCGGGTGGCGCTGACCAGCCGTCCGGGCATCTTGCGCATGAACGGCTTGCGGCAGGCCATGAAACCGGCCGTCGGCCCGCCGTAGGACATCGGAATGCCCAGCGGCTGGGCGTCGCCCACCACGATGTCGGCTCCCAGGTCGCCGGGGCGCTTGAGCAGCGCACAACTGATCGGATCCACCGACGCAATGACCAGGGCCCCGGCCTCGTGGGCGATGGCGCTGAGCCGATCCAGCGATTCCACGCAGCCGAACACGTTGGGCGATTGGATCACGACCGACGCGGTCTCGTCGTTCACCGCCCGGCGAAGGTCCTCCGGGCTGGTCCGCCCGCCGGCGGTCTCGATCACGGTCAGATCGATGGGCAGTTCGCGCAGATACGTGGCCAGTACGCCGCGGGTGTGCGGGTGCACGGCCGCCGAGACCACGACGCGGCGGCGCTGAGGGTTGATCGCCCGCGACATCAGCACCGCTTCGGCGGCGGCCGTCGCCCCCTCGTAGAGCGAAGCATTCGAGACGTCCATTCCGGTGATGCGGCAGATGAGCGTCTGGTACTCGTAGAAGGCCTGCAACGAGCCCTGCGAGGCCTCGGCCTGGTAGGGGGTGTAGGCGGTCACGAACTCGCTCTGGCCGGCCAGGGCGTCCACCACGGTGGGCACGAAATGATCGTACATCCCGCCGCCCAGGAAGCAGGTAAGCTGCTCGCACGAATGGTTGGAGGCGGCCAGGCGGTTGAGGTCCGCCAGCAGCTCCTGCTCGGTCAAACCGGCGGGGATGTTCAAGGGACGGTTCAGTCGGGCCGCCGGCGGTATGTCTCGAAACAGCTCGTCCGTGTCGCGCACGCCAATGACGTCCAGCATGCGCCGGACGTCTCCGTCCGTCAGTTGGATGTATTGCATGGATCAACCCCGTTGAAGCATCGCGTCGTAGGCCGCCGCGTCCATGAGGTCGTCGAGAGGGGCCAGGTCGTCGGCCCGCACCTTGATCATCCAGCCCTCCTCGAACGAGCTGTTGTTGACCAGCTCGGGCTGGTCGGCCAGGGCGGCGTTGGTCTCGATCACCTCGCCGCCGACGGCGGTGTAGAGGGCGCTGGTGGCCTTGACCGACTCGATCTCGCCGAAGGGCTTGCCCGCCGTCAGCTTCGTGCCCGGCCTGGGCAGATCCACGAAGGTGATGTCGGTCAGCTCGTCGGCGGCGAAGCGGGTGATGCCGATGGTCACCACGTCGCCGGAGACCTTGAACCATTCGTGCGTCTGGCTGTACTTGCGATCCGCGGGTGCTGATGCCACGGGACTCGAGCTCCTGCCGGTATCGGCCGGCCCCCGCGCCGGCCGGTTGTCTTCGTCGCCATCCTCGACCGGCACGGGGACCGGTCGCCGACGCCTATGCCGAACGCTTGTAAAAAGGCAGCTTCACGACCGTCGCGCCGCTGCGCCTGCCGCCCAGATCGACCTCCAGCCCGGTCCCCGGCTCGGCCAGGTCCGCGCGCACGAAGGCCAAGGCGATGCTCTTGCCCAGCGTGGGCGAGAACGTTCCGCTGGTCACTTCGCCGACCGCTTCGCCACCGGAATGGACGGAGGCCCGTTGCCGGGCGATCCGACGGCCTTCGAGCTCCAGCCCGACCAGCTTGCGGCTCAGCCCCGAGGCGACCAGCCTGCGCATGGGTTCGGCACCGATGAAGTCCTTGTTGAGGTCCACGCACCAGGCCTGACCGGCGGTGATCGAATCCACGTCCTCGTTCAACTCGTGGCCGTACAGAGGCATGGCCGCCTCGAGCCGCAGCGTATCCCGGGCCCCCAGTCCGGCCGGTTTGAGCCCGTTCTCTCCGCCCAACAGCGTTCCCAGCAACCCGCCGACAAGCGGCATCACCGCGGCCGGCACGATCACCTCGACCCCGTCCTCGCCGGTATAGCCGCTGCGAAAGATCGAGTAGGAAAAGCCCAGGTACTCGCCCCATAAAAAGCGATAACGCTTCAGATCGCCGATCGGCAGGGGCAGCTTCTCGCGCAGCGCGGGGATCACCCCCGGCCCTTGCAATGCGACCATGACCGTCGATTCGGTCTGATCCTCCAGCGTCACGTCCCGGCCGGCGGAATGCCTCAGAAGCCAGTTGACGATTTTCTCACGATTCGAGGCGTTGCACACCACCAGCCAGTGATCCTCGTAGCGTGAGACGATCACGTCGTCGAGAATGCCGCCCCGTTCGTTGCAGACGTGGCTGTAGCGCGACTGGCCCGGCTGGGCGTCGGCCAGTTGGCGGGTGCAGACGCGCTGGAGCACCGCTTCGGCGTCCTTCCCGCGAAGTTCCAGCCGCCCCATGTGCGAGACGTCGAAGAGCGAGGCGGCCCGACGGGTGTGGAGATGCTCTTCGATGATGCCCGTGTACAGCAAGGGCATCTCCCAACCGGCGAAATCCACCATTTTCGCGCCTTGCTCGACGTGAAAGTTAAAGAGGGGGGTTCGCTTCACGTTGGTTTCTCGCAGTTGGGACATTGACGGCGGAAGTCATCGTTATCCGAGCGGAACATGGATACGGAAACCAGGGGCCAACCGGTTTCGTCAACCACCGGCCGCGTCGATGATGGCGCATCCGTGTTGATCACGGGGCGTGATTCTAACAGATTGCCGGAATGAAACCAGGCGCGCCCGCCCTCGCCGTCCTCACCGCCGACCGCGCCGGCCGCGCGCGGGCCCCGCCGTTCGAGTCCGCGATCGGCTCCGATGCGACCAGCCGCGGTCGGAACGATGAGCGCGTGGCGGCCGTTGCGCCGCCGGCAGGCGCGGCTTCCCGCCGGTAGGGGGAGATCGGCCCGGTTGTCGTTGCGGACGCCCGGCCGTTTCGATCAAGGCCAGATCCAGTTCGCGGGCGGCCAGGTCCACCGCCGCGATACGCACTTTGACCCGGTCGCCGATCACGATGCGCTGCCCGCTGCGGGTTCCGATGGCCCGGCCGGCGCGAGCGTCCACCTCCCACCAGTCGTCCTGCATGTCGGAAAAACGGATCAATCCGTCGGTCAGGTACTTGTCGAGCTGCACGTACACGCCGATGTTGGCCACGCCGGTCACGGTGCCGGGCTCCTCATCGCCCAGCCGGGACTCGAGCAGTCGCAGGACCTTCAACTGGCGCAGCTCGCGCTCGGCGTCTTCCGCCCGGCGCTCGGTGTAACTGCATCGCTTGCCGATCTCGGTCAGTTTTTCCATCGACGGGGCCGCCTGGCGCTGCCGGCGCGAACGCAGCTCGCCGGTCAGGTGCAG
>JABRVU010000211.1:0-1932 GCA_039961895.1 Phycisphaerae bacterium | reverse complement strand
TCACCGCCCTGGAAGGGCTGCGCAAGCGCTTCCAGCAGAGCGACAAGGCCCGGAACGTCAAGCTCACCGTGACCGCGTTCGTGCTCAAGGCGGCGACCATCGCCCTCAAGGAGTTCCCGAAGTTCAACGCCTCGCTGGACCTTGCGGCCGGCCAACTGGTCCTGAAACGGTATTACCACATCGGCCTGGCCGTCGATACCGAGGCCGGGCTGATCGTGCCCGTGTTGCGCGACGTGGACGCCAAGCCGATCCTTCAGATCGCGGCCGAGATGAACGAGCTGGCCGAGCGGACGCGGAACCGGAAAGTGACCCTCGAGGAGCTGCGCGGCGCGACCTTCACGGTCACCAACCTGGGCGGCATCGGCGGCGTGGGCTTCACGCCGATCATCAACTACCCGGAGGTGGCGATCCTGGGCGTGTCCCGCTCGCGCGAGGTGCCGGTGCTGCGCGACGGCGCGCTGAGCAGCCGGCTGATGATGCCCTTGTCGCTGTCCTACGATCATCGGGTCATCAACGGGGCCGACGGGGCCCGCTTCTGCCGGCGGATCGCGGCCCTGCTCGAGGACCCGGAGCTGCTGCTGCTGGAAGGCTGAGCCGCGGCGCGGAGTCGTTCGACCACGCGGCCGCGCCGCGCGGTCTGAAAGCCCGCGGCCTACAAGCGACTTTTGAAAGAATCGCCGAGACGACGGACTGCACACATGCCAGACAACGCGATGGAAACGGAGCTGGTGGTCATCGGGGCCGGACCGGGCGGTTATGCCGCCGCTTTCGCCGCCGCCGACCACGGCATCAAGACCGTGATGGTGGACGCCGACGCCAATCCCGGCGGCGTGTGCCTCAACCGCGGGTGCATCCCCTCGAAGACGTTGCTGCACGCGGCCCGGCTCATCGCCGAGGCCCGCGAGGCCGCCGCAATGGGCCTGACCTTCGGCGAACCCAGGATCGACCTCGACGCCCTTCGCAAGTGGAAGAACGATGTCATCGCCAAGAACGCCAACGGCGTCCGGCAGCTCGCCAAGTCGCGCGGGGTTCAGATCATCCGGGCCTGGGCCCGGTTCGAGAATTCGCAAACCCTGCTGCTGTCCAGTCGGCCGGCCGGCGAGCCCGACCAGGGCCGGCTGCGGTTCAGGAACGCCATTCTGGCCACCGGCTCGCTGCCGGCGCGCATCCCCGCGTTCGACATCGGCAGCCCGCGGGTCATGGATTCGACCGGGGCGCTGGATCTGCCCGACGTGCCCAAGTCGCTGCTGGTGATCGGCGGGGGTTACATCGGCCTGGAGATGGGCACGGTGTACGCGGCCCTGGGCAGCGAGGTCAGCGTGGTGGAAATGACCGACGGGCTGCTGCCCGGCGCCGACCGCGACCTGGTGCGGGTCCTGGCCAACCGCCTCAAGAAGACGTTCAAGGCCATTCACCTGAGCACCAGGGTGGTGAAGATCGAGGACACGCTCAAGAGCGTGCGGGTCACGTTCGAGAAGGCCGGCGAAGGCGGCGGAGAGGCTCCGCCCGCGACCGAGTTCGACCGCGTGCTGGTATCCGTCGGCCGGACGCCCAACAGCAGGAACCTGGGCCTTGAAAACACCCGCGTGGCGGTCAACCAGCGGGGCTTCGTGGAGATCGACGACGCCTGCCGGACGGCCGACGAGCACATCTACGCGATCGGCGACGTGGCCGGCGAGCCCATGCTGGCCCACAAGGCCTCGTACGAGGCCAAGGTGGCCGTCGAGGTCATCGCCGGCGTCAAGGGCGCCGTCAAGGACGCGCGAGCCATTCCCGCCGTCGTCTTCACCGACCCGGAGATCGCCTGGACCGGCCTGACCGAGACCCAGGCCGCCCAGCAGGGCGTGGCCGTGGAGATCGCCAAGTTTCCGTGGGGCGCCTCCGGCCGGGCCACCGCCATCGGGCGCAATGACGGGCTCACCAAGGTCATCG
>JABRVU010000210.1:0-4894 GCA_039961895.1 Phycisphaerae bacterium | reverse complement strand
CAGTTCGCGCTGACCAGCAGCACGTACATCAAGCAGATCGTGGAGCTGGGCTTCCTGGACCCCAAGGGGCTGGCCCGGCTGGTCCCGCCGCTGGTCGCCGAGCGCCTGCGCCGCAAAGCCCTGTCGGGGGACATCCCGCCGGGGGCATCCTCGCCGTCGCCGCGACGGGGCGACTGAGCGCGCCTCTCGCCTCCTCGGGAACCGCCGCGAGCCACCTGGAGTCTCCCCCTCGGTTTGACGGAGCGCAGAACCCCGAGTTGCATTCGTATTCGCTGCCAGACGCTGAAAACGCCCATTGCCCAAAGTGTACTGGTTCACCCGGAATGGCGTTCAAGGCCACGCGCCTCACAAGGTCTCCCGCCGTTGCGGCTTTGCGTTTTCTCGAGGCAGGTGGGAATGTTCTGAATCGTGTGGGGGGTGAGGGGGGGCGCGAGGCCCGCCCCGTCACAATCATTCGTGGCACACCCAAACGGTTATCCCTCGCGGATTGCACGCCTACAGAGCCCGCTTCCGGTTCACCGGCCGTCGGTCAGGTTATCGTTATACCACTCTGGTCTTCAAGCCTCCCGCAGGGCCATCGGCAAAGCCCGCCGGGGAGATATCGTCCCATTCTGTGGACCGGCGTCCGATCAGGCGGCGTCCCTCCCGAGAAGGTGCGTGAGAAGCGTTTTATTTCGATGCGGGCCGATGCAGCATCACGTTGATCATCACCAGATGAATCATGGCCTCGCCGCCGGCGGTGAGCGTTTCATCATCCCTGCTCAAGCGTCGATGCCGACCGAGCCAGCCGAAGGTACGTTCCACGATCCAGCGTTTGGGCAACACCTCGAAGCCCGGCACGTCATCGCCGCGCTTCACGATCTCCCGTATCCGGCCGCCCAACCGCCGGGTCCAGTCTACCAGCTTCCCGCGCAGCCGCCGTCGGCCCAGATGCGTTTCAACCGCGGATACAGACCCCGGAGCTTGCTCAACACCAGCCTTGGCCCCATCGCGGTCTTGAACGTTCGCAGTGTGTCCCGCCACCGCCAGAATCAGACCCGGGGTATCCACGACCAGGTGCCGCTTTCGGCCGTTTACTTTCTTGCCCGCTTCGTAGCCCTGAGGCCCGTTTTCGTGGTTATCACGTCCTGGCCGTCCGCAATGGCCGCCGAAGGCGAGAGCTTGCGTCCGTCGGCCACGCGCACCCGGTGGCGGAGGGCGTCAGGAATCTTCTGCCAGTCGCCGCCGAGGCGGACACGCCGGTCGTAGTAGTGCACCGTTCCTCACGGCGGGAAGTCGTGAGGCGACTGCCGCCACGAACAGCCGGCGCGCAGCAGATCATACCGTTGGTCAGTTCACGCATGTCCACCGGCCGGACACGTCCCTCCGGCCGGGCCGGTGGAATTCGCTTCTCGATCCGCTTCCACCGAGCGTCCGTCAGATCACGGGGGCAGGCACTCCTTGCCATCGGCGGTCCTCCAAGCCGGAATCCCATGACGTATCGGCAAGAACGGAGCTACTCACACACCCTCTCAGGCCGAACGATGGGGACGCTACTGGCGGACCCTTCGGCCTGCGGCAAGGGCGCCTCAACGGTCACGGACCCCTCTGAAACCCGTGGGTCTGTTCGCGCTTGACGGCTTCGCGTCGGGTGATATAGTAATGCTGCGGAGTCAGGTTCGGCAGGGGTCAGTCGTCTTGGCCCGCCCGGTCCGCGGGACCGGCGTTGAGGAGGGCGTCCTGTAACGAGTGGTGAACCGGCTTTCAAACAGTCGGTTTTCGGGTTTTCTGGACGCCCGCTGGGTTACTGAAATCGACGGCGCTGATTCCATGACGCCCACGTGTGCATAGCATGGCCCTTCACCGTGACCAACGGCGATCGGCAGGCGTGCGCGTCAGCGGAATCAGCGCCGTCTTGCGTTAACGGCGCACCCCGTGGCCCGGCAAGTCGTCTGGCCTGGAAAAACAGGACCGACGGCCGGTTCTCGACGGTGGGGGTCCGCCGGCGGAAGGCCGCTATCAGGTCGAAGAAGTCGGGTTCTGACGGGTGAAAAGGCGCGATCTCAAGCGGGTGTGATGCCACAGATAACGCTGCCAGATGGAAAGACCCTCCAAGTCGCGTCCGGCGCGACCGTCGGCGACGTGGCCGCCATGATCGGTCCGGGCCTGGCCAAGGCCGCCATCGCCGGCAAGATCGACGGCCAGATCGTGGACCTGTCCCGCCCCATCGACCACGACTGCAAGGTCGAGATTCTCAAGGCCGACCCGGCCGATCCGGACAGCCTTTACGTGCTCCGCCACAGCGCCGCCCACGTCATGGCCGAGGCCATCTGTTCGCTGTTCCCGCAGACCCGGCTGGTCTACGGCCCGCCGGTGGAGAACGGCTTTTATTACGACATCGACCTGGACCGGCCGCTGTCCGCGCAGGACTTCGAGGCCATCGAAGCCCGCATGGCCGACATCATCCGGGAGGACCGTCCCTTCACCCGGTACGAGATGGACCGCGACGCGGCCTTCGAGAAGCTCCGCCGCGAGGGCAACCGTTACAAGATCGACAACGCCGAGCGGGCCGAGGGCCCCATCAGTTTCTACGTCACCGGCAGGAATCCGGGTCGGGATTTCGAGGATCTCTGCCGCGGCCCGCACCTGCCCAGCACCGGCCGGATCGGCGCCTTCAAGGTCATGCAGGTCAGCGGCGCCTATTACCGCGGCGACCAGAACGAAAAGCAGCTCCAGCGCGTTTACGGCACGGCCTGGCCGACCCGCAAAGACCTCGACAGATACCTTCACCAGCTCGAGGAGGCCAGAAAACGCGATCACCGCAAGCTCGGCCAGGAGCTGGGGCTGTTCACCATCGACCCGATGGTCGGCAGCGGGCTGATCCTCTGGAAGCCCAAAGGCTCGATCGTCCGCACCGAGTTGCAGGCCTTCCTCCAGCAGGAGCTGACCAGGGGGGGGTACGACCCGGTGTATTCGCCGCACATCGGCAAGCTGGGCCTGTATCGCACCAGCGGGCACTTCCCGTATTACAAGGACTCGCAGTTTCCGGCGCTGTACGAGAACGAGGATCAGCGGCTGCTCAACGAGTTGTGGCAGGCGGCCAAGGCCCGCCCGGCCGGGGCCCCGCCCGGCGAGCGCGAGCTGGAGCTGGTCGGCCGGCTCGAGCGCCCCGGCGGCCCCTATGTCGGCGCGTTCACCGGCGGGGAGTCTCCGGTCATCCAGGACGCGGCCCGGTTCATCCAGGCCATCGAGCAGGCCCTCGAATCCAATGACGGGTTCCTGCTCAAGCCCATGAACTGCCCGCACCACATCCGCATCTACGCCTCCGAGCCGCGCAGCTACCGCGATCTGCCGGTGCGGCTGGCGGAGTTCGGCACCGTCTATCGTTACGAGCAGAGCGGCGAGCTGTCGGGCATGACCCGGGTCCGCGGTTTCACCCAGGACGATGCCCACCTGTTCTGCCGGCCGGACCAGCTTCTCGAGGAGATCACCGGCTGCGTCAACCTGACCCGCAAGGTGCTGGACCTGCTGGGGCTCACCGACTACCGCGTGCGGGTGAGCCTGCGCGACGCGCAGAGCGACAAGTACGTGGGCAGCGCCGAGAACTGGGCCCTGGCCGAGGCCGCCGTCCGCCAGGCCGTCGCCAGGAGCGGCATGGCATTTACCGAGGCCGTGGGCGAGGCCGCTTTCTACGGGCCCAAGATCGACTTCATCGTCAAGGACTGTATCGGCCGCGAGTGGCAGCTCGGCACCGTCCAGGTGGACTACAACCTCCCCGAACGCTTCGAGCTGACCTACATCGGCTCGGATAACGCGCCCCACCGCCCGGTGATGATCCATCGGGCCCCCTTCGGCAGCCTGGAGCGGTTCGCGGGCATTTTGATCGAGCACTTCGCCGGGGCTTTTCCGGTCTGGCTGGCGCCCGTGCAGGCCATGGTCGCGTCGGTGAGCGAAAAGAGCGGCGGATACGCCCAGGCGGTGCACAAGCGGCTGACGGCGGCCGGGATCCGGGCGGGGCTGGACAACTCGCCCGAAAAGATCGGCCCCAAAAAACACAATGCCAGGAAGCAGAAAATCCCGTATATTCTGGTGGTCGGCGAGAAAGAGGCCGCCGACGGAACGGTCAACGTCAACGACCGCCAGGGGCGGAACCTCGGCACCTGGTCGCTCGAATCGTTCATCGAGCGCTGTTCGAGGGACATCCGCGAGCGCGTGCTCGACCCCGCGGGAACGGCGTAAGGCGGGGTCGCTCATGGAACCGACGTGGGGCACCCGGCTTCGACCGGTGCCGTAGGGGTTGGAAACTCGTGCCGGGCGTTTTCAACGCTCGTGTCGCAGCGGCCGGCCGCGGCGACGGAACACGGGTTTGTGGACTTAGGAGAGCGCGGGCAGCGCGATGCCAAGAGAAGGCGGCAACGGTCCGGATGCCGCTGTTTCAATCCGCAACCCGCCATCCGCATTCTTGAAAGGATAGTGCCATCGCCCAGATGCATCGCTGCAACGAGCAGATCCGGCTTTCGCCGATCCGCCTGATCGACCATGAGAACAACCAGATGGGCGTCGTCCCCACCGACGAGGCCCTCCGGTTGGCCCGTTCCGTTGGCCTGGACCTGGTCGAGGTCGCCCCCACCGAGCGGCCGCCCGTCTGCCGGATCATGGACTACGGGAAGTTCAAATACTCCCAGAAGAAGAAGAAGCAGAAGCACCACGAGCAGAAGCTCAAGGAGGTCCGCCTGCATCCGCGGACCGACGCCCACGACCAGGAGATCAAACTCAACCAGGCCATCAGCTTCCTGGACAAGGGCGACAAGGTGCAGTTCACCATGATCTTCCGCGGCCGCGAGCGCTTCCACCAGGACATCGGCTACGAGGCCTTCAACGCCATCCTGGCCAGGCTGGGCGACAAGGCCAAGGT
>JABRVU010000209.1:0-1712 GCA_039961895.1 Phycisphaerae bacterium | reverse complement strand
TCGGCGTGCAGCGTCAGGCGGGCGATGAGCGGCCGTTCGGCGGCCCCCCGGCCGGCGCGATAATATGATTTAACGCTCGACAGATAGAATGAAGCCGCCCCGCCGTAGGTCTCGTCCACCAGCAGCGGCCAGCCGGCGCCGGCCAGATGAACCCGGACCTGGTGCTGCCTTCCGGTCAGCGGCCGGCAGCGCAACAGCGTGATGCCGCCGAACCGCTCGACAACCTCCCAGCCGGTCTGAGCGGGCTTGCCCGTCCGGGCCTGGATCCGCATGCGCGTCGGGGTTCGAGGGTCGCGGGCCAGCGGGGCGTCGATCAGCCCGACGTCCTGAACGGGCCGGCCGCGAACCAGCGCCAGGTACGTCTTCTCGATCCGGCGGCGAAGGAATTGCTCGCACAGGGCGCGATGGGCCTCGGCGGTCCGGGCCAGCAGCAGCGCGCCGCTGGTCTGCCGGTCCAGGCGATGGACGATGAACAGCTCACCCCCGATCCCCCGCCGGGCGAGCAATTCACGGACCGATGCGCCGCCCTGCCGGCCCGGAACCGTGAAGACGCCCGCCGGCTTGTTGACCACGACCAGGTCGGGGTCGTCGAACAGGATGACTGGTTCATCAGACACGGGGCGGTCGATCGAACGGGTTTTTCCACCCGGTGGCAGGCCGGCCGCAAGCCGGCCCACGTGGTTTGGGGTACGCACTCTGACCCACTGCTCGTGTCCCTTCAGCCGCCGCTCGAGCCGGAAACGAAGCTTGCGACCGCGAAGGGAACGGCATCTTACCGGCCTTCCCTCTGCATCGCACGCGGTGCGTCTCAATAGGGGCCAGGAGGCCGCGATCTGATCGCGCTTGCCGTCGGCGCAACCGAGGCGGATAATCCGTTCGCATGACGTCATCGGGGAAATCGTGCCGCCGGGTCGTCCGGCTTTGTGCTTGCCGCCCGCGATGGCGGTGGACCGCGTCGGGTATCTCGCTGCTGATCCTGTTGTCATGCTCGGGCTGCCCGGCGGTCAGCAACCTGCCCGCGCCGGGCGAGCTGTTGACGCTGCGCGAGCCGCGTTTCGGCCGGCCGTACCTCTTGTACGTGCCGTCGCGCTACCGCGAGGACCGGCGCTGGCCGCTGGTGGTGACGTGCCACGGCACGCGGCCGGCGGACACGGCCGGCTTGCAGATGAAGGAATGGAAGGGCCTGGGCGAAATGAGGGGGTTCCTGGTCGCGGCCCCCGAGCTGACCGCCGCCTCGGCCCTGACGCCCGGGGCGCCCGAGCAGATCCGCCGTCAGCTCGACGACGAACAGGCCATCCTCTCGATGCTCTCGGCCATCAAGGCCGCCAGGTCCATCGACGATGCCCAGGTCTTCATCACCGGCTGGTCGGCCGGCTGTTACGTCGCCCTCTTTGCCGGCCTGCGGCACCCGGAGGTCTTCCGCGGCATTTCGCTCCGCCAGGGCAACTTCAACCCCGCTTTCGTGGAACCCTGTATCCCCTTTCTCGACCAGAACCAGCCCATCCAGGTCACCAGCGCCGAGCTGGACCTGTTGCGCGACGAGGCCAAACGGTGCCTCGACTGGCTGCGGATGCACGGGCTGGACCCGACGCCGCTCGAACAGTTTTCGGGCCATCGCCGGGGGCCCGAGCCGGTGTTCGCGTTTTTCGCGGACGTGATCCGCAACCGTCCGTGGGCCCGCATCGAGGTGCATGAAGACGCCGCCGACGATC
>JABRVU010000208.1:0-5048 GCA_039961895.1 Phycisphaerae bacterium | reverse complement strand
AAGCTCTTGGGCACGCGCGTCAGCACCCGGCCGCCCTGGGGCGTGACCAGCACGTCATCCTCGATCCGCACCCCGCCCACCCCGGGAAGATACACGCCCGGCTCGATGGTGATGACCATGCCGGCCTGGAGCGGCTCGTCGATCTTGACGGCCACGCGAGGAGGTTCGTGGATGTCCAACCCCAGGCCGTGGCCCGTGGAGTGGGTGAAGTACCTGGCCAAGCCGGCTTTCTGAAGCCGACGGCGGGCCGCGGCGTCCACCGCGCTCATCGGGACGCCCGGCCGGATGGCGCGAATGGCGGCCTCCTGGGCCTCAAGCACCTGGCCGTACATCCGCCGAAAACGCGGCGGGATTCTACGAATGAAGACCACCCGGGTCAAGTCGCTGCGGTAGTGATCGACCACCGCTCCCCAGTCGATGAGCAGGACGCTGCCCGCGCGGACGCGGCGATCGCCCGGACGGGCGTGAGGCAACGCGCTGTTCGGCCCCTCGGCGACGATGATCGGAAAGCTGGGGCCGGCGGCCCCCCGCCGGAGCATCTCCGCCAGCAGTTCGGCGGCGATCCGCCGCTCGGTCCAGCCGATCCTGATCCGGCGGAGCAGAGCCCCGAAGGCCTCCTCGGCCACCCGGATGGCCCGCTCGATGGCCGACACCTCGCTGCGGTCTTTGATCGCGCGCAGCTCGCGAACGATCGGCGGCATGGGCACCAGGCGCGCGGGCCGGACGGCCTTGCGGAAATCATTCAACGCGGCCACCGTCAGGGCGGCGGGTTGAAAGCCCACGGTCTTGAGCCTGAGCTTGCGGACCAGCCTGCCGAGCTGCTCGGCCAGCGGGCCCATCCGCACCCAGGCCCGGGCCCAAGGCGCGTCGCGGCGGACCACGTCCTTGAATCGCCCGTCGGTGAGCAGATGCACCCGTTCGGGCAGGATCAGGGCGGCGCCGTCTTCGCCGTCGAAACCGGTGAGGTAATACTGATCCGCCCGGCTGGTCACCAGGTAGCCAGCGACGTGTTTCTCCTGTATCTTAGCCCGACAGGCCGCAAGCCGGCTGAGCAGAAAGGGCGACGGGGTAGGTGAACGTGGGCTGGCCAAAGGTTGAAAGCTCCGTCATTCCATCCGGTTTCCGCCGGCTCGCGGGACCCGAATCTACGGGGCACCGACGGGGAAGTCAAAGCGGATCGGCGTCATGCGCGTGCTGGTGAAGGAAGGCGAAGCGGTGCTGGCCGACCTCTCGTTCGAGGATGAGGAGGTCTGCATCGGCTCGGAAACCGGCTGCGGCATCCACCTGCCGGACATGCGGGTCAGCCCCCGCAACGCCCTGCTCACCCCCACCGAGTCCGGCGACTGGATGATCGAACCGCTGGACCCCGACAACGCCGTGCTGGTGAACAACCATCGCCTCACCGAGCGGACCCAGCTCCGCAACGGCGACGAGATCGCCCTGCACGAATACCTGATCAAGGTCTACCTCGACGCGACGCTGGAACGGCACGTCATCGAGGACACCCGCCTGACGCCCGAGGAGCTGGCCAGGATCCGCGAGTTCCCGCTGCCGGCCGGTTCGGTGGTCAAACGCCATTTCGACCCGGTCACGCTGACCCAGGACCAGCTCGAGCGGGTCGCGCGGATCGGCCTGGAGATATCGCATTGCCGCGACATCCACGAGCTGATCGAGGTGACGCTCAACACGCTGCTGGTGCAGTTCGACGCCCGGGTGTCGTGGATCGGCATCCGCCGGCAGCCCCAGGGCGAGCTGGAGGTGCTGGCCGGGCGGCTCCCCTCCGGGCAGCCCTGCGGCCCCACGCCGGTCGTGGAGCTGCTCCAGTACCGTTGCGTCGAGCGGGCCCAGTACATCTGCATCCGCAAGGTGCGCGACAACCCGGAGATCGGCTCGGCCATGGCCGTCCCGCTCACCTCCCCGGGCGGGCCGCTGGGCATGATCTACGTCGATCACCGCGTCAAGGCCAAGCGCTTCCAGATTCCCGACCTGGACCTGCTCTCGGCCATCGCCACCCAGGTGGCCGCCAAGCTCTACGCCCTGGTGCAGGGCCGGCTCCAGCGCAACGTGGAGATATCGGCCACCGAAGTGAGCGTGGTCCACACCATCCAGGCCCAGCTCGACCCGCGGCACGCCCCGCAGTTCGACAACCTGCACCTGGCCGCCTACAGCCGCTCCGGCCAGGACAAGCCCGGGGACGTTTATGACGTCATGAAGCACCCGGACACGGGCATCACCTCGTTCCTGGTCGGGCACGTGAACGCCAGCGGGGCTCTGCTGGCGCTGTCCATGGCCCGGCTGCACGCGACCTTCCGGGTGGCCATGCTGCACAACGACCCGCCGCACGCCTTCGCCCGAGAGCTGAACTGGCTGATGTACGACGAGAGCGACCCCTCGACGGTGGACGCCCTGTGCCTGCTCATCGACCCGCCGTCGGGCAGGATCCGCTACTGCCGGGCCGGCAAGATCGGGGCCCTCATCATCAACAACCGCGGCGAGCCGAGGCCCTTGCAGAGCGACCATCCGCCGATCGGCCAGTCGCGCCACCACCAGTACGACGGCCGGACCGAGCAGCTCGGGCCGGGCGAGACGCTGGTGCTTTATACCCGCGGCGTGGCCACCTGCGTCAATGCCCAGGGCGAGCGCTTCGGCGAACGGCGGTTTCTGGAGCTGGTCTGCGACAGCTTCGGTCAGCCGCCGGCCTCCATCATCCAGGACCTGACCTACGAGCTGACCGCGTTCTTCGCCGACGGCCGCCACGCCGACGACATCACCATCGTCCTGCTCCGCCGCACGGAGGCCTGAACCCGCGCGCTTCGCGCCGCGGCCCTTCAACCGTGACAATCGAGGCGGTGAGCATTCATCAGCCGCGCGGTAGGACGCGGACCCGCGGTCCGCAGTCGGAGAGCCAGAACGGTGCCGGTCATGAAACACGTTGCCGCTCGTCCTGATCGCTTTCGTGCCCATGCTCGATGCCTCGCCATCTGCGGGATCGTTCTGACGCTGTCGCGGTCGGCGACGCCGGCCGGCCCGGCCTCGGGCCCCGCCGAACCCAGCGTCGAGGTCGCGTCCGCCTGGTGGCCCGAGGTCGAGAACACCTGGGTTCCCATCGGCTGGAAGGATCACCCGTTGCGCTTCAACGTGCTCGACGACGGCACGCTCATCGCCCAGCCGGTGCGCTATCCCTCGCGCGGCCAGGGCGTGCAACTGACCTTCCTGCCCTCGCGCGACGGTGAAACCCCTTCGACCGCCGCCACCCGCCCCTATCCGCTTCGCGGCGGCGGCGTCGGCGACCAGGGCTGGAACGATCAGCCCGCGCCCGTCCTCTGGACGCGCCACCCGGGCGACGGCATGGTGCTTCGCCAGGAGGTCTTCGCTCATCTTCCCGGCGGCGGGCCGGTCGCCGATGGGGACGAGCCGCTTTTCGCCTGGATCCGCTTCTTCGTCGAAGGCGGCGGGACCGGGCGGGGGTTCGTGCTCATCCGCGTCAATGCCCCGCACGTGCAGCTCGAGATGGACCGGCACAAGAACCTCATCGCCCACCCGGCCAGGTCGGCCTATCCGCGGTCCCTGCGGCTGGAACCGGCCGACGGCGGGCGCCATCTGCTGCTCGATGACGCCGGGCGGGTTCGCCTGGCCGTCGCGTCGCGACCCGGCGCCGCGGTCGCCTTTCTGGATCAGCGCCCGGCGCGTCCGGACGCCTGGCTCAAGCTCGCGCTGCCCGACGAACCCGGCGCGCCGACCGACGTGCTCGTGCCGCTGGTGCCCGCCGACCGGAAGGCCGCGGAGGCCGAACTGAGCCTGGGGCGCGAGGCCGCCCTGCGCGAGGCGGACCGCTTCTGGTCGGCGGTTCCCGAGACCGCCGCCCGCGTGGACACGCCCGAACCCCTGGTCAACAGCGTGATCCGCAATGCCCCCCGCTTCGCCGAAGTCATCGCCGAGCGCCACCCCGAGACCGGCCAGTACGCCCTGCTTTCCGGGTCGTGGCATTACGAGAAGCTCTGGGCGACGCCCACGTCCATGAACGTCACGATGATCCTCGACGGGCTGGGGCATCACCCGGCCGCCGAGAAGTACCTGGAGATCTTCCGCCAGGAACAGGGCACGATCACGCCGCCGGGCAAGGCCTACCGCCCACACGCGGGATACTTCGCGACCCCGCGGCGGTTCACGTCGATCGACTGGCTGAGCGATCACGGCGCGATCCTCTACGCCGCCGCCCGCCACGGCCTGCTGACCGACGATCCGCGTTTCCTCGAGCGCTGGACGGAGCCGATCCTGAAGGGCTGCGCGTTCATCCGCGATTTCCGGGCCGAGCGCGGTCACGGCGGCGTGCCGGGCATCCTGCCGGCGGCGGTGCCCACCGACACCGGGGTCGCGGAGCAGTCGGTCTGGAACGACGGGTGGAACTACAAGGGCCTCGCCGCGGCCGTCCGCCTGCTGAAGCACATCGGCCATCCGCAGGCCGAAGCGTTCGCCCGCGAGGCGGCCGACTATCGGGCGAGCTTCCTGCGGGCCCTGCGCGCCGCCGAGCCGGCCATGCCCGAGTGGATCGGCGCCGACGGCCGGCGCCGACGGTACGTCCCCACCGCCCTGCCCGGCGGCGGGGACCTGGCCTTCCCTTTCTATCTCGACACCGGCCCGCTGTTCCTGGTCTATGCCGGATTGATGGACGCGAGCGACCCGCTCATGCGCTCATGCCTGGAGTACTTCCGGGAAGGGCCGAACACGCGCGTCTATGACCTCGACGGGGCCTGGCATCAGCCGGTGTCGTTGCGCCATGAGCTGTCCAGTTGCGAGCCCTGCTACAGCTGGAACCTGTTTCACGCCTGGCAGGCCGGCGATCGGGCCCGGTTCCTGGAGGGGATGTACAGCCTGTTTACCGGCAGCATTTCGCGCCGGACGGCGATCGGCTGCGAGCATCGCGGCGGGATCAGCGGAACGCTGTTCTCGGTGCCGCTGCCGGTCGAAGCGGCCCGCCTGGCCGTCATCGACGACCAGCTCGAACCCGGCCGGCTGCACCTGCTGCGCCTGGTGCCGCGGGCCTGGCT
>JABRVU010000207.1:0-2448 GCA_039961895.1 Phycisphaerae bacterium | reverse complement strand
CTCCGAAGGCAGGGGCCCGGGCGCCGACGGCGCGGCGGCGGATCGTCCGCCCTGGCCGAACAGCGCGGCCCCGCAGACCACGATCCCCGCGATCAGCAGACCCGCCCCGACGAGCTGCATGACTCCCGCCGACGCGTGCCAGACCAACGCGCCGCCGGAGGCGGCGGCCAACAGGCCGGCCAGCATCGGCAAGCGCTCACCGTTCAGGCTCGACCCGTTCATGCTCCGCTCTCCTTGGTCTGCACGTACCAGCGCTCGTACTGCTCCGGGTGGGTCTTGGGCAGCAGCGCCCAGGTCTCCATGAACTCCTGCACGATGGCCGCGTCCAGCTTCGTGCCCGCGTCCTTCCAGATCATCTGCATGGCCTCCTCGACCGGAAAGGCCTTGCGGTACGAGCGCGTCGAGGTCAGGGCGTCGAAGACGTCCACCACGTGAATGATGCGGGCCATCAGCGGGATCTGGTCGCCCTTGAGGCCCTCGGGATAGCCGCTGCCGTCCGGGTTCTCGTGGTGATAGAGCACGCCGTCGAGCAGGCCGGCCAGCGAGGCCACCGGCCGAAGCACCTCGAAGCTCCGCGAGGGATGCCCCTTGATGAGCGCGAACTCCTCGGAGGTCAGCTTGCCGGCCTTGTTGAGCACCTCCTCGGGGATGCCGATCTTGCCGATGTCGTGCAGCAGCCCGGCCCACTCAAGGTCCTGAACCTGCCGGGCGGGCAGACCCATGTGCTGCCCGGTGGTCTTGGCCAGGAACCCGACGCGCTCGGAATGGCCCGCGGTATAGGCGTCCTTCTGGTCGATGGCGTTGACCAGGGCCCGGACCGCCTCGAAGCTGGTCCGCTTGAGCTGTTCCACCAGCCGCAGGTTGCTCAGGATGTGGCTGGCGTAGGTCAGCGCCGAATCCAGCAGCAGCATGTCGCCGGCCACGAAGGGCCTGTGCCGGCGGATCAGCCCGACGGCGGCCGAGCCCTTCTCGTCGTCGTTGAGCGGCCCCCACATCGAGGTCCCGTGCCCGCTTTCCGATCCGGCCTCGTCCACGTGGACGAAAACGCGGCGCTGTTCCTCCAGCCGCCGCAGGGCCGTCGAGAACTCGGGGGGCAGTTCGATGGCGTCGAAACTCAGCTTGCCCTCGGCGTCGCCGGCCGCGGCGGAGGGCTTGGCCGGCTCGCGGGCCCAGGCCCGGCTGACCCGCTCGTCGGGCCCCACGCGCTTGAGCATGCTCCGGTCGGCGGTCACGTAGTAGATCGACTCGGCGTCGAACATGTGCCGCAGCTTGACCAGCAACATGCGGCGGACCTCGTCGGCGTCCTCCAGCACGGCGATCTGGGCGCTCACGTCGAAGATGAAGTTGATCTGCTCGTAGCAGCGCAGGACCTCGTCGGCGAGCTTCTCGCTCTCCCGGGTCAGGGCCTCGACCTCGCGGGTGAGCCGCTCCAGACCGGTCTCCCGGCCGGTCTCGACGTGGAGTGTATCCATGCTCTCAGCCATGCCTGGGGCTCCCCAAGAGGTCTTCGGCGGCCACCGTCGCCAGCGGCTCGGGCTGAGCCGCGGCCTTGAGCGAGGCCTGGACCGCCTCCATCAGATGCAGCGGGCTGAAGGGCTTGGGATGCACCACCGCCCCCAGGCTGGCCACCCGGACGGCGATCTCGGCCTGGTCGCAGCGCGAGGTCAGGACGATGGCCGGCCTCTTCAGCAGGCCCTCGGCGCGGACCTGCTGCAACAGGTCCAGCCCGTCCATGGTCGGCATGTTCACGTCGGTCACCAGCAGGTCGGGCCGGCGCGAGCGGATGATCTCCAGGGCCTTGGCCCCGTCCTCGGCGGTGATGACCTCGTGCCCGTGGCGCTTGAGCCACAGGCTGATCACCCGGCTGATGTGGCTGTCGTCTTCGGCTACGAGGATGGTGGCCATGAGGCGTTCTCCGTGGTGGCCCCGGCCCGGTTCAGGCCGCCGGCCGGGGCGCTCCCGTCCAGCGGCAACGCGGGCAGAACCAGCGAAAAAGTCGAGCCCTTGCCCGGAGTTGACGTCACGAATATCGCACCCCCGTGCAGCCGGACCGTCTCCTTGACGATCGACAGCCCCAGCCCGGTCCCGGGAATGCCCTGCACTTTCTCGTCGCTGACCCGGTAGAACTTGTCGAAGATCTTTTCCTGGTGCTCGGGGGCGATGCCGATGCCGGTGTCGGTCACGTTGATGCGCAGCCGTTCGTGCTCGGGCGCGCAGCTGATCTCCACCCGCCCGCCCGAGGGCGTATACTTGATGGCGTTGCCGACCAGGTTGATGAGGACCACGGCCAGCCGGTCGCGGTCCCCGCGGACCCTGGGCATCTTGGCCGGCAGGCTCAGGATCAACTCGAGCTGCTTGGCGTCGGCGTTGCCCTGCATGTCCTGGACCACCTTGCGGATGAGCTGGTCGACGGCCACCTCGCCGACGTTGAGCCGGGCCGAGCCCACC
>JABRVU010000206.1:0-1384 GCA_039961895.1 Phycisphaerae bacterium | reverse complement strand
GTCCACCGGCTTGAGCACCCGCGAGCGCGACAACGCGGGGTATTCCGACCGCGGGGCCACCGCGCACCAGCCCACCGGCTCGGTCCCCTGATAGGCCAGTATGCCCGGCACCCGCCCGGACTCGACCAGGGCTTTCAGGGCCCGGCGGTTGCCCGGGCCCTTGCGTCGCTGGAACTCCGTTCGCGCCAAGCGCCAGAACATGCACCAGCAGCCCCCGCAGGCCCCGCGCTGCCCGAACAGACGCTCAAGATCCGCCCAGCGTTCCGGGGTAAGCGGATGGAAGGCAAGCGGCTTCGACGAATGACTCGATCTGTCCATGAAATGGTTCCATTCGATGACCGAGGTGATCATGGGCGCGTCGCGGGGCATCAAGCCTCGGGCCCCGCCATCGACAACCAGGTCCAGGGCATCGAGGATGATGGACCGATCAATGCCGATTCCCGGCCGGGTTCCACCACGGCGTCGAACACGCTGCCGCGTCCGCCCCAGGCGAGTCACATCCCGCCGGCCGGCGAACGGCTCGAAACACGTCTCTCCGCCCGGTGCATGGGATTCATCAGGGTGTGCCTTTGCCTGCCGGTTGCGTGGCGGGTCTGGCCAGCAGGCGGGGAACGGCCTGTTCCAGCGCCCGCCCGGAGGCGCCGAAGCGCACGATCTTCCCGTCGCGGTCGATCAGGAACGTCGCCGGAATGGCCGAAAGCTGGTAGCGGATCGTATTCGGGCCGCTGAAGGGGTTCTGGCCGGCGCCGGCGTTGCCCTGGTTGTCCCAGACCTGCGGCCAGTCAAGCTTCTGCTGCACCAGAAACTGCCGCAGGGCCTGCTCCTGGACGTCCAGGCTGATGCCGATCACCTCGAAGCCCTTGGGGTGATGCTTGCGATAGAGGGCCGCGAGCTCGGGCAGAGCGGCCACGCAGGGCTGGCACCAGGTCGCCCAGAAGTCCAGCAAGACCACCTTGCCCTGATAGGCGTTCAGATCGACGGCCTTGCCGTCCAGCGTCTTGCCCACGATCGGCGGGGGTTTCTTGCCCACCCAGGTCCGCGAGACGGTGAGCATTTCCGTCCGCATGCCGACGATCTCGCGGATCTGGCGGCTGACCTCGGCGCGTTCCTGCGCGTCGGGCACGGCGTTGGCCAGCCGATCGCGGATGACCGCATAGATGAGGTCCGGCGTTTTCAGGTCGCCCAGGTCGAGATACGATTCGGCGATCTGGAACCCGGCGTCCAGCACGTGACCCATCGCCTCGGGCCTGTTCTCGTTGAGGAAGGCCTCCCATTCCTTCCGGGCCTGGTCGGCCCGCCCGGCCTGGGCCAGGGCGGCCAGCTTCATCTTGCGGACCGCGGCGGCATCCTCGCTCTTGGGAAAGCTCTTCAGGAATTCATCGGC
>JABRVU010000205.1:0-1853 GCA_039961895.1 Phycisphaerae bacterium | reverse complement strand
GTGGTGTCAGCCCGTCGAGTCTTGCCGACAGCGGGGCACGGATCCCCTTCAGTCCGCGATCCGCGATCCGCCATCCGCAATTCCCCGACCCAGCGCCGCCAGGCCACCCAGGCGCCGCCCGACAATGCCAGCAGCAGCCCGATCAACCCCGGCAGGCCCCATTGGACGAGCACCGAGAGGAGGAAGTTGTGCGGGTCTTTGATCTCTTCGGGAAAAGCGATGGGTTTACAGGCCAGATAAGCCCGGTCGAAGTTCAGGGCTCCGACGCCGGTCCAGAGATGGTCGCGGGCGATGCGGGCGGTGACCTCCCAGTAGTTCCAGCGGAAGTCCAGCGACGCGCCCGGCAGTCCGCCGCGAGCCCGCGCGAGCAGGACGGCCAGACCCGCCATTCCCGCCGTCGCGGCCGCCAGTGCCGCGAACGCCCCGCGCGGATACCGGGCCGGCCACCGGCGAGCGGCGAACAGGCCGGCCATCAGCACCACGCCGGCCAAGGAGGCCAGCAGCGCTCCCTTGCTGCCGGTCAGCGGGATGACGGCCAGCAAGGCCGCGCCCGCCGCATAGGCCAACCATCGGATCGGCCGCTGGCCCGCCATTCCACCGGCGGCCAGCGCCGCGAAACCCGCCAGCAGAAACAGCGAACCGGCGACGTTGCTGTGCGAGAGAAAGGCGGTGGCCTCGTTGGCCCGCAGACGGCGCTCATAGAGCTGGATGTGCGGATCGTCGGGAGCACGGTCCTTCCACAGGTCGGCCTTGTTGCGTTCGTATTCTTCCCGGGTGCGCTCGAAATCGACCGTGACCTGCAAGACGGACGCGGCCGCCGACGCCAGACCCGACGCGATGATGGCCGCCAGGACCAGGCCCGTCCTTCTCCGGTCACGGCACAGGTTGGCCAGCACGATGACCAGCGCGCCGGCCGACAACCAGTCGACCGAGGCGTTGATGGCCAGCCGCTTGTTGCCGGCCGTCCAGGTCGAAATGATCGCCGCGAGGAGCGCGAACGCCAGCCCGAGCTCCAGCCCCGTCGGCCGCCAGCGCCGCCGATGCAGCAGCCGCGCCAGCGTCGCGGCCACGGCGGATAACCAGATGGCGAGATCGAATCCGGCGGTCGTCGCCGGCGTCGGCGACTTCAGGTCGGCCAAGGCCCCGGCAAAGAGCGGAGCCGAGGACTCGTAGGTCTCGGCCAGCAGCGGGCGCATGGCCGTCACAAGCAGCAGCACCAGGAACGCCGCGCCTTCGAGCCCCGCGCCGATACGCGCCGCGGTCGGCCCCGCCACCGGCCCAGGCCGGAGACCGCTCCCCCCCGACCCGGGCGCGGGTGAGCCGCCGGCCGTGAGCAGCATCGGTCTAGACTTCATCGCGGGCTTCCAGGATGGCGATGATGGCCACCACGGCCGCGCATTGGCCGAGGACGAGCAAGGCTTCGGGCCACTCCAGCCCGGGCACCAGAACCGCCGGCAGCCCGGTGGCCAGCGTGGCCAGGTAGATCGTCAGCACCGCCGAGGTCGGGCGCATCCCCAGCTTCACCAGCCGGTGCGAGAAGTGCCGCCGGTCGCCTCGAAAGATGCTGACACCCGCGCGCACCCGCCGGACGATCACGCTGACCTGGTCATAGAGCGGCACCGCGAACACCAGCAGCGGCACCAGCACGCCGAACGGCCGGACCTGCTGATGCGGGTCTTTGAACGTGGTCAGCACCGTGCCCACCGCCAGCAGGTAGCCGAGCACCAGACTGCCCGCGTCGCCCATGAAGATCGAGGCCGGCGGAAAATTGTAGATCAGAAAGCCCAGGGCCGCCCCGGCGATCAGCAGCAGCAGGCACGGCACGAAGACCTGCCCGGCGCGCAGGGCCGCCC
>JABRVU010000204.1:0-18333 GCA_039961895.1 Phycisphaerae bacterium | reverse complement strand
CGTCGATGCCATTCACCCCGGTTACGGCTTCCTGGCGGAGAACGCCCACTTCGCCGACGCCTGCCGCGAGTCCAAGATCGAGTTCATCGGCCCCAGCTCGGATTCCATGCGCCTGCTGGGCGATAAGATCGCCGCGAAAAAGCTGGCCAAGAAGGTCAAGGTGCCCAACATCCCCTGGACCGAGGGGCCGGTGGAGGACGACAACGAGGCGGCCAGGTGGGCCGGCGAGGTGGGCTACCCGGTGATGATCAAGGCGGCGGCCGGCGGGGGCGGGCGGGGCATTCGCCTGGTCCACAACGAGGCCACCCTGCGTCACAGCCTGCCCGCCGCCCGCGCCGAGGCCCAGGCCGCCTTCAAGGACGGTTCCGTTTACCTCGAGAAGGCCATCGAGCACGCCCGCCACGTCGAGGTGCAGGTGCTCGGTGACCGCTCCGGCAACGTCGTGCACCTCTACGAGCGCGACTGTTCCATGCAGCGCCGCCATCAGAAGCTGGTCGAGGAATCGCCCAGTCCGGGGCTCGACGACGCCACCCGCGAGGAGCTCTGCAAGGCCGCGGTCCGGCTGGCCAAGGCCGCCGGCTATTACAACGCCGGCACCGTCGAGTTCCTGGTGGACAAGCGCAAGCGGTTCTACCTGCTGGAGATGAACACCCGCATCCAGGTCGAGCACCCCGTCACCGAGCTGGTCACGGGCATCGACATCGTGCAGCTTCAGATCAGGATCGCCGCCGGCGAGCCCCTCAAGCTCCGCCAGCGCGACATCCGCCAGCGCGGGGCGGCCATCGAATGCCGCATCAACGCCGAGGACCCGGCCAACGACTTCCGCCCCTGCCCGGGGAAAATACTCGATTTTCGCGCCCCGGGCGGCTTCGGGGTGCGTCTCGACACCTTCGCCCACGCGGGCATGACCGTCAGCCCGCGCTACGATTCGATGATCGCCAAGCTGATCGTGCACCGCGCCACCCGGGCCGAGGCCATCGCCTGCATGGCCCGCTGTCTCGAGGAGTTCGTCATCGAACCGATCCGGACGACCATCCCCCTGCACCGCGAAATCATGGCCCACAACCGCTTCCAGGAGGGCGACGTGGACACTGGATTCATCGGCCGCAACTGGTAGAATCTCTTTGCGCACCCAGACTCGCGGCGGGCTCACCGGGGGTGATGGTGCGGGGCGGCGGCCGGCCTCCCGGGTCGGGTGCCCTTCGCCAGGGGTCGCGAACCCCGTCAGCCGTGTCCGGGGTCGGAGGCGCGTATCGCGCTGCGGCGGTGGGACCGCCCCCCGGAAGTCGGATGCGTTTCGCGCGATTCACATGAGGTACACCTATGCCGTTTGCGAAATCCGGTAACGCGGTGGTCGGGCAGGCCGGCGGTCCGACCGCGGTCATCAATCAGTCGCTGGTCGGCGTGATCGAAGAGGCCCAGAAGTTTCCCCACATTCAGCGCCTGCTGGGGGCCCGCCACGGGGTCAAGGGCATCGTCAACGAGGAGTTCTACGACCTGAAGCGCCAGCCGACGGCCATGCTCGAGCTGGTCGCCCGCACGCCCGCCGCCGCCCTGGGCGCCACCCGCGACCGCCCGGACAAGACCTATTGCGAGCGGATTTTCAACGTCTTCCGCAAGCACGACGTCCGCTACTTCTTCTACATCGGGGGCAACGACTCGGCCGAGACCGCCAACATCATCCATAAGATGGCCGCCGACGAAAAGTACGAGCTGCGCGTGATCCACATCCCCAAGACCATCGACAACGACCTGCTGGTGACCGACCATTGTCCCGGCTACGGCAGTGCCGCCAAGTTCGTGGCCTCGGCCTTCATCGGCGACGACCTGGACAACCGGGCCCTCAAGGGGGTCAAGATCAACATCATCATGGGGCGCAACGCCGGCTTCCTGACCGCGGCCAGCATCCTGGCCCGCCAGCGCCACGACGACGGGCCGCACCTGGTCTATCTGCCAGAACGGCCCTTCGACATGGACAAATTCGTCGCCGACGTCGAGAAGGTCTTCGACGCGCTGGGCCGCTGCGTCATCGCCATTTCGGAAGGCATCGTGGACAAGGACGGCAAGCTCTGGGCCGAGAAGGTCTCGGTGCTCCGGCAGGAGAACCTGACCCGGGACGCCTTCGGGAACATCCAGCTTTCGGCCGGGGCCGGGTCGCTCTCCGATTACCTGGCCGGCACGCTGCGCCACCGCTGCGAGAAGATCACCCGCGTGCGGGCGGACACCTTCGGGTATCTGCAACGCAGCTTCCCCGGCTATGAGAGCGAGGTGGACGCCTGGGAGGCCCGCCTGGTCGGGCAGGTCGCGGTGTCCTGCTCGCTGGACGACACGCCGGCCGGCAGCGTGGCCTTGGTGCGCATGCCCAGCACCACCTACACGGTGGGCACCAAGCTGGTTCCGCTCGAACAGGTGGCCCCCGAAAAGCCGCCCAAGACCAAGTTCGTTCCCGACGAGTACATCGACCCGGCCGGCAACAACGTGCTCAACAGCTTCCGCGAGTACGTCGGCCCGCTGGTCGGCACGCTGCCCAAGGTCGGGTGGTTCGAGCAGATCGCCCAATTCTGACCGGCTGGGAATCGGACCGGCCCTTTGCCGGCCGCAGCAGTCGGCCGATCGGGGAAGACATCCAGAAGTGCTGAGACCAGGTGGTCTCAGCGCCGGCCCCCCGGTGGAGAACGAACACTCAATCCCACCTGGCCCGCTACCGCGGCTGGGTCGCCGGGGGCCGTTCAGCGCGCTTCTGCCGGCCCCTGCCGTTACGGGAACGGGTCCGCCGCTGTCCTACGACTTCGGAGTGACACATCCATGAACGCCATCCTGATCCTGCTGGCCTCGGCCATGCTTGCGGAGCCGGCTCCGCGCGTCCTCACCTCGTTCGAGTCTCCGGCCGACGTCGCCGCCCTCAAGGCCCACGGAACGCGGCTCAAGGCCGTGACCGACCGCGCCACCGACGGGCGGCAGGCCCTTGAAGTGACCTTCCTGGAGGCCGAGTACGCGAGCGTGCAGATGGTCGCCGCCAGTCCGTGGGACTTCTCCGGCCTGGGAGCGCTGGCGGTGGACATCACCAACCCCGGCTCCGAACCGCTCAAGGCCGGCATCCGCGTCGATGACGACCCGCGGGCCGACGGGGCCCGCTACTGCGTGCAGGGCGAGGTGACCGTCGGGCCGGGCCAGACGCTGGCGGTGGCGCTGCCCCTGGTACCCCCCGTCGATCCCATGACCTACGGGCTTCGCGGCCTGCCGCCGATCGACAAGGGGCTGCACGCCCTCCGGCCCTTCACGACCCATCGGCTGGAGCTGTCCCACGTCGTCGCGTGGCAGGTGTTCCTGCATCGGCCCAAGCCGCCGGCCGTGCTCATTCTGGATCACGTCCGGGTGGTGCCCTGGAAGCTGTCGCTCGACGGGATCGTGGATGCATACGGCCAGTACGCGGGCGACGACTGGCCGGGCAAGGTCCATTCCGCCGAGGAATTCGCCCGCCGACGGGCCGCCGAGGAGGCCGACCTCAAGGCTCATCCCCAACTGCCCGACCGCGACCGTTTCGGCGGCTGGACCGGCGCGCCGCCGCGGAAGGCCACCGGCTTCTTCCGAACCGAGAAGGTGAACGGCACCTGGTGGCTCATTACACCCGACGGCCACCTGTTCTTCTCGGCCGGCATGGACTGCGTCAACTTCGGCGATCCGACCATGACCACCGGGCGCGAGAACATGTTCGCGTGGCTGCCGGCCAAGGACGATCCCCTGGCCCGCCACGCCGGACGAGCCGGTTTCGTCATCCGCGGACCGGTACGGTCCGGCGAGACCTTCAACTTCCTGACCTGCAACCTTCAGCGCAAGTACGGTAACGATTATGGCAAGGAGTTCCACGCGGTGACGCTGGCCCGCTTGCGCTCCTGGGGCTTCAACACCATCGCCAACTGGTCGGATCAGCAACTGTACCGCAACGGCCAGGTGCCCTACGTGGCCACCGTGCATATATCGGGGGATCACGAATACGTCAGCGGCGGAGACGACTATTGGGGCCAGATGCACGACCCGTTCGATCCGCGTTTCCGCGCCCACGCCGCCCGGGCGATCCGGCCGGTGGCCGAGAAGGTCAAGGCCGACCCCTGGTGCGTCGGCTGGTTCGTGGACAACGAGTTGAGCTGGGGCGGCTGGGGCGACGACGCCAAACGCGCCGGCCTGGCCCTGGGCACGCTGGCCAAACCCGGCACGTCCCCCGCCAAAAAAGCCCTCCTCGAGCACTTCAAGAGCCGATACGCCTCGATCGCCGCCCTCAACGCCGCCTGGGGCACGAGCCTGGCCGGCTGGGAGGCCCTTCAGGAGCCGTTCAAGCCCGCCGGGCCCCTCTCGGCGGGGATGAAGGCCGACCTGATCGGCTTCGTGAAGGTCTTCGCCCGGAAATACTTCGAGGTGGTCCGCGAGGAGATCCGCAAGGCCGACCCGGATCATCTCTACCTGGGCTGCCGCTTCGCGTGGCACACGCCCGAGGCCGTCGCCGCCGCCAACGAGGTCGCCGACGTGGTCAGCTTCAACATCTACCAGCCGCGCCTGGACCCCGAGAAGTATCCGGCCATCAGGCTGGTGGACAAACCCTGCATCATCGGCGAGTTCCACTTCGGGGCCCTGGACCGCGGCATGTTCCACGCCGGGCTGGTGGCCGCCGCCGACCAGCGGGCCCGGGCCGACATGTACGTCGATTACCTGCGCAGCGTGGCCGACCATCCCAACTTCGTCGGCTGCCACTGGTTCCAGTACGTCGATCAGCCCCTCACCGGCCGCTACTTCGACGGCGAGAATTACAACATCGGTTTCATCAGCGTCACCGACACGCCCTATCCTGAGATGGTCGAGGCCGCCCGGAAGGTCCACGCCGAGATCTACCCCCGGCGGGCGAAGACGACCGGCAAGTGATCCATCCGTGTCGCCGCTTCTTCCGTTGTCGACCAACGGGCGCCTCGTACGTTCCCTGTACGCATGGATCGTCTCCGCTTGCCCAGACAGAACCGGGTCAATCTCCGTGAGCAAGGCGTATCCTTTGACGGGCGGACGACCGCTTGGTGAGAATCATCTCCGCGCGGCGGGCGAACAACAGCGAGCGCCAGGAATACTGGAGAACAAACCCATCGGACCGCGTTACGATTGCTCGAAGATGAGAGGGCGCCGGAACCCCTTTGCGGCGAGTCTCAAGCGCGCCCGGTCACGATCGGGCTGGACCGGCACACGGTGGCCTCTTTCAAGTCCCTGGCCGCAAAGACGGGGCTGCCTTACCAGAACCTGATCAACCTCAATCTGCGGGATTGCGCGGTCCATCGCCGGGAGCCTCGTTCACGTGGGCGCCGGCCCGGCGCCGGACGACGGCTTGAGGCTTCGACGCAGGGCTGGAACCGTCGAGGCCCCATGAACGCCCGAAGTTGCCGAAGCTGCCGTGGAACCGGATAATGAAGGTACCCGGGGGAGTGAACCCCACGGGACGATCGGCGGGGCGTAGGTGGGTTGGAGCCGTGAGCGGAGCGCGGGCCATGATGCTGCGAAGCCCGGCGGTGGCCGGCCTGTTTTATCCCGCATCGGCCAAGCAGTGCCGCTTACAGATCGAGCAGTGCCTGGCCGAGGCCCGTACCGCCGGCACGCCCCCGCCGCCGGGGTTTCAGGCCACGGGCGGCATCGCTCCGCACGCCGGGTGGATGTTCAGCGGAGCCGTGGCCGGGCAGGTCGTCGAGCTGCTGGCCCGGGATCCGACCGTCGAGACCTTTGTCGTCTTCGGGGCGGTTCACCGGCGGATGGGCCCCGCCGCGGCGGTGTACGGACGGGGCGGCTGGAATGAACCGCTGGGCGATATTCTCATTGATGAAGAGCTGGCCGCGGCCTGCACGGAGCGGTCGAACCTGATCGTCGAAGACCCGGAAGCGCATCGGGCCGAGCACTCGATCGAGGTCGAGGTGCCGTTCATTCAGTACGCCGCGCCGAAGGCCCGGCTGCTTCCGATCATGGTTCCGCCTTCGCCGGCGGCGCCGCGGGTGGGGGCCGCGGTGGCCGAGGCGGCCGCCCGCCTGGGCCGGCAGGTGCGCTTCCTGGGCTCGACGGACCTGACCCACTACGGGCCGCGGTACGGCTTCCTGCCGCGCGGTTCGGGGGCCGAGGGCCTGGCCTGGGCCCGGGACGTCAACGACCGGCGGATGATCGAGCTGATGGTGAACCTGAAGGCGGATGAGGTCGTGGTCGAGGCCGCCCGGAGCCGCAACGCCTGCGGGGCGGGGGCGATCGCCGCCGTCATCGCCGCTTGCCGGACCGCCGGGGCCGACCGGGGGCATCTGCTCCGTCATACCAACAGCAGCGAGGTATGCCCCGGCCGGGGCGGCGAGATGGAAGACGCGGTCGGATACGCCGGCGTGGTGTTCGGCCGCATCGGGTAGGCGGGCACCGCCCATCGTCCGCCGTGTCAGCGTCGCCGATCGACGCGCCCGCCGTGACCCGGCCGGAGGGCGGCGGGCACGAGAATTACGTATCACGATATCGACTTGTATGATGAGCGCCGCCCGCCGCCGGGCGATTCGGAGAAGGCGTTGACGATCGAGAAACCCCAGGTTGTGCCGGAGCCGGAGGCTGACCATGACCGGCGGCTTGAGAATGACGCTTCGGCCGAGCCGATGACGCCGCGGCTGATGGCCCGCCTGTTCGTCGTGCCTTTGCTGATCGTGGTGATGATCGTGGGCTGTTCGCTGGCCGTCTGGCTGCTGTTCGGATTCATCTCCGGCGAACGCGAGGAGGGTCTCGACCGGCTGCTGGCCCGGATCGAGGCCGGCAGCGGCGAAAAAGTCCTGGACGTGGCCCTGATGCCCAAGGACCGCGAGGTGTGGCAGGCGGCGATGGAGCTGGCCCGGCGGCTGGAGGGCCGGGAGGGTCAGCGGCTGTCCGTCGATCAGCGCGTCGCCTTGGGCGCCCGTATCCTCGCGATCCTGGAGAAGAAGTCGCATGACCGGGCGGGTGAAACGGGCGCGGAGATGCTCCGCTTCCTGCTGTCGGCGGCGGCGCGGCTGGGCGAGCCGGCGACGGTGCCGGTGGCCGTCGCCTACGCGACCGACGACCAGCAGCCGTTGGCCCTCCGCCGCGACGCGCTGGCGGCGCTGATGGTGATGAAAGACCTGCCCGCGGCCCGGCGGGCCTGGCCGCAGGTCGCCGGCCTGCTGGAGGCGGCCGACCCCGTGTTGAGGCTCTATGCCACGCTGGCGGTGGGAGCGCTGGCCGAGGAAGGCGACGAGCCGGCCCTCAAGGCCCTTCGGCGGGCCTTCCACAGCGACGACCGCGAGGTGCAGTGGAACGCGGCCCTGGCTTTGGCGCGGCTGAAGGACTCCGCCGCGGTGCCGCTGCTGACCGACATGCTTTCGCGGGCTTATTGGGAGGCGGTGGTGGTCAAGCCCGAGCCGGGCGAAAAGCCGACGGCCGCGCGGGGGCTCACCGCCGTGCAGGTGGATGAGTATCTCGTGGTGACGATGGATGCGGCCAGGGCGCTGGGCCTGCCCGTGCTGCGCGAGCGGGTGGCGGAGCTGAGTCAGGACCGGTCCGCGCGGGTCAAGGATCACGCGGGCAAGACCCTGCGGGGCTGGCCCGCGGCGACGACCCGGCCGGGGGCCGGCGCGTCCGTGCCGGTCAGACCCCTGCCGCGCGGCTCAGGCGGGAGGGCGGCCTGATGCCCGGCGCGGAATCGGAGCGGCAACGCGGCGTCTTCCTGACGCGCGTGGCGCGAAACGAGCCCATCTGCCGCGAGCACTGGCGGCTGGTACTCGAGGCAGAGGGCTTTCCCCCGGCGCAGCCGGGACAGTTCGTGCAGATACTCTGCGCCGAGCCGGGCGAATGGGGCTGGACGCAGGGCCCCTTCATTCGCCGGCCGTTCAGCATCGGAGGACTTCGGCGAAGCGGCAACCGTTGCGAGATGGACATTCTGCACCGGGCCATCGGGCCGGGCACGCGCTGGCTGTCCCGCCTGGAGCCGGGGCGGGAGGTCAGCGTGCTCGGGCCGCTGGGCACGCCCTTCGCCGTCCACCCCCGACGGACCACGGCACTGCTGGCCGGCGGGGGTATCGGCTTGCCGCCGTTGATCTGGCTGGCCGAGACGCTCGCGGCCCGCGGGCATCGCGTGATCGCGTTCTGCGGAGCGCGCACGGCCGAGCTGCTGCCCCTCACGCGCCTCGAGGGCGTGGCCGTCTCCGGCGAGGAGGGCTCGCCGGCCTTCGCCGAGTTCGCGCCCTTCGGCGTGCCCGTGGTGGTCAGCACCGACGACGGATCGCTGGGTCTGGCCGGACGGGTGCCGGACGCCCTCGAGCGCTATCTGAGCCGGCATGAGGGCGACGTCCCCTCATCGGCCCTCTATTCCTGCGGGCCGGACCCGATGATGCGGGCAGTGGCGCGGATCGGCCTGGAGCGCGGCATCCCCACCCAGGTGTGCCTGGAGCGCGTGATGGCCTGCGGCATGGGCACGTGCCAGTCATGCGTGGTGAAGGTGCATGACCCCGCCGCCGAGGACGGCTGGCGCTATCGGCTGTGCTGCACCGACGGGCCGGCCTTCGACGCCCGCGAGGTGATGTGGGAATGAAATCGCCCGCGCGGAGCCGATGGAAACGAAACGGACGGGAAGATAGCGACGACCAGGCAAGACAGGTTCAGCCCGTCATCCCAACGGTTCGCGGCACGGGTGCTTGAATCGGCGGGATGGCGATTCCGCGCCCACCGGTGGTGAGTGCCGCTCGAAGGGTTCCCCATGCCCCGCCACGGCCCGCACTCACGGCGGGGCGCTGCCTTCGCCGCTTCCCGTCTGCGGTGCTCCCGATCCCCGTTCCCCGGACCCCCGTCGTCGGGCGCCCGCGGCGGCGACACGGGCCACGTCCGCGAGGACGGAGCGCATTTCATCGGTGACGCCTTCGTCGTGGCGCATACGTTCGACAATCTGGGGATGGTTGCGGACCAGCCGGATGAGGTCGGCGCGATCCTGCAGACGCCTTGCCGGATCATGAGTCCAGTCCTGCCGTTGCGTTCTCAGTTTGGCAAAGGCAATCGCGGCCGGAGACGTAAAGGGAACCGCCAGGTCGCGCAGATCAACCGTCGTCGGCTCCGACAACAATCGCGCGACGCGCGTGGCCAGATTGATGTCCACGTCGACCTGTCCTTCGACGTGCCTCAATTTCACGTACCGCCGGCGGTCGAATACGAATTCGAAGCCGTATCGGGCCCAAGGCGCCGCGTCCTTGAGGGGCTTGAACGCGGTGCGGAGCGACACGACGTCCACGTCGCCGGTTGAACGTACCTCGTCGGCCTGCACGTAAAGCTGGACCGCGATCCCCCCGAGATCACAAAGGGAACTCCGAAGTCGGAGAACACCCTCGCGACGGCATAGAGAGCGGCTTCCTTGTCCTGCTGGAGATGTTCGCGCACGACCAAACCCTCCAGAGCGAACAGCTCCGCCAGCCGTTCCGCCAGGACTGACGAACCGGTGTAGACCATGCCTCTGATCATGGCATTGCCGCGGAAGGTCGTCAAATATCCATTCCGAATCACTCGTATGACCGTACGACCGCGGCCGCGAGCGACCGGAGGATCGCGTTCCGCCTGCGATGACGCGGGTACGACGGCGGGGAAGTCTCAGCCCGCGAGGATCGCGTCGATCTCGGCCAGTTCGCCGGCGTCGAAGACGCGGTTCCTGAGGGCGGCGACGTTCTCCTCGATCTGCTCGGGCCGGCTGGCGCCGATGAGCACCGAGACGACCTCCGGGCGGCGCAACAGCCACACGATGGCCATCTGGGCCAGGGTCTGGCCGCGCCGCCGGGCGATCTCGTCGAGCTTCCGCACCTGCCCGATGCGCTCGCGCTTCTCCAGCCGCTTCGCGCATTCGTCGATGCTGCGGGCCAGGCGCGAGTCCTTCGGCGCGGTCTTCGACAGGTACTTATCGGTGAGCATCCCCTGGGCCAGGGGCACGAACGCGATCAGCCCCATGCCGCACTCGGCGCAGGCCTGCAAGATGCCGTCCTCGACGTGCCGATCGAGCATGTTGTAGGCGCTCTGGCTGATGATCGGCCTGGCCGTGTGATAGGCCACCGCGTGGGCCACCTTGGCCCGGATGTCGTCGGCCCCGTGGTTGCTCAGACCCGCGTAGACGGCCTTGCCCGAGCGGACGGCCTGGTCCAGCGCGTCCATGACCTCGTCGGTGGGCGTGTTCGGGTCGGGCCGATGGGCGTAGAACAGGTCCACCCAGTCGAGCTGGAGCCGCTTGAGCGAAGCATCCAGGCTGCTGAGCAGGTATTTGCGCGACAGCCATTCGCCGTAGGGCCCCGGCCACATGTCGTAGCCGGCCTTGGTCGAGATCAGCAGCTCCTCGCGCGGCATCTCCTTGATGATCCGGCCGCAGACCGTCTCCGCGTTGCCGCTGGGCTCGCCGTAGTTGTTGGCGAAGTCGAAGTGGGTGATGCCCAGGTCAAAAGCCCGGAACAGGCACTTCTTCGACACCGCGTCGGAGACGTATCCCCCGTAGGTCTGCCACGCGCCCAGCGAAATGGCCGGGAACTTCACTCCCCATCGCCCGCAACGGTTGTAGATCATCGAGTCGTAACGCGCGTCGCTGAACCTGGCCATGGGGGTCTGCCTCATGCGTGTTTTATGCGCCGGTCACGGCCGCCGGACGGTCACTGGGAGACCGCCTGCGTGGCCGGGGGGGCCTTTTCCTCGAGCGCGATCCCCAGCTTTCCCGCCAGCTCCTGGAGCAGCGGCCCGACGCCGTCGGGGTCGGGCGACTGGGATTTCTTCAGCAGGCGGTAGCCCTGCTGGCAGGCCAGGGCGGCTTCGTTTCGGTCGGTCCCGGCCGACGTGCCGCCGGCCTGGCCGCGGCGATACAAGCCCTCGGCCAGGTGATAGTAAATGCCCGACATCGTGTAGGCAAACGATTCGCCCGCGGCCTGGCCGATGTTGACGGCCCGCCGGAGCTGGAGAATGCCGTTGGTGTAGTCGCCGGTCCACACCAGGCACCACCCCAGCGTGTCGATCACGATGGACTGCTCCAGCGGCGGCGAGGACGGCGTGAGCAGGTTCACCGCCCGCTGGGCGTTCTCCAGGGCCTTCTGCGGCTCCTTGAGTTCGGTCAGGTACAGGAAGGCCATGTTGTTCCGCGACAGGACGTTGCCGGGGTCCAGCTCGAGGTACTGCTCGTAGAGCTTGCAGGCCTTGGCGTAGTCCTTGTTCTCGTGGGAGAAGCCGGTCATCTCGCGGAGCAGGGCCAGCCTGCGGCGCCGCGAGGTCTCGTCGACGCCGGTGGTTTCGGCCAGCAGGACATCCAGGGCCTTGTCGCTGCCGGGCGTCTGGCCGCCGATGGTCTCGAGCAGCGCCAGGGCGTATCTGGCGCCCCAGTCGCCGGGCTTGTCGGCCGCGCGTTTGCTCAGGAACTCGGCGGCGGCGGGCTTTTGAAGGGTCTGGCTGATGCCGGCGATCAGGGTGCGATAGAGCGCGTAGTTGTCTGCGGCCTTGTCCAGGCACGAGGCGTACACCTCCAGGGCCTTCTCGCGCTGACCCGAAAGGGCGTAGGCGTGGCCCAGGCGGGCCTGGACCTCCAGAATCTGGGCGGTCTGGGGCGAGAGCTGATTGGTCATCAGGTCGATGACCTCCCGGGGCCGGTTCAGCTTCAGGGCCGCGTCGGCGAAGGCGATGACGTATTCCGGCCGGAGCCCCGACAACACCACCGCCTGCCGGGCCGCCTCGACCGCCTTGTCCGCGTTGCCCATCTGGGTGTAGATCGTCGAAAGCAGGTTCAGCCACGCCGGCCGCATGGGGTCGGACTGATCGCGCGAGCGCGGCAGGGCCACGCTCTCGGCCTCGGCGTACTGCTTGAGCCGAAGATGGACGTCGATCAGTTGCCGGGCCGCCGTCGCCACCGTCCGGTCCTCGGACAGAATGGACTGCAACTCGGTGATGGCCAGCGGGGCCTGGCCGGTCTCCATCAGACACTTGGCCAGCAGCCGGCGATGGTCGAAATCGACGGCCCGCGGGTCGAGCCCGATGGCCTTCTTGAGGTCGTCGATGGCCACCTGCACGGCCCCGAGCTGATACTGAAGGTAGGCGTGCTTGGCCCACCCGGCGGCGCTCTGCGGGTTCTTCTGGAGATAGGCGCTGACCTGCTCGAGGGCCTCGGGAAGTTTACCGGCCGCCACCGACAGATCGCTCAAGGCCATGTTGCCCCACCCATCCGCCGCGAACCGTGCCTGATACTCGGCGATCTCGCGCTCGGCGTCGGCGGCCCGATCGCCGCGGCTCACCAGGATCTGGATCAGGGCCCGGCGGGCCTGGCGGTTGAGTTCGCGCTGGTCTTCGTGGGCGGTCAGCTCGATGGCCCGGCGGAGTTTGGTTTCCGCCTCCGCCGGTCGGGACGTTCGCAGATAGAAGTTGGCCACGTCGATGAGCCCCGGCGGGGTCTCGGCGATCTTGAGGGCCGTCTCATAGGCGGCGGTCACGGTCTGGGCCGAAGGGGCGTCCGGCCCGCCGCGGCGGCTCATCTGCTCGAGGTGCCCGGCCAGCAGAAGCTGGGCCGTTGCCTTGAGGGCCGGCTCTTTCATGGCCTGGATGGCCTTCTGGATCATCGCCGCCGCCGCTCCCGGCTCCGGCGGGGTCTTGTCGCGCAGGTAGGCCGCATACTGCCCGACGACCATCAGATTCTCCGGGGCCAGCACCAGGCACCGGTCGAACGTGGCCCGGGACTTCTCCTCCTGGCCCGTCTTGGCGTACAGCTTGGCCAGAGCCAGCAGGTTCTCGGCGTCCTCCGGGTTGTCCACCGCGTATTGCTCGCGCTTCCTGATTCCGGCGTGCGGGTCGCGGGCGTCCTCCAGCTCCTGGGCCTCGCGCTGGACCATGGGGTCGTCCGGGGCCAGTTCCACCAGCTTGGCCAGATACTGCTTGCGGCCTTCTTCATCTCCGCGGATGCGGCACAGGCGATACATCCACAGGTTGGCCCGCCCGTGGCGCGGGTTCATGTCCAGCACCTCGCGCAATTCCTTGGCGGCGCCGTCCAGGTCGCCGAGCAGCCCCAGGGCCTGGGCCAGATAGACCTTCGAGTCCGGGCTCTTGGACAGATCGCGCAGGCCGGCCTCGAGTTCCTCGCGGGCCTTGGCGGCCAGGGCCCGCGACTCGGTGAGCTTCTCCTCCTGGAAGGCGGCCTCGGCCTGCTCGACGGCCAGGGCCCCGCGCAGGAGCCGTCCGGCCGCCGGCGACTGCTGAAGCTTGATGAGCTTCTCCATCGCGTCCTGGGCGACCGCCCATTGCTTCTCCAGCAGCGCCAGGTTGAACAGGTCCGTCAAAACCCCCGCGCTGTCCGGCTGAAGCTGGGCCGCCGTCTGAAGCTGCTTGATCGCCTCCGCGAACTTGTTGTTCCTCAGAAACAGCGAATACAGGTTGAGGGCCCGCTGGAACGGATCGGGCTCCTGCCTGCTGACGACCTCTTCGAGTTCCTTGATGAGTTCCTCCGGCGAGGCCCCCAGGTGTTCATGGACGGCCAACAGCTCGATGGAGTTGATCAGCCGCTGGTAATAATCGGCGGTCCTGACACCGGCCGGGGCCGTGGCCGGGGCCTTCTCCTTTTTGGCCCTGGCGGCGGCCAGGCCCGCCTCCACCGCCCGCTTGATCTCCTGGCCGTTCTGGTCCTTCATGTTGGGCGCGGTGCGCACCTCGGTCGCCAGCACCATGACCAGCGTCTGAAGAGCCCGCAGGTGATCCGGCTCGGCCTTGAGCACGCCGCGGAGCAGCTCCTTGCACTTCTCGAGGTTGGCCGGCGTCGGCGATTCGCCCGCTCCGGGAGGGCGCAGCAGGGCGATGGCCTCGCCCACCTGCCGGTCCTGCTCGGTCAGCTCGCCGCCGCGGATCTGCTTGAGAATCCGGTCGGCCTGCTCATGGTTGCCGCGGGCCCGGAAGATCTGGGCCATGATGCGCAGGGCCTGCTGGTTGGCGGGGTTGATCTGGAGGACGTGCTGGGCGGACTGCATGGCCGGCTCGAGCTGCCCGAGGTTCCACTGCACCACCGTCCGCAGCGTCCAGGCGCCCTCGTGACCCGGCTCCTGCTCGGTGATGGACTTGAGCAGCCGCTCGGCCTCGGCCGGGGCCCCGTTGGTCGAGTACAACTGGGCCAGCGACAGCTTGATCCGCATCCGCGTCCTGTCGTCGGGCACCGCGGCCTTGTCCGCCTCCTCGGCGAGTTGCAGCGCCTCCCGCGGTCGGTTCTGAAGCACGAAAAGCTGGGCCTGCATGAACTTGGCGATGGCGTCGTCGGTGCCGATCTCCGCGTCGTTGACGTACTCCTGCCGGAGCTTCTCCAGCTTCTTGATCAGCTCCGCGCGGGCGGGGCCCTCGGCGTCGACCGCTTGGGCGAAGCGGACGTCGAACGCCCCCTGGCGGAAGCGGGCCATGAGCAGCCGGTTGCGGAATTCCAGGTAGGTGCCCAGCTTGATGGCCCGCGAGAGCCGCTCCTCGAGCACCCGGGCGGCGTCCTCCAGCCGGTTCTGATTGCGATAGATCAGGGCCAGCTTGTCATAGGCGTCGAATTCGTCGGGGGCCAGCAGCACCGCCTCGCGATAGGCCTGCTCGGCCTTGCTGCGATGCTCCTGGATGTCGGCGGCCTTGTCCCCATCCTCTTTCCGCGCGGACGGTCTCGTGTACCAGTAGTCGCCCATGGCGCAGAGGTTCATGGCCCCGAGCACGGGGTTCTCCTTGGGACCGGTTTCGAGGGCCTTCTGAAGGGCCTCCAGGGCCTTCTGGTCGGCGTCGGCCGAGCGCTTGGCGAGTTCGATTTCGCGGCCCGCCTCCAGGGTGCCGCGTTCGGCCAGCTGCTGCCGGTACCAGGTCAACTGGCGCAGCTCGGTGAAGAACGCGCCGCGGTAGCGCCAGGCCGTCGAGGCTTTTTCGGGATCGGCCGGCAGGTTGTCCTTCAGCCGGTCGTAGATGCGCTCCGCCGCCGCCAGGTGCTCATCGACCTGGGCCAACGCTTCCGCCGGCCGCGGACCGGACAGCCCCGTCCGGGCCTCTTGCAGGTGATAATCCGCCAGGTACAAGGCGAAATCCGGGTTGTCCTTGCTCAGTTCGCAGGCCTGCTCCAGCAGCTTGCGCCCGGTCTCCACGTTGGCGGGGTTGGTGCTCCGCTGCTTGACCATGGCCAGGCCGGCGGCCGCCAGCCCCAGGGGCGTGTCCTTGATCTGCTCCTTGCGGGCCTCTTTCTCGAGCGTCTCCCAGTCCTTCTCGCTCATGCCCCCGATCTGCCGGTAGACCTCCAGGTACAGGGCGACGATGTGCTCCTGGGCCGGTTTATTGAGCGCGTCTTCGCGCAGCACCGCGCCCCAGGCGTTCCAGGCGTCCACCAGCCGGCCGGCTTTCTGGGCCATTTCACCGGCCAGAATGCGCAGCTTCTGGACCTCGTCGTTCGGATAGCCGGCCCGCTTGGCCCGTTCCACCGCTTGCAGGTAAAGCTGCATGGCGGGGCGATACTTGCCGGCGGCGGCGTCTTCTTCGGCCTGCTTGATCAGCGGCTCGGGCTTGCGCGGCGGAAGCATCACGATCAGCACCGCCCCGCAGAGCATCGTCGCCGCCATGATCGCGATCGTCAGCCCCACCACGACGTTTTTGTTCAATCGTTGTGCCATAGGATCAGGTTCCCTTGTGCGCTTCCCCCCGCCCGGCGTGCGGTCCTTGAAAGCGGCCGGCCTGTCGACCATCGGTCCGGCCGGCCGGGACGCGCCCCGGTGCATGCGGCAACCCCCGGGCCCGTCTCTTCACCCGACGACGCACGGCGGAGACCGGCTCATGGGACGGATGCCGCGGCGGCACGCGCGTCCCGGGCGCCCGTCGGCCAATCCGGCCAGTGATCGCGGACCAGCACCGGCAGGACCGTCTCCAGAAACCGGGTCCCCGCCGCGAGGCCCCGTTCCACGTCCTCCCGGGGCATCCCCGGCCGCAGCGGGAGGGTCACTTCCACCTTGCTGAAGTAAGCGTATTTCGCGAAGAAATCGCCCAGCAGCCAGCGGACGCCGTCGCGGTCGCCCGCCCATGCGTCGTTCACCCGGAAGGTGTACATCACCATCTGGCTGCGCTGCTCGTGGGAGGTTTGTCGATCGAAGAAGACGACTTTGACGGGGACGGAGCGGTCCTTCTGTGGCAGACCCGGCAGATTCACCGTGACCATCCGGTTCCCGACCTCCTGAAAGCCGTTCCCGCGCATGCACTGTTCGGGCACGTGCGGCACCTGGTCGGGCTTGCCCGTGTAGTAGGTCACCGACAGCTCGAAGACCTCGCCCGTGGGTTTGCCGGCGTCGTCGTCCCAGGCCTGCATCGGCCAGGTGATGTACTGCTCGGTGCCCAGGGCGTTGAGCGTTTCGGTGTCGAGCTGGTAGGGCTGCCCGCGCATCCGGTAGCTGACCGTCCGTCCGGTGGCGGGGTCTTTGCAGGTCAACGCCCGGCGGTCCAGCCGATCCAGTTCCCGCTTGAGCGGCAGGGGCAGCTTGCGGATGGCGGTATCGCGGAACACGATCTCAAACCCGGCCGTCAGAAGCCCCAGTACCGCCACGCAGGCCACGAACCAGCGGTTCCGCAGCGCGCCCAGCGCGGCGTCCACGGCGGCCTGTGCCACCCCGCTGGAGGAGGGGGGCGTCTGCGTTTTTTCGCTCGACATACGCGGCGGACCTTTCTCTGAAGCTTCTCTGCTGACCTCTGGCCGGTTGGAATCTCGGGACGTGAAGCCACCCCTCGACGGGCACTATAAATCGCGCCGGCAACACGGTCAATCGGCTCGGGCCGCGGACATCATTCCGCCCGGTTTCCAGGCCGGCAGGGCCGCTATGGTACCCATATCGGCGGGGTCGATCCGCAACCCAAACTGATCTTAAGCCCCGTGGAAGCCATTTCTTGCGCGGCGAAGTGGGCTTCTCCCGCCCGCCCGACGGGCCCTGACTGGAATTACGCCCGCGAGATGAAAAAAGTTCAGCGGTCCGCCGCCTCGTCCGATAAGGGAAAAGATGAGCCAACTGCGCATCGAGAAAGTTCCGCGCCGGCCGCCCCCCCTGAAACGCTGCGTCATCGTGGGCGCCGGCGGACACGGGCGGGTGGTCCTCGACATCCTGCTGTCGGCTCGGACGGCCCAGGTGGTCGGCTTCCTCGACTCGAACCCGGCCCTGAAAGGCCGGCGGATGGACGGCCGGCCTGTTCTCGGCGATATCAGCCTGCTGCCCGACCTGCGCGCCCAGGGCATCACCTCGGCGGTCGTGGCCATCGGCGACAACGGCATCCGCCGGGATTTCGCCGAACAGATCGAACAGGCCGGTCTGGAGCTCATCAATGCGATTCACCCCTCCGCCAATCTGGCCCGCAGCGTGAGCCTGGGGCGGAACGTGGTCATCGCCGCCGGGGCCCTGGTCTGCGCCCACTGCCAGATCGGCGACTCGGCCATCCTGAACACCGGCTGCATCATCGATCACGAAAGCATGATCGGAACGGCGGCCCACGTCTGTCCGGGCGCCCGGCTGGCCGGCCGGGTCACCGTCGAGGCCGGCGCGTTCGTCGGCATCGGTGCGACCGTCCTCCAGGGTCTGCGCATCGGGTGCGAGGCGGTGGTCGGCGGCGGGGCCGTGGTCATCCGCGACGTGGAGCCCCTCACCACCGTCGTCGGCGTCCCCGCCCGCGTCCTGGGCGGCGCCGAGGACGCGGATACATTCGACGAACTCGTGGCCTCGGCCCCGCCGCGCCGGGCCCGAACCGTGCACGCTCACTAACCACCCATCCCGGAACCCTGGCCATCGACCGGCGGATGCCGGTCCCACACGGGCCCTGGCGTGGTCTCTCGCCCCGTCGGGGCTTCCCGCGGCGCCGGCGATCACAACCCGATGCGTTGCAGTTCCGGGTCATGGCGGGCCAGGGCGTCGGTGAGTTCGTCGAGGCTCTCATAGAATACGTCCACACCGACTTGTCGGAATTGCCTGGGAAAGGCCGTCCCGCTCCGTACGCCCACTACCCGGCAGCCGGCCTCGCCGGCCGCGAAGGCGAAGGGGACGCTGCCCGCGACCGCCAGGTTGCGGGCCGAGGCGGCCATGAGGCCCTTGATGGCCTCGACCCGGGCGTCGCTCTCGGCCGGCAGCGGCCGCTTCTGCTCGAAATACATCCACACGTCCAGCCGGTTCAACGTCGCGTTGATCCCCTCGCGGTTCCGGCACAGGCTGACCAGGTGGCAGGCCCCCAGGTTCTTGAGCACCTTCAGGCTTTCGACCGCCCTGGGCTGCAACTCGTCGAGGGCCATCAGCTCGGTCGAGTCGAGCCGTTCGTCGCGGACGCGGG
>JABRVU010000203.1:0-2227 GCA_039961895.1 Phycisphaerae bacterium | reverse complement strand
TCGCTGCCGTCCTTGAGGGCGATCAGCCGGGGCATGGGGAACCGGTGACCGGCCAGAAACTGCTGCACGTCGTGGCTGAACGCGACCCGCATGGTCTGGTCGCGCCCGGGGGCCCGCCGTTTAAGCAGGAACCGGCCTTTGTCCGTCACCACGATCACCTTCGGCGAGCGGCGCGACCCGCGGAGATGGCGATCCACGGTGTGCACGGCGCCCAGATCGTATCGCGCCAGGATTGCGGACAGCTCCCGGGGTTCAAACTCGGCACGATGTCGGGCGTGGGACATACGTCTAGAGTTTACTGGATGATAACGCCGCCTTCAAACCGCGTCAGACCCGGTTGACTTCATCGATCAGCAGCCGCAGCCGACCCACGTCCCGGCGGTTGAACTGGAGCACCAGCCGGGCCATCTCCGGGTATTCGCCGTGCTCGCCCTCCAGCGGACCGGGGGTCTGTTCGATCCGCCCGCCGGTCAGAATATCGGAGAACGTGTCGTTGAGCTTCTCAAGCGTCTCGGCCGGCAGCGGCGACTGCAGCCGCATCACCAGGTCGCCCCCCACGTACCGCGAGGAGTGATACCGCCGATAAAACCGCACGATCTCGTTGACCGCCGTGGTCACGTCGTCAGTCACGCGGAACAGGTGCATGTCGTCGGGGCTGATCATCCCCGTGCGCAGCAGCTCGGCGTTCACGTAGGTCCGCCAGTGCTGCCAGTAGGTGCCGCCGGGCGCGTCGATCAAAACGATGGGCACGATCTCGCTCTTGCCGGTCTGGACCAGGGTCAGGGCCTCGAAGCCTTCGTCCTGGGTGCCGAAGCCGCCGGGAAACAGGGCCACCGCCGAGGCCTCCTTGATGAACAGCAGCTTGCGGGTGAAGAAGTATTTGAAGTTGATGAGTTTAGGGTCGGCGGCGATGATCGCGTTGGTCTGCTGCTCGAAGGGCAGGCGGATGGCGACGCCGAAGCTGGCCTCGCGCCCGGCGCCGTCGTGGCCGGCGCGCATGATCCCGTCGCCGGCCCCGGTGATGACCATCCAGTTCACCTCGCGCATCCGCCGGGCGAAGGTGTCGGCCTGGACGTACTCGGGGTGGCCCACCGGCGTCCGGCTGGAGCCGAAGATGCTCACTTTGCGCACGTGGCGGTAGGCGGAGAAGATCTTGAAGGCGTAGCGCAGCTCTTTGAGGGCCTTGGCGATGAGTTTGAGTTCGCCCCGCCCGGTGCCGTCCCTGGCCAGTCGGCAGACCGTGACCAGCATGTCGGCCAGCAGGTCTTTGTCCGCACAATCCGCGTATTGATTCAGGAACTCGTTGATGGCCCGTTCGCGGGCCGGGTCCCGCGAGACCGCCGCTTGCACATCCACGTCCGACATGGGCCAGGCGCCTCCTGCCTCTCCCTTCAGTATACCGCCTTCGCCGCGGCGAGACTACCGGGTGTCCTCCCGAGGGTGCCCGTTGCCCGTCGAAGAGTGCCCGCGAATCCGGCACCTGGAAGACCCGGCCCGGGCGCATCGCCCGCATCCAGGGCGGTTTTCGGGACCTCCCGGGCGATGGCCGCTCCGGCCGGGAGCGCGAACGCCACCACGGTGCCGCGCGGCTCCCGACAGAAGCCGACGGCCCGCGTACGGACGGCGGCCGACACCGGGTCCGCGCGGGCGGTGGTATCCGGACCTTCGCGGCCGCAAGGGCGAAGGATTCGTCAATCCTCGACGAATCGTCCATTGACCTCCACCCGGGTGTGGAAATCATCGCCGGGCTCGTCCATGAAGATGAACGTGACGGTGTCGCCGCAGTTGAAGTCGTCATGACGGCGGACGATGGGGTCGTTGTCGCTCTCGACGTCTTCGCCGGGCAGGATGAGCACCGCGTGATCGGTTTCGATGGCCCCGGTCGCGCCGCAGGCCAGCGTGAGCGCCACCACCTCGCCGGGGCCGACCGGCGGAGTGACCAGCACGCGGTTTTCGTCGGCGTCCACGTCGAGGGAGTCATCCTCGGGATCGACGAACAGACGGGGCTCGACCGGGAAGGCCGTCGTGTTCCACAGCTCGACGGTCACGGTGTTGAATTGAATGGCCCCGCCGCCCGGAAGCGGCAGGACGAACGTCAGGCCGGTGCAATTCGCGCCCGACACCCCGGCCGCGATCGGAACGCTCAGCAGCAGCCTGAAGGCCCGGATCAACCGCCTTCGCACGTTCGGCATGAGAGGTCTCCCTGGCGAAGCGGCAAGAGGAAGTC
>JABRVU010000202.1:0-6978 GCA_039961895.1 Phycisphaerae bacterium | reverse complement strand
GATGGCTGAAAGAGTTCCGCCGAATCGGGACGCGCTTCGAGAAGTTGGCCGTCAACTTTCATGGGATGCTACAGTTGGCCATGATACGCAGATATCTGCGTTTACTGTTTTGAGACAAAGCCTAATTTCGGAGGGGAACCCAGATTATTGGACCAGCCGCTTACCATTCCAAATTGTCTGTGGTGTTGAGCGTATGCTTGACAGCGGCAAAGCTGCCTGCATATCCTCCAGTCTGAGGTGCAGAAATCGGCGGCGGCGCGGAGGCGGCCCTTCGATATCCTGGGGAGACACTCACATGCGACGCAGCTTGTTTTTCGTTTCACTCATTCCGCTGTGCGTTGGCCAGATGTGTGGTAGCCCTGCTCCGGTCGAAAACCCTGGGACTCAGGACGAAGTCACCACTCCGGGGCCAATCACCGGGTCAGACGGCAGTCAGACACAAGATCCGACGGTTCCGCAGGCGACATTCACCGTGGAAGTTGCAATCGTAGGGGAAGGCCAGGTTTCCATGGACCCGCCTGGCGGGACCTACAATCAGGGCACAATGGTGACGCTGACGGCAGTTCCGGCTACTGGTTGGAGATTTGACAGTTGGAGCGGGAGTGCATCAGGAAGTGACCCCGTGATCAGCGGCACTGGCCGGTCCTTCATCGTGGCTCTGTTCTTACCCAATCCACCAGAATTCCCGCCCCAGAACCCACAGCCTCCCGGCTCATCGACCACGCCCCTGGAAATCGATGAGATCTACGGCGATGAGGTATTGCTGCTCAGTGATGATAGCGTGTGGGAAGCCTGGACGTACTTCTTTGGCTGGGATACGGGGGATGAGGTCGTCGTAAATGGGAGTACGTTGACCAACCTGAGTGAGAACAATGACACGGAGTTTGCTGACTATCTCGGGCAAGCCGTGGCCGATACACGGGTAAATCAGATCCTGGAATCTGGTTGTTATGTTAAGCTGCTCAACGGAACCAAATGGGAAATCGGCGTGCTTGACCGGATAAAGACCACACTGTGGCTACCTATCCAGGGTGTTATCGTGGTTCAGAAATCCGTAGGCGGAGTGAACGTATTTCATCTCGTAAACACATCCAAGGGAGATGCCGTAGATGCCTCGCTAGTGGCCAACTGAGCGTGAGCCATCCCAGAACCTGAGCAGGCGTCAGATTTGGTCAGCCACAAGGCGGGGAAGGCACCAAAGAGTTGGCAGGATTACGTCGTGTCGAAGGACGCCCCATCACACGTTGAACGCTGCCACGAACCATGTGGGGAACTGCCTCCAGCCACAATGCCCCCTGGTACGAGCACGCCCTCCCTGCTGGATCTCATCTGGTCCCTTGGGGCACGTGCCCGGTTTGTCCTCAGGACTCTCCAGGTGGATAACGAGTGTTGTCCGTGTCGGGAGGCGCCCCAGAACCAGCCAGGTGGAGGGGTTGTCGCCGGGCGATCTGGTCGCGGTCCAGGGCGGTTACGGATTGCCCGAGGGCTGCCCCTGCGTCGTCACGGTCGAAACCGGAGGCGAGATCGCGCCGACGACAACGCCGACGCAGGCTGCCGGTTCGTGAAGCGACGTATTCGAGAGACCGGCCGGGGTGTCCGCCCAAACTCGGGCCAACGGCCCTTTCACACCAAGAGTGCGTCTGATAACCCGCGCGGGAGCGGCTACCAGCCGGTCGGTCTCGGGGTTTCAGGGAGGCACGCTACGCCGGGGCGGCTCCGTAGTCGCGTATCTTCAGGCAGGCCCCGCCGGCCAGGGCCGACTGGTGGGCGATCACGCCGGGCAGGGTGTAGGCCACCGCCTCCCAGACGTTCACCTCGGGATGGCGGTCCTCGAGGATCGCGCTGATGAACTCGTGGGTGATGAAGGCATGTGAGTTGCCGTGGCCGCTCTTGACCCGCAGCGGCTCCGGGAGGCGCTCCAGATGGCCGGGCTGCTCGAAGGGACGGCCATGGGCCTCTCCGCCGAACACGCCGAAGGGGCCGTTCGGATCGTACTTCTGCTCGACCACGGTGTTGGGCGAGCCCTCCGGCCGGGCCATGATGTACGACATCCTGTCGCCGTAGAACAGCCCGCGCTCGGTCCCCTGGGCGGCGATGTTCCAGCCGATGGAGATCCGCGCGCAGTGCCCCTTCGAGGTTTTGAACAGCGCCACCGTGTGGATGAAGGGGTTGTTGTCGTAGTAGTTCTTCTTGAGCATCTCATGGTCGTTCCCCCACCCGTGGGCGGTCACTTCGGTCAGTCGTTCGCCGGTGACCGGGATGATGATGCCCGTGCAGTGGGTGGGATAGAGCATGGGCGGGTAGGCATACGCCCAGGTGGGCACGAGCTGGCCGGCGACCTTGGCGGTCTTGTCGACCTGGTCGATCGAGCGGATGAAATCGCAGGACTGGCAGTCGAAGCTCGAGCCGTAGGCGTAGGGCCCCAATCCGGTGTGATGGTACTCGGCCTCGGAATAGAAGATCTCCCCGAAGCGGCCCTGGCGGGCCCAGTCGATGCAGGTGAGCACCTCGGGACGGTAACGGCTGGTCTCGGCCATCATGTACTTGAGACCGGTCTGCTTGACGACCTCGAGCAGCTCCTCGAGCTCGGCGACGGACATCCCGGCCGGCACCGCGCTGACCACGTGCTTGCCCAGTTTGAGGGCCTCGACCGCCATCCGCACGTGGAACGGAGCGGGCGTGAACAAAGCCACCGCGTCCAGGTCCGGGTGCTTGAGGAACTCGTGGTAGTCCTTGTAGCCGTGGTCGCATCGGTAGACGCGCTTGAGCTTGTGGATCCGCTCCTCGCGCAGGTCGCAGACGGCCGTCACCCGGCCGTGGGGGTGCAGGTGCCATTGGAACGCCGCCCCGAAGCCCCCGCCCACCACGCCGATGCGCACCTGCCCGGGCCGGGCCGACGCCCTCGGGTTCGTTGTCTGGGCGGCCGACGGGGACAGTGCGGACAGCGCGGCCGCACCGGCGCCGGCCCGGCGGAGAAACGCGCGACGGCTGGTTCGGAACGAGAGGCTGTGGTTCATCGGACCCTCTTCCCTTACAGTTCGCGGCTACGACCTGACGGTTCCAGGAACGCCCCGGCAGACCGCTCAGGACCGCGCCTTCACCGACGTCCAGGCCGGATCATAGAGCCGCCGGACGGCTTCGCCCAAGTCCTCGAGAAACTCCATCCGGCCCAACTGCTCCTGCGGCGGGTAGACGGCCGGGTTGTTGCGGTCGGCTTCGTTGATCAGCGGCAGGGCCTTGGCGTTGGGCGAGGCGAACCGCGTGAAATTCGACAGCCGGGCCCCGACCCGGGCGTCCAACAGGTAATTGATGAACCGGTGGGCCCCGTCGGGATTGGGCGCCTTGGCCGGTATGGTCATGGCGTCCGCCCAGATGATCGAGCCCTCGCGGGGGATGACGAACGCCGCCTCGGGCGCCTCGCTGATGCCGCGCAGGGCGTCGCCGTTGTAGACGATGGCCAGGGCCGCGTCCTGGCTGACGACCTTGTTCTTGCCCTCGGCCCCGCCGGCGAAGCCCAGGCACTTGGGATGGGCCTTGGCCCGGGCGATCAGCTCGGCGGCGGAACGCACCTGCCCGGGATCGGTGCTGTTGACCGAGTGTCCCTCGAACTTCAGCGCCGCCGCGAACAGGTCGCGCATGTCGTCGAGGAGTACGAACGGGCCGGCCACCCGGGCCGGATCGAACAGCGCCGCCCAGCTCGGCTCGATCCGGCCGATCTTGTCCCGGCGGTACATGATCCCGACCGTTCCCCACTGATACGGCAGGCTGTAGCGCCCCCGCGGATCGTAGGGCGGGTTCACGAACCGCTCCGCGACGTTGACCCGGTTGGGGATCTTGTCCAACTCGAGCGGGCGGAGCAGACCGGCCTGGGCCATCTCGCGCACGGCGTGATCGGCCATGATGACCACGTCGTACAGCTCCGCCCCCCCGGCCTGCTGGAGCTTGGCCATCATGTCCTGGGTGCTCTCGTATTCGCTCCGGCGGACGCGCAGGCCCGTTTCCCGCTCGAAGTCCTTCACGATGGCCGGGTCGATGTACTCCGACCACAGGTAGACGTTGACCTGCCCGGCGGCGCCGGTGGAATCGCGGCAACCCGCCGAAAACCACGCCGCAACCAACGTCATCAACGCGAAGCCCCGCATCACGATGCCTCCTTGACCCGGGTGGTCAGGCGCTGCGTGCCCAGCACCAGCAGCACGGTGGCCAGGAAGATCAGCGTCGAGAGCGCATGCATCCTGGGCGACAGCCCGCGCCGAACCGACGAATAGATGAACAGCGGAAGGGTATTCGACTCCGGCCCGGCGGTGAAGAAGCTGATGACGAAGTCATCGAGCGACAACGTGAAAGCCAGCATGGCCCCGGCCAGGATGCCCGGCCACAGCAGCGGCAGCAGGACCCGCCACAGCAGCGTCCAGGTGCCGGCGTAAAGGTCGCGGGCCGCCTCCTCGATCTCCCGCCCGATGGTGGCCAGCCGGGCGTGCACCACCAGGGCCACGAACGCGACCTGGAACGTGACGTGAGCCAGGATCATGTCGAGCAGCCCCGGCTGGAAGGCCGCGCTGACCAGCCGAAGCACCCGGAACGCCACCACCAGGGCGGCGGCGAAGATGATGTCCGGCGTGACCACGGGAAGCTGCACGGTGACATCCAGCCCGGCACGGAACCACTTCGGCCAGGGGAACCGCCCAAGCCCCAGCGCCAGGCAGGTCCCCAGGACGGTGGCCGCCGCCGTCGAGGCGCCGGCCAGCAGCAGCGTGTTGCGGGCGGCCTCGAGCACGTCCTGGTCCTGGAAGAGTTCCGCGTACCATTGCAGCGTGAAGCCCCGCCAGGCGTGTCCCTGCCGGGCGGCGTTGACCGACGTCGCCGCAACGGCCAGCAGGGGCGCGTAGAGCAGAACCAGGCCCACCCAGGCCAATGCCGCCGCGGTTCGTGGCAGACGCGCGTTCACGTCGGCTCGACCCCCCGGCCATGACGCCGCAGGACGAACATCCCCAGCAGCGTCAGAACCATCAGCCCCAGGCTCACCGCCGCTCCGAAGGGCAGGTCCCGGCTGGGACCGAACTGCTGCTGAATCAGGTTGCCGACCAGGAAGGGCTTCCCGCCGCCGAGCAGGTCGGGTACGACGAACATGCCCATCGCCGGGATGAAAGTGAGGATCACGGCCACGCTCAGCCCCGGCAGAGTCTGAGGCAACACCGCATGCCGGAAGACCGCCCGCCGCGGGGCGTACAGGTCTCGGGCCGCGTCCAGCAGCGACCAGTCGAGCCTCTCGATGCTGGCATAAAGAGGCAACACCGCGAAGGGCAGGGCGCTGCTCGCCATCCCCAGGTAGACGGCCAGCGGGCCCGGATACAGCCCCGCGTCGGCTTCCAGCAGGCCCAGGGCCCGCGCCAGCCGCGACAACCACGATTGCGACGACAGCATCAGCATCCACGCGCTGGCGCGGATGACCAGGTTGGTGCAGAAGGGGATGACGACGACGGCCAGCCACAGGTAACGCCGTCGCGGCGGGCGCGTCGCGATGTAGAAGGCCAACGGAAACGCCAGACCGATCGAAAAGGCAGTCGTCACCAGCGCCACCCACAGGCTGCGCAGCAGAATCTCCAGGTAAGGCAGCGAGGTCCGCGAGAAGGCCTGCTGTTCGTCGCCCCGTCCGACCCAGCTCTGCACCGTCTCGACGGTCAGCAGCCGGCGGAAATTGTCGAGCGAACAAGTCCAGACGATCTCGCCGTGGTCTCCGGCTCTGGCCAGGGCCGCCGCCGCCAGCACCAGCCCGGGCAGGGTGAGAAAGACGCTCAGCCACAGCACGCCCCCGCCCAGCAGAGCCAGCCCGCGCCCGACCAGACGCCGCCGGGTGGTCATCTGCCCGTACCAGATCAGCCGCCGCGGCACGGCACCACGACCATCATGGGTTGGAGCATTCTCCACGTCTTTTTCGTTCCCGTTTCGATAGGGTTCGCCGATCCCTGTCAACGGTCTTCCCGCCGCCGGCGGCGACGGGCCGCTCAATCCTCAAGTGCGACCAGGTGCTCCGGCGGCAGTTCGAGTCGCAGTTGGGCGCCGGGCCGCAGCTCCGGCCGCGGCCAGGTGCGCACGCGCAGGGCCCCGGCGGCGGCGTACAGGTCCACGTGATCGCCGCGGTAGACCACCTCGTCGACGCGGGTCGAGAGCACGTTGCCGGCCGCGGGCGCGGCCCCGTCCCCTTCAAGCACACGAATCCGTTCGGGCCGGATGGCCACCGTACCCCGCTCCCAGGGCGGCGTCTGCGCGATGGCCAAAAGTCCGTGCGGGGTCTCGACCCGCGTCCCCCGCCGAGCCGCCGGCATCAGGTTGGCCGCTCCCAGGAACTCGGCCACGAAGCGCGTGCCCGGACGCTCGTAGACCTCGGCCGGCGCGCCGCTCTGCTCGATGCGCCCCGCCCGCATCACCATCAGCCGGTCGGAGACGGTCATGGCCTCGTCCTGGTCGTGGGTCACCAGGATGAACGTCGTGCCCAGCCTGCGCTGCAGCCGGCGCAGCTCGATCTGCACTTCGCCGCGCAGCTTGGCGTCCAGCGCCGAGAGCGGCTCATCCAGCAGCAGCACCTGCGGCTCGTTGACCAGGGCCCGGGCCAGGGCCACGCGCTGCTTCTGCCCGCCGGAGAGTTCGTGCGGATAGCGATCGACCAGCTCCTCCATCTGGAGCATGCGCAGGGCCTGGCCGACCCGCCGCCGCACGTCGGCCCTGGGAAACCGCCGGGCCCGCAGACCAAAGGCGACGTTGGCCTGCACGCTCAGGTGCGGAAACAGGGCGTAGTTCTGGAACACGGTGTTGACCGGCCGGTGGCGTGCGGGCACGTCGGTGATGGCCCGGCCCGACAACCGGACCTCGCCCCGGTCGGCCAGTTCCAGCCCCGCGATGATCCGCAACAGCGTGGTCTTGCCGCAGCCCGAGGGCCCCACCAGGGTCACGAACTCGCCGCGCCCGACGGTGAAGCTG
>JABRVU010000201.1:0-1809 GCA_039961895.1 Phycisphaerae bacterium | reverse complement strand
GTTCAGAACTCGCTGGCCGCGGCGGGGGCGGCGGCGGCCCTGGGTCTTGACCTGCCGGCGATCGCGGCCGGGCTGCAATCCTGCGGCAGCGTGCCCGGACGCCTTCAGCGGGTCATCCCCGCCGACGGGCGCGAGCGCGGCTACAGCGTCCTGGTGGACTATGCCCACACCGACGACGCACTGGCCAACGTGCTGTCGGCGCTCAGGCCGCTGACGCGCGGACGGCTGATCGCGCTGTTCGGCTGCGGCGGAGACCGCGACGCCAGCAAACGCCCGCGCATGGCCCGCGTGGCCGCCGGCCTGGCCGATCGGGTGGTCGTGACCAGCGACAATCCGCGAACCGAAGACCCCCACCGGATCATCGAGCAGATCCTCGCGGGCTTCGAGCCGGGCCAGATGCAGCGCGTGCTGGTCGAGCCGGACCGCCGGCGGGCGATCGCGTCGGCGGTGGCCATGGCCGCCCCCGGCGACGTGGTGCTGCTGGCCGGCAAGGGCCACGAGAACTACCAGATCATCGGCAAAGAGCGGCTGCCATTCGACGACGCGGCCGTCGCGGCCGAAGCCCTGGCGCGAAGCGAAGGACGGGCCGCATGAAGCCGCTCACGCTGGAGGAGGTCATCACCGCCCTGCAAGGAGCCCCCGACCGGCCCATTCCGGTGGCCAGTGTCAGCCGGGTGGTCACCGATTCGCGCGCCGTCCGGCCCGGCGACCTGTTCGTGGCCGTCAAGGGCGAGCGGTTCGACGGGCACGACTTCGTGAACGAGGTTTTCGCGGGCGGGGCCCTCGCCGCCGTCGTGCGGAATGACTTCGAGCGGGTCCTGCCGGAGGGTCCGGCGGAGGTGCCCGACGGCGTGCTGGTGCGGGTGGACGATACCACCGCGGCTCTGGGCCGGCTGGCCCTGTACTATCGCCGGTCGGTGATCGCCGGTCCGGCGCGGGTGGTGGCCGTCACCGGCAGCGTGGGCAAGACCACGGTCAAGGAGATGATCGCCCACGTGCTGGCCGGCCGCTGGAAGGGGTCGGCCTCGCCCAAGAGCTACAACAACAGCATCGGCGTTCCGCTGACCCTCCTGGGCGTCGAGCCCTCGGATTCGTTCGTGGTCTGCGAGGTGGGCATGAACGCGCCGGGCGAGATCGCCGCCCTGGCCCGACTGATCGAGCCGGAACTGGCCGTCCTGACCACGGTGGTCGAATGCCACCTCGAAAAGCTCGGCACGCTGGAGCGCGTGGCCGACGAGAAGCTGTCCCTGCTGCGGTTCCTCAAGCCCGGCGGGGCGGTGGTGGTGAACTACGACTGCGAGCTGCTCAAGCGCCGGCTGGAGAAGGATCGGGAGTATCGCAAGATCAAGCGCGTGTCCTTCGGGCAGTCGGCCGAAGCCGATTTGCGGTTGACCGACCTGCGGCCGCTTTCGGAAAGCGCCGCGGGCTTCAGCCCGGGCGGAGCCGTGGCGTCGCGGGCGTTTCACCGCCCTGGAGACGAGACGGAGACGGGGGAACAAAGCGACAAGGAGAGCGGGAAGGCGGCCCAGGGCGGGCCCGGGTTCGCCTTTACGATCAACGACCGGTTCGCGTATCGGCTGAACGTGCCCGGTCGGCACAACGTGTTCAACGCCCTGGCGGCCATCGGCGTCGGGCGCTGGTTCGGGATGGATCACGATGAGATCGCCGCCCGGCTGGCGACGTTCACCCTGCCGGCCATGCGGCTCCAGGTGGAGCACATCGGCCGCTGGACGGTCATCAACGACGCCTATAACGCCAACCCGGCCTCGCTGGCCGCCGCCGTGGACGTCCTGCTGGACATGCCCGCGC
>JABRVU010000200.1:0-14325 GCA_039961895.1 Phycisphaerae bacterium | reverse complement strand
CGAGCAGGAAAGCCAACACGGCGTTGAGCAGATGGATGCCCAGATTGACCGCGTGAAACGCCTCCGGCCGCGGCTCGCCGCCCGGCAGTTTCGCCGCGAGGGCGTAGTTGATCGCCAGTCCGGTCTTGAACACCCCGCGGGCGAAGAAATGCCGGAGAAACCGGCCGCAGTTGCCCAGGTCACGGATCTCGAGGTTGTCCGTGACGGTGTGATGATCGTCCAGGTGAAAGGGGACGGCGAGGGCCATCCGCCAGACCCAGCCCGTGACGGCGGCAATGGCCAGGGTGGCGAGCACCGCCGCGAACAGGGAGCCGGATCGCTTTTGCGCGACGGACCCGCCCGCCGACGTGTGCCCGGGACTGGCCATGATCCTTGACTCGCGTCTGCTCGATACGCGCCCCGCCCGACGGACAACGGAAATGCCCTTCTCAGAGCCGCGACCGTGAGGGGGCGGTTTGAAGCCTTCTCCGCTTCCTGACGGGCACGGCCCGGAAGACGGCGCGGCCCGCTCAGAGCTTCGCAAAGGCGGCCAGGGCTTTTTCCATGTGGTGGGTCTCCAGCGCCGCCGAGACCTGCACGCGCAGCCGTGCCTTGCCCTGCGGAACCACGGGAAAACCGAACCCGATCACGAACACGCCCAGTTCCAGCAGTCGCTTGCTCTTGGCGATGGCGGCGGCGGTGTCGCCGATCAGGATGGGGATGATCGCCGTCGGGGATTCGGCGCACTCGAAGCCGAGCCGGCGCAGCCCGTCGCGCATGAAGCGGACGTTGGCATGAAGTCTGGCGACGCGCTGCGGCTCGCGTTCGACGATCTCGATGGCCTTGCAGGCGCTGCAGGCCACGGTGGCGGGCAGGGCGTTGGAGAACAGCCCCGGGCGGCTGCGCTGCACGAGCAGATCGATGACGTGGTCGGCGGCGGCCACGTAGCCCCCGGCCGCGCCGCCCAGGGCCTTGCCCAGCGTGCCGGTCAGGACGTCCACCTGCCCCAGCACGCCCTGATGCTCGGGCGTGCCCCGCCCGCAGGGGCCCAGCACCCCGACCCCGTGCGAGTCGTCGACCACCAGGATCGCATCATACCGCCGGCACAGCTCGATCAGGCCCGGCAGGTTCGCGGTGTCGCCTTCCATGCTGAACACGCCGTCGGTCACCACCCAGCGGACGTCCTTGCCGGAATACTGCTTCAGCCTGGCCTCCAGGTCGGCCAGGTCGTTGTGTTTGTAGACCGCCCGCTCCGCCTTGCGCACCAGCCGGCAACCGTCGATGATGCTGGCGTGGTTCAGCTCGTCGGAGAGGATGACGTCGTTTTCCTCGGCCACGGTGGGGAAAAGGGCCTCGTTGGCGTTCCAGCAGCTCACGTAGGTCAGCGCCGCCGGCGCCCCCACGAAGCGGGCGATGGCCCTCTCGATCCGGCGGTGGCAGTCGAACGTGCCGCAGATGAACCGCACCGACGCGGTGCCCGCCCCGTAGCGGTTCAGCCCGTCGATCCCCGCCTGGATGACCTCGGGGTGATCGGCCAGGCCCAGGTAGTTGTTCGAGCACAGCACGATGACTTCGCCGAAGCCCTCCATCCGCACCACCGCGCTCATCGGCGAAGTGAGCACTTGCAGGTGCTTGTACTGGCCGGTCTCGCGCAGCGCGGCGAGCAGTTGCCGGGTCCGCTGATCGAAGGTGGCGTTGGGCATGACGCGGGGGACCTCACACGCTGGCGACGACGTTGACCATCCGACCGGGAACGCAGATCACCTTCTTGACCGACATGCCGTCGAGTTCCTCGATGATTTTGGCGTCGGCCAGGGCGGCGCTGCGCAGCTTGTCCTGGTCGCCGGCGTCGCCGGCCGGCAGCCGGACCCGGGAGCGCACCTTGCCGTTGATCTGCACGGGGATTTCGACCTCCGGGTCGAGGGCCAGGGCTTCGTCGTATTCAGGCCAGCTCTCCAGGGCGATCGACCGCCGCCAGGCCGGACCGAGCAGGCGCTGCCAGAGTTCCTCGGCCAGGTGCGGGGCGATGGGCGACAGGAGGCGCAGGAAGGCGTCGGCCACCTCGCGGGCCATGCGGTCGGCGCGCAGGGCGTTGGTCAGCTCGATCAGGGCGGCGATGGCCGTGTTGAACCGCAGCCCCTCCAGGTCGTGCGTGACCCGCCTGATGGTCTTGTGCAGCAGCCGCCGGACCTCTTCGCTGGGCGGATCGTCGGTGACCTTCAGGGCCCCGTCCTCGGCCACGAACCGCCGCCAAACCGCGTTCAGGAACCGGCTCATGCCGATGATGTCGCGCGTGCTCCAGGGCTTGCTGGCCTCCAGCGGGCCCATGTACATCTCGTAGGCCCGCAGCGTGTCCGTGCCGTAGTCCCGGCAGATCTCGTCGGGCGAGATGGCGTTCTTGAGGCTCTTGCCCATCTTGCCCAGGCCGCGGGTCAGCGGCTCGCCGGTGGACTTGCGCACGTAGACCGTGGCGGCGCCTTTCTGAACCTCCTGCACGTCGCGGACGTCGACGTAGATGCCGCGGGCGTCCTGGTAGGCATGGGCCTGGATGTAGCCCTGGTTGAACAGCCGGCCGAACGGCTCCGGCGTGCTCACGCAGCCTAAGTCGAAGAGCACCTTGTGCCAGAAGCGCGCGTAGAGCAGGTGCAGGACGGCGTGCTCGGCCCCGCCGACGTAGAGATCGACCCCGCCGGCGTGCGGCGTGCCGTCGGCCTTGAGCGAGACCATCCAATAGTGCTCCAGGGCCGTGTCCACCAGGGCGTTGTCGTCGTGCGGGTCGATGAAACGCAGGTAGTACCAGCACGAGCCGGCCCACTGCGGCATGGTGTTGAGTTCCCGGCGGAATTCGCGGACCACCCGGCCGCCCTGGCCGCCGGCCGACGATCGGGTCTCGCCCGGCGGCGGTACTTCGTCGGGCAGCAGCGTGCGCACCGATCCGGTTTCGTCCACGTAGCCGCGGACCTTGACCCACTGCTCGGCCCGGCCCAGCGGCGGCTCGGGCAGGGCGTCCGGGTCGTCGGAGGCCCGCGGGCGGAAGTCCTCGATCTGCGGCAGCAGCACCGGCAGCTCGTCCTCGTGCAGCGGGAAGACCTCGCCGGTGGCCGCGTCGTGCACGATGGGGAAGGGCTCGCCCCAGTAGCGCTGCCGGCTGAACAGCCAGTCGCGCAGCTTGTAGTTCACCCGGCCTGTTCCCAGGCCCTGCTCCTCGAGCCAGGCGATGATCCGTTTCTTGAACTCCGGCGTGGTCAGGCCGTTGAACTCGCCCGAGTTGACGGCCACGCCCTCCCCGGTGTAGCCGCGCCAGTCCTGGCCGGCCGGCGGCTGCACCACCTGCACGATGGGCAGGTGAAACCTGGTGGCGAACTCGAAATCGCGCGTGTCGTGGGCGGGGACGGCCATGATGGCCCCGGTGCCGTAGCCCATCAGCACGTAGTCGGCCACCCAGATGGGGATGCGCTCGCCGTTGACCGGGTTGATCGCGTACGCGCCGGTGAAGACCCCGGTCTTCTCCTTGGTCTCGACGGTGCGCTCCAGGTCGCTGCGGTTGCGGGCGATTTCCACGTACTTGCGTACCGTCTGGCGCTGGGCGTCGCTGGTCAGCGCCTCGACCAGATCGTGCTCGGGGGCCAGGACCATGTAGGTCGCGCCGAAGAGCGTGTCCGGGCGGGTGGTGTAGACGCGGATGACTTCGTCGCGGTCGGCCACGGCGAAATCGACCTCGGCGCCTTCGCTGCGGCCGATCCAGTTGCGCTGCATGAGCTTGATCGGCTCGGGCCAGTCCACCAGGTCCAGATCGCGCTCCAGACGGTCGGCGTACCGGGTGATCCGCAGCATCCACTGGCGCATCGGGCGGCGGAAGACCGGGTGGTTGCCGCGCTCGCTGCGGCCTTCGTTGGTGACCTCCTCATTGGCCAGCACGGTGCCCAGGGCCGGACACCAGTTGACCGGCACCTCGTCGAGGTAGGCCAGCCGCTGGCCGTCGAGCACCGCGCGGCGCTGCTCGACGGTCAGCTCGCTCCAGCGCTGCGTGCCGGGTGGCAGGCCGTACCACTCCTGCAAGCCCGGCGAGCTGACCGCCACCGGCTCGCCGTCGAAGTTCACCACCAGGTGCTCCTGCTCGAGCTTGTGGACCAGCTCGCTGATCGGGCGGGCGGCGTCGGCGGCCGGGTCGTACCAGCTGTTGTAGAGCTGAAGGAAGATCCACTGCGTCCAGCGGTAATAGCCCGCGTCGGTGGTGGCGATCTCGCGGTCCCAGTCGTAGCCCAGGCCCAGGCGCTGCATCTGGGCGCGCATGTTGTCGATGTTGCGCCGGGTGGTCTCGCGCGGGGGAACGCCGTGCTCGACGGCGTACTGCTCGGCCGGCAGCCCGAAGGCGTCGTAGCCCATCGGATGCAGCACGTTGAAGCCCCGCATCCGCTTGTAGCGGGCGTAGATGTCGGTGGCGATGTACCCCAGCGGATGGCCGACGTGCAGCCCCACCCCGCTGGGATAGGGGAACATGTCCAGCACGTAGAACTTGGGCCGGGCCGCGTCGAAGCCCGGTTCGCCGGGATTGGGCGTGCGAAAGGTTTTGTCGGCCAGCCAGTAGGCCTGCCACTTGGCCTCGATCTCTCGGAAGTTGTAGCTGCCGGCGGATGCGGTCATGTCGATTCTCTGACTCCGGGCGTCGGTCGTTCCCAACCACCGGGTTCGCCGGCCGGATAAGGCCCATGCATGATACTCGCGCCGGCGGAAGGGGGCAAAAACCGCCGATCACCAGCGTCGGAGGGCCTCGGCCGGGCGCTTCGGTGGCGGATGGATCGTGTCTGCACCGTGACCCTGCCGCGATCGCGGGTACGGAGAAGCCGGTGGCCGCCTTCAGGGGGAAATGGGCCGGACGTCGGCGGCAAGCGGCGCGGAAGCATCCTTCTTTCGGGGGCTTCTGGTCTTGTACGACGGATTCACTGCTGAATGTCTCTTACAGCGATTTCAAAGCCTTGCCGAGTTCATCGATCAACAGCCGCAGGCTTTTGTCCGTCTTGCCGGCCCGGTAGAGGTCCATCGCCTCCACGATTTCCTGAGCGAACTCGATTCCGCCCAGCGTGGGGACGTGTCCACCGGCGACCACGGCCCGCGCGAGGAGTCTCTTGTAGTAATCTCTCTGGCACTTGGCCTTGCGAACGCTTGCAGAAGCCCCGACGATCTGGGAAAAGGAGACCGCATCCGCCAGGAACCATCGCTCGACGTGCGGGGCCGGGCAGGCGATGACGGCCCGGTCGCGGAACGCCGCGTTCAGCTTGGCGCGAATCTCCTGTCGGGCCGCACGATGCGGTTGACAATTCCCATCGATGCCGACGACCACCAGATCGGGCATCACCAGGTCGCCGACTCCACCGGCGACCGCTTTCTGGTAGAGTTCCAGTTCCGACAGGGCCCGCCCGTGACCGCCGCGAGCGCAACGGACGCTGACGTGGATCGTCCTGCCACGTTCGCGGGCCATCCGCCGCACCAGGGGCTTCAGGAACTCCTCGTGGGCCCGGTCCTCCACGAACAGGTCGATCCGAAGAGGTCTACCCATCGAGCATGCCCCTCATCGCGAGGCTCTCGAACAATCCGTCTTCCCGCTCGGACGTCAGTGCCCTGGAGATCTCGCTGTCCTGGAACAGCGGCGCGGAAGGGTCGAACGGGCTGACTTGCGTGCCGCCGGAATCGCGACGGACGTTGAATAACGCGACGTCCGGTTTGTCCGGCAGCTCCTTGGCGCCCCGCAGCACGGCATCGCAGAAAAGGGGCGAGTGGGTCGTGATGATCACCTGACGCCTCTGGGACTCCGCGATCGACAGCAGCAGGCTGGCGACCAGCTCGATCCGCCTGGGGTGAACGCCGTTCTCAGGCTCCTCAAATGCGATCAGGGACCCCCCCCAGGGATTCGCGGCGATGGCACAAAGCGCGAGCACCCGCAATGTGCCCTCGGAGATGATCCGCGACGAGTAGTCGGTCCCGTCCTGCCGTATCAGAACGTCGAGCGTTCCGCGCCGGTGGTCCAGATCGACTTCCAGGTCCTCGATGCTCGGCACCACCGATCGAAGCGTTCGCTTGATGGCCTGGAAGTTCCGAGGGTGTTCCGCCCGGAGGCGGTAGAGGAACGGGGCGATGTCCTCGCCCAGGACCCCGATGTCCGTCACCTCGGCCGGCGGTTTGGCTGAGCGCATGGCGACCCGGGGATCGAGATAGTAGACCCGCCAACCCACCAGCTCGTTGCGGCACCTTTCGATCGCCCGGTATTCGACTCCGCCCAGGCGCGGATCGGAGAGGAGCGAATGGTTGAGACCGACCGGCTCCTGACGCGGGTGGGCGGGCTTGCTTTTTCGCCGGATGCGCAACTGGTCGCCGACCAGTTCGATGGTGGGGTTGCCTTTCGGTTCTCCCTTGGACGTCAACGCCGTCAGGTATTCGTCGGTGATGGTGAGCCCCCCGGATGCCGGCTGAATGGCCACTCCCACCCGGTATCGGAACAGGTCTTTGCAGTCCTTCCCAAGGGCCAGATCGGCCTCCAGGGTAAACCTTGATTCTTTCATGCTCAGAAGAGCCGCCAGTCCTCCCGGCGGTAAAGCGAACGCCTCCGTCGAGTACCCTCGAATCGGTTCAGCCAGGGCGTCGGACAGTGTCCGGCTGGTGCCAATCCTCGACAACGCCTGTACGCTGTCGAGGAGGTTGCTCTTGCCGGCCGCGTTGGGACCGAACAGGACGGTCAGACGCGGCAACGAGACCTCGACGTCGTTCAGCGATTTGAATCCTTGAACGTGCAGTCGAGCCAGCAAGGCACGACCTCCCTGGCCATCTCGGAACGGCCGGCAGCTTCACATCCCGCAATCGTCACGCTTGCGAATGACGAGGATAGAGCAAGGATTGGGCATTTGCCAGCCTCAGGAAATCGGGCCGCGAAGCGTCCCGCATTCGAGCAGGGCTCGTGGGTACTTCGGGGCCGTCGGCGTGCGGGGGATTGGCCACCAGGATCCGGACTACAGTCGCTGTTCTCCCGGACGCCGTGGGCCGGCGGCTGCTGGATCCGTCCAGCCGCTATGCCCGGTGTCATGCACGCCGCCTGCGCGTTCGCGCAAGACCTGCCGGGCGCCCGGCAAGGATTGATTCCGGCGGCCCTCAAGCGGTTGAAGGCGGGCGTCCGATAGTTCATTCCGGGCGGCCGCCGAGCCTCGAGGGCCGCCGGATGCCAGGAGCCAGAACCGATGAGCAAACGGGAGATCATCGACCAGATTCAGCGGATCAACACCACCGCCCCGGCCGAGTTTCTGGCCGGCTTTTCGGACGACGACCTGCTCGACTACCTGCGCCAGCTCCAGGAAGTGGTCCGCGATCAAATCCATCGGGCCACCCGGCGCGAGCCGCTGGCGGCCTCGGCCTGATGCCCAAGCGGTACACCTCAAGCGCAAGCCGATCCACCACAAGATGTAGGGTTCATTCAGGGATTTGCTGCCACAACTTGTGGTAGTTATCGGACGACAATCCGTCGATTTCCGAAAAAATCACTCAAGAAGGTCCGAGAGAATCGACGATAACACTACTGGTGCGACGAGCATCGAATCAAAGAGCAGGCTGAGGGATCAGCCTTCCCGCGTTCTCGGGTGGAATCCTCAGATCCATCACGCTGGCGTCTTACGGAGGAGTGCCCAGGCACGGCCGGGTTTCGGACTGCGCCTGCGAACGGTTCAACAGGGACGCGCCGCAGATGACATGGACGGCCAGCAGGCTCACCGGCCGTGGCGGCGGGAGAGCCTCAGAGCCGATAAAGGGGGTCGATGTATGACCGATATCACTTCAGTCCAGGCAGCGCCGGCCAGCGGCGGAGTTTCGGTCAGTCGTTCCCCCCGGGTGGACGCGCCCGCCTTGCCGGCGCCCGTTTCAGACCGCCTGGAGATCTCGGACGTCGGCCAGCGGCTGAGCACTCTCCAGACCGAGCAAGCCAGCCCCATTCGAGCCCCGAAAGTCGCGGAAATCCGCGAAGCCATCGCCAACGGAACCTACGAAACCGACGACAAAATCGAATACGTGATCTCGCGCCTGCTGAACGTGCTGAACCCACCGGCCGATTCGACCGAAGACTGACCTGCCGAAGCCCGCCCGCCGAGAGGACCGTGCAACGAACCGTCCGCGAGGTTATGATGGTGACGTCGGGTCGGGTTGCGTTTCGCGGCGGGACGTTGAAGGCCATCCAGCGAGGTCGTTTCAGCCATGGCATCGCGTCCGTTCCACGTTCTCCTGGTCGAAGACAATGACGCCCACGCCCGGCTGGCCACGCTGGCCATGGAGCGGTCGCCGGTTGACGTGAGCGTTGATCGCGTCGCCGACGGAGCGGAAGCGCTGGCCTACCTCCAACACCAGCCGCCCCACGAAACGCACCCCCCGGTGAACCTGGTGCTCCTGGACCTGAACGCCCCCCGGCTCAGCGGGATCGAAGTGCTCCGCCAGGCAAAGACGGATCCCCGGTTGCGGGCGATTCCCATCGTGGTGCTCTCGGCGTCGATGAGCCGGATAGAAGCCGAAGAGGCCTATCTCAACTACGCCAACAGCTACCTGGTCAAGCCGGTGGACTACAACAACTTCCAGGCGATGGTCAACGATCTGCTGCTGTACTGGGCCACATGGAATCAAGGGGCGTGGGGACGCCCATCCGCATAGAAACGGCCGAAACGTCCCGTCAGGGTCGCGGCCGTCATCCGAAGGGTGCGCGCGAGAGGGAGTGAGTGGGGGAAGGGCGGGCGTACCGGCCGCCTGTTGCTCGCCCGATCAGGGCGGTCCCTCGACGTCCACCTGCCAGGGGCCTTGCGTTTTTCCGCCGATGGTCAGCGTCGCCTTCAGGTCCGCGTTTCCGTCCGGTTGGCTCACGTCGGCGAAGATGCATTCCGCGTCGCCGGGCCGGATGGGTTTCCGGTTCTCGTATCCACCGAAGCGGAGCAGGGCCTCTCCCGCCGCGGCTGCCGTCGGAAACCGCAGCCGCACCTGGTACGTGCCCGCTCGGGCCACGCGCAGGCGCCAGACCCCTTGATTGCCAGGCCGGACGGCCCCGTTTACTTCCAGCCGCCAGTTCTGCCGGGTCAAGACCACGGGGTTCTCGTGGGGCGTGCCGACGTGAATGCGCGGCGGAGCGTAATTGTCCGGGCGGGTCGAACCCACGTCGGCGAACCAGCGCTCGTAGTCTTCTCGAAGGCGGGCGACGATTTCGGGATGCTCGGCGGACCGATCCTGCCGCTCGCCCGGGTCTTTCTCCAGGTCGTACAACTCGAACTTCGGCGGGCCGGCGTAGATTTCAAGCCCGAAGCCCGAAGGGTTGACCAGCTTCCAGCGCGCGGTGATCACCGCGCAATGGTGGTACCGAACCGGCTGATCGCCGCGATGGGATTGCACGAACAGCGTCCGCTCGGGCCATTCGGTGAAGGTGCCGGTCAGCACGGGCATCAGGCTCCGGCCATCGAGCTTCACGCCGGAAGGGGGAGCGACGCCGCAGGCATCCAGAAGCGTGGGCATGACGTCGATATGGGCGGCCGGCACGTCGCTGGTGGCCCGGGGCCGGATGCCAGCCGGCCAGTGGGCGAAAAACGCCGCACGGATGCCGCCCTCGTAGACCTCGGCCTTCATCCCGCGCAGCGGCCCCACGAACCGACGGCTGTTGGGCCCGTTGTCGTTGAGGAACAGGATCACCGTGTCATCGAGCACGCCCAGCTCCTTGAGCCGGTTCATCATCCGGCCGACGTTGGCATCGATGTTGGCGATCATGGCGAAGACCCGGGCCAGCATGTCGGCCTGAGCGGGCGGGGCCGGGCCTTCCACCGGCGGCACCAGCACCGGGCCGTAATCGAGCTTCCGGTATTGCTCGTACAGGTCTTGGGGTACGTCCTCCAGCGGCGAATGCGGGGCGTTGGTGGGGATGTACGCGAAGAAGTTGCGCTCCTGGCGCACAGCCTTCGACATCCACTCGCCGGCCGCCTCGAAAAAGACGTCGGTGCAATAGCCCTTCCGCGGCTCGGCCCGGCCGTTGTGGAAGAGCACCGGGTCGGTGTATTTGCCTTCGCCGCCGGGAGGGTCGGAGGGCTGGCCGATGCCGCCGCCGCGGATCACCAGCGACTCCTCGAAACCCTGATCCATTGCCCGCATCGGGTAGTTGTCGCCCAGGTGCCACTTGCCGAAGATGCCGGTCGCGTAGCCCGCGTCGCGCAGGGCCTCGGCCAGGGTGACCTCCGACGGCTCCATCATGGCCCGCCCGAGATAGGTGTCGATGGCCCGGGTGCGATAGTTGTATCGGCCGGTCATCAGTGCCGCCCGCGTGGGCGTGCACACCGGGCAGACGTAGAAGCGGGTCATCCGCATCCCGCCCGTGGCCAGGGCGTCCAGGCTGGGCGTCTTGAGCACCGGGTTGCCGGCCAGGCTGAAGTCGCCGATGCCCTGGTCGTCGGTGACGATCAGGATGACGTTCGGGCGTTTGGTCTTGGGTGCGGCGACGGCGGCCTCGGGCCGCGTGAGTGCCATCGCCAACACCACCACCGCCAACCATCGCCAGGACGTTTGCATGAGCGGGTTCCTCCGCGCCGGCGCGCATTGAATCCAGGACCCAAACCAAGCGCCATCATCGGCCGGAACGGCGGCGCAGGTTTGCCTCGTGCGGCCGGTGCCTCGCCGGCTGCTGGCTTCCCGGCCCGCCGCGATCCGCACGCACGGCCGGTCGCGACGGATGAAACCAGCGCTGACATACCAACCCCCATCTTCACGGCCCCCACGGGAATTCCCTGACTCCACTGGACAGGGTGCCGCGAAATGATTTCGCCAGGACTCTTGCTGGAACGGTGAAAAACTCACGGGCGCGGCTCGTCCTGTCGGCACGTGTACTCGAGGTCATCGAAGTAGATGAACTGGTAGTTCCCGTCGATGCAGGTGGTGACGATGCCGAAGCGGTCGAAGCGCGCGGTGGACAACTGGAGGCGGTCTTTGAGTTCCAGCTCGGCGGACTGCCCGTCGAGGCGCACGGCGAGGGTGCCCTCCCGGCCATCGGCCTTGGGGACAAAGCGGACTTCCCACTGATGCGGCCGCCCGTCGGGCAGAATGACCGGCCCGCGGGCGTAGGCGTCCTCGTGCGCGGCCCGCATGGCCGGCCGAAAGAAAAACCCCTCGCTGCTGGGCCCTTCCACCATCACGCCCAGGAAGTGCGGCGGGAGGCCCACGTCGGACTTGCCGGGCCTGAGGCTGAGTTCCCGGTTGAACCAGCCGATCAGCACGGTGCTGTCGGAGACGCCGCGGGTCAGGGCCACCCGTCCGGAGGCCCGCAAGGGGGCCCGCAGCGTCAGCGGTTCGAGCCGGTCGCCGTAGCAGGCCATCTTGTGGGCTTCGCGGTTGTCGCCGCGGAAGACGACGCCGCCCAGTTCCCCCGGCCGTCCGCCGGCGAACGCCGTCGGGCTGAACCCGAAGTCGAACTTCGGCCGGACGACGCAGTCCTCGTAGGTTTTGCGGTTGCCGACGCCCTCCCAGCCGGGGTCCCTGCTGAAATCCTCGGTGTGTCCGTTCACGGTCACATCATCCAGATAGAACCGCACGCGGTTGTCGGAGGACTTCATGACGTTGAGCACGCCGAAGCGGTCGAAGAAGGCGCCGTCGGCCTTGTGATCGGCGCTGACGGTCATCTCCGCGCGCCGGCCGTCGATGGTGAAGACCGCGCGCCCGCCGTCGTCCCGGCCGCCGGGGTCGTAGTCGAGCGTCCAGCGGTGCACGCCGGCCACGGGCAGCTCCTGCATGTCCACCTTTCCGCTGGCCGGATCGGTGACGGTGACGCCGCCCGCGCCGGCCCGCCACTTGTCGGTGGCGTACTCGACGTGGGCGTGCATCATCGTGCCGCGATGATCCAGGCGGATGGCCAGCGAGTTGCGCGTCCGCCAGGCGATGGAGTTCCGGGCGTTGAAGAAGCCGATCAGCAGCGGGCCGCCGCGGTCGTCGGGAAACGCGATCCTGCCGGTGGCGCTCAACCGGTCGTTGAAGGTCAGCGGCCTGGGCAAACGCAGGGCGTAGTACGCCGGTTCGGCGGCCATCTGGATGACCCCGCCGATCTCGCCTTTCGCGCCCCCGGCGTGGGCCGTATCGGCCGAGTAGCCGAAGTCCTGGGACGTCGTGCGGCAGGGAACCTTGTCGCCGCGGTTGTTGTGACCGTCCCAGCCCGGATCGGCGGCGAAGTCCTGGCGGCGCTGCTCGCCCGGGCAGGGCAGCGCCGCGCAGCAGATCATCAACCCCGGCATCACGCACCGCGCCGCCGCGGACACGAGCGACGCAACGGGCCCGGGCCGGCCTTGTCTTCGAGCGCGATGCCGCGCAAACCAATGCGACGCCAGGGAAAACCATGGTGAGGTCTTCATGGGATGATCCTCTGACGGGCCGGCCCGGCATGACCCGCCGCGGCGCGACCGAATGCGAAGCCGGAGGGTCACGGGGCCCCGAGTATCCGCAGCGTGGTCGAGAGGAACAGCGAGCGGCCCTGAATCTCGTAATAGCCCTCGGCGAAGAAGGCGGCGTAGCCCTTCGCGGGCCGCGGCAGGGTGTAGGCGTACACCCCCTCGGTCGGCTCGATGGTCTGCGGCTTCCATCGGGCCTCGCGGAAGTCTCTGGTGGGCGCGGCGGCCGTCCAGACGTCCACGCGCTGCGGCTTGGGGTCCGACTTGACGGTCAGCTTCATCCCGCCGTCGGTCGGGGTGAACTCCCAGGTCTGCCTGGGGAACTTCATCTTCCCCGCGGCCTTGAGGGCCAGGGCCGAGATGTCGGTGGTCAGCCGCAGAAAATCATTCACCCCGTGCCCCGCGTTGGGCACGTAGAGCACGTACTTCTCCCCCTCCAGGTCGTCCCAGTAGACGTTGAGCGCGTCCAGCGGCCAGTAGCGGTCGTTGGTGCCCATGATGAGCAGTTTGGGCAGGGTCAGCTTCCCGCGATAGCTGTAGGGATCGACCATCTCCATCAGCTTGCGTCCCTCCGGCGTGTCCATGCGGTTGGGCAGGTCGATCCTGGTGTAGTCCTCGATCTGTTCGCTGTAGGTGCCCCAGGTATCGACCTGGTGCTTCATCTGCACGGGCAGGTTGAGCATGTCGATGACGATGGGGGAGATGGACTTGACCCGCGGGTCGGCCGCCCCGGTCAGCCAGGTCGTCCAGCCGCGTTTCGAGCCCCCGCAGACCACGAAATCCGTGATCTTCAACTGCCACTCCTTCTCCGCGTAGGCCTGGACGGTGTCCATGGCCCGCACGGCGGACTTGACCATGGGGAACAGGAGCGGCCAGTCCTCTTCGCCGCTCTTGAGATATTGATCGAAGGTGTAGGAGATGATCTGGTCCTCGACCTTGCCGTCGAACATGGGCTGAAAGGGCACGTGGAGCAGAAAGGCCACCGGCATCCGGCAGGCGACGGCCACGCCGCGGGCGATCTGGAACTCGCGCGACTTCTCATCGAGCCGGGGCAGTTCCTGGCCTTCGCGCCACGAACCGCCGGCGATGACCATGACCGCCAGGGCGCTCTTCTCGACGTTGGTGGGGCGGACGATGACCAGCCGGTGCTTCCAGGCGATGCCCCGCCAGGTCTGCGAGACCATCCGCAGGTCGGCGTAGGCGACGTTGTCGATCTGGCCCTCGGCGGCCTTCTGCCAGGAATAGCTCGGGTCGTTGCGGGCCAGGTAGGTCATCAGGTCGGCGCGGGCCTGTCCGGCCGCCAGGATCGCCGCCACCGCGGCAAACACCATTCGGGGCATCGAAAACCTCCTCATTTCACGTAGATGGGATTGGTCAACACCCAGGGCCGCCGCTCGCCGGCCAGTTCCAGCCGGGCCTCGGCCCGATACACGCCCGGCTGGAGGTCGGGCAGCAGCAGTTCCTCGCCGACCTGCTCATGAACGGCCCGGCCGTCGCGGACGACGCGGACGATCGCCGGGAGCGGCAAGCGGCAGCGCAGCGACAGGCCGCCCTCCCAGCGTACCCGATCGCCGACCGTGCCGACAGGCCGGCCGCCCTTCTCGATCCAGAAACCGCAGGCCGGCAGCGGGGCCAGCCCCTCGAAGCCGATCACGACCCGACCGGTGCGCAGGGCCTGACGGACGCTCTTCTCGCTGACTTCCTCGATCTGAAGGTACGTGCCCACGTGCCTCATGCTGATCTCGTAGGGATCGAGCAGGACCTCGGCCAACACCTGCTCCCGCTCCGGCGGGTCCTTGCGGCCGAGGGCCAGCCGCAGCGCCGCCGCCTTGACCCCTTCGATCTTCAGGACCGATTCGCCCTCGGCGTCGAAGGCCTCGAGGCCCCCGTCGGGCCTGAGCATGAGCCGCAGGCCCTGGTT
>JABRVU010000199.1:0-5892 GCA_039961895.1 Phycisphaerae bacterium | reverse complement strand
CATCAGGCCATCAGGATCGAGTGCACGTCCCAGCTATCCCGATCATGGACCGGCTGGAAGCCGGTCCCACACGGGTTCCAGGATGCACGCTGATGATTTCCTGACTCCCATCGTCCCCAGGTCGTCTCACCGTCCCACCGTCTCACCATCCCACGGTCTCACCGTCCCAAAGTCTCTACGTCCCATGGTCCCATCGTTCCCTCGACTGCACCTGCACCCTGAACCCCGAACCCTGCTCGAGCTACTCCGGATCCTGGCCCCATTCCGCGTCGCCGGTGACGAACCGCCGCACGCGCGGGTCGGTCGAGTTCCTGAACTCCTCCGGCGATCCGTCGGCGATGAACTGCCCCTGGTGGAGCATGAGAATCCGGTCGGCGACCTTGAACGCGCTGGTCATGTCGTGGGTCACGACGACGCTGGTCACGTTCAGCTCGTTCTTGAGCTTGATGATGAGGTCGTTGATGGCGTCCGAGCGGATGGGATCCAGGCCGGTGGTCGGCTCGTCGTACAGAATGACCTTGGGGTTCATGGCGATGGCCCGGGCCAGGGCCACCCGCTTGCGCTGCCCGCCGGAGAGTTCGGCCGGCCGCTTGTGGGCCACGCCCTGCAACCCCACCAGGGCCAGTTTTTCCTCCACCAGGCGGGCGATCCGCTCGTCGGACTCGTTGGTGTGCTCGCGCAGCGGAAAGCCGACGTTCTGCCCGGCGGTCAGCGAATCAAACAGGGCCCCCATCTGAAAGAGAAAGCCGAACTGCTTGCGGACCTCGATCCACTCGGCGGGCTTGAGGTCATTGAGCCGCCGGCCCTCGAAGTAGACCTCCCCGGCGTCGGGGTGGATCAGTCCGACCATGTGCTTGAGCAGCACGCTCTTGCCGGTGCCCGACTCGCCGATGACCACGGTGGTCTTGCCGCGCTCCAGGGCCAGGTTGACGCCGCGCAGGACCACCAGCGGCCCGAACCGCTTGTGCACGTTGCGCAGCTCGACGATCGGTTCACCGCGGCCATCCATCAGAATACGGTCTTAAAGCCCCAGATCTGTTCGTAGGCCCCCTTGAGGGCCAGGGACAGAAAGAAGTCCAGGATCAGGATGCAGATGAACGAGGCCACGAACGACTGCGTGCAGGCCCGCCCGACGCCCTCGGCGCCCGGCCCGCAGTGGAAGCCCTTGTAGCAGGCGATCAGGCCCAGGGTGGCCCCGAAGAAGACGGCCTTGGCCAGCCCGCAGCAGAGGTCCCAGGTCTCGACCGCGACCTCGGTATAGCCCCAGTAGGCCGTGTCCGACACCCCGAAGATCGGCACGCTGATCAGCCAACCGCCGTAGATGCCCATCACGTTGCAGTACAGCGTCAGCAGCGGCGTCAGCAGCACGCAGGCCAGGAGCCGCGGCACCACCAGCACGCGCACCGGGTCGGCGCCCATGGCCCGCAGGGCGTCAAGCTGTTCGGTCACGTTCATGGTGCCCAGCTCGGCGGTGAGGGCCCCGCCCACGCGCCCGGCGAGCATCACGCCGGCCAGCACCGGGCCCAGCTCGCGCACCACCGAGAGGCTCACGATGACGCCCATGCGGTCTTGCAGACCGACGGCCTGGAACTGCTCGATGGCCTGCACCGCCAGAACCATGCCCACGAACGCGCCGGTCACCAGGATGACCGGGACGCTGGCCGTCCCCACCTGGAAGACCTGCGGCCAGAGCCGTTCGAGGTTGCGCCGGCGGAGCACACCGGCCGGGCAGTGTTCGAGCGTCCGCCCGGCGAACCGCCAGAAGTCGCCGAAGTCCGCCACCCGCTCGAGCGCCAGGCGCCCGATCGCCGACAACCAGCCGAAAAACGGAACGGAAGGGTTCGCGGCCACGGCCAAGTCAACTCTTTCTGCTGCCCCGTCTGCGCCGGGAATGGTGCGGCGATGCTGAATCCATACGATACGGCGCGGTTATCTTGATCGCTGCGGTCCATCCCGTCAAATCCGGCGGCATGACGGGGCCCGCCCCTCTACCCTCCTCGCCTTTCATGGGACGCAAGGACACTGCCACCCTGAATGCAGGGGCACGCCCTCTCTGGCCGATAATTCCGGTAGGGATGCCCGCCCTCGCCTCCGGTTCGCGTCAGGAGCCCGATCGCATGTCCAGCGCCTTCGAGACGACGTATCAGCAATGGCGCCGGGGGCTGGACCATGCGGACGGCTTTCGCAAGGTCTTCGTGGTCGGCTGCCCCAAGTCGGGGACGACCTGGCTGGCCAACCTGCTGGACGCGCATGAGCGGATCGTCATCCGCGGCGAGGGGGCCTTCACCTGGCAACTGGTCCCCATCCTCGCCCAGGCCTTCCAGGTCTTCAACGAGCACCAGAAGCACATGGACCCGGTGGCTCAACTGCGCGACCTCGACCTGCTGCTGGTCGCGCGGGCCATGATCGACGGACAGTTCCATCGCTACCTGATCGAGTCGGGGCGGGACCTGTCGCGCGTCCGGGTGGTGGGCGACAAGACGCCGCAACACACCTTGAGCATGCCCTTGTTGAACCGCCTCTATCCCGGCGCCCGGTTCATCCATATTCTGCGCGATCCGCGGGACACGGCCGTCAGCGCGTGGTTCCATTTCGGCAAGTCCGACGGACGGCCGTTCGAGACCTACATCGAGTATTACCTCACCCGGGTCTGGCCGCTGAACGTGGGCACGGCCCGGCAGGCGGCCCCGGCGCTGGGCGGGGCCTACACCGAGGTGCGCTACGAAGACCTGGTCCGCGATCCGTCGCCGCAGGTGAAGCGGCTGCTGGCCCACGTCGGCGTGGAGAACGGCCCGGCGGCAATTGAGGGCTGCATCGCCGCGGCCCGCTTCGAGAAGAAGTCCGGCGGACGCGCCCCCGGTCAGACCGACAACGCCAGCTTCTATCGCACCGGAACCAGCGGCGACTGGCGGAATCACATCCCCGCCGACCTGGCCGACCGGTGCTGTGCGTCCATCGCTCCCCTCATGCGCGCCTGCGGCTACGAGCCGACGGCGGGCGAAAAGGCCGAGGCCGCCCCGGCCGGCGGGTGCGGGGCGCGATAGGTGAGTCATCGGGATGGCAGCGGCCTGCCGTGAGCGGGGACCGTGGTAGGCCACAAACCATTCCACGAGCGGCACTCACGGCCGGTCGCCACGGAATCCGCGGCCCGCGGATTCTGTCACGCACCCCCGGCGTCTCGCCGGTGTTATTGGGCCACCAGATGGTGCACTTATGTGCCGTTTGCGTTCCACGCCAGCATGGCGATCTGGATGCCCTTGAGGTCCGGCAGCAGGAAGGCGACGTAGTCCCTTCCGTGGTGGGTCACGATCTCCGGCGCGGCCATCGGCAGGGTGCAGACGTAGCCGGTGTCGCTGTGGATGTTGAAATGCAGCGGATCCGGCGAGCGATAGACGTGGCAGGCGGCGTCCCGGCCGTAGCGCTGCGTGCGGAAGAGGTAATAGGCGCCGCCGCGACGGACCACGAACGGGCATTCGGCCGAGGTGGGGCCGTAGCCGCCCTGGCCGCCGACCGAGACGACGTAAGCCTCGCTCCAGACCTTCAGATCCGGCGAGGTCCGGCAGAAGACGGCGCCTTGCCGGTTGGGAAAGGCCGTGTAGTAGCAGTACCACAGCCGGCCGACGCGCATGGCCATCGGGTCGCGGGCGTTGTCGGCGGGTCCCTCGGCGAACAGCGCGGGGCCCTTGTCGCCGCCGGTCAGGCAGCGCTCGAAGTGCTTGCCGTCTCGGCCGCGGGCCAGGCAGATGCGCACCCAGTCGCCGTAGAACATGAGGTATTCGCCGCCCAGGGTCACGACGTGCGGGGCCTGGAGCCCCCCGGGCGTCTCGCCGTAACGGGCATCGGCCTTCATGGCGACGCCCATCGGCCGCCAGTCCGGGTCGGTCAGGTTCCGGCCTTCCCAGCGATGAAAGAGGCGGGTGTGGCCTCCGACTTTCGTCCGGCGGATGCACGACCAGAGCTGCCAGGTGCCGTCGGCGGCCCGCCAGACGGAGAAATCCACCGGCTGCTGATCGGGAGCGGTGAGATCGCCCAGGTCGGGGTCGCCGGCCACGGTCCAGGGCCGGCCCTCCAGGCGCGGGACCAGCCGTTCCTGCCCGCTCATCGAGCAGCCGGCAAAAGCGCAGGTGAGACAGGCCCAGGCGGCCATGAACGACCGTCGGATGAACGCTCGATCTTCAGCCGGCATCCCGGTTCGCGGCAAGGTTCTGAAACTCCCGTCGGGAAAGACCTCTTCCGCCGTCGATCGGATTCCCGCGAGCGCGGCTGCCGACGCTTCCCGGAACAACTCATCGAGCGGTCGGGTTTCCCGCTTCCCTCAAGATGCCGTCCGCGATGCGGGGGCTCAGACCTCGGGCAGCTCGTAACCCTTGCGGTATTCGCGGCTCAGCAGCCGGTTGGCCTCGCGGTCGGGGCTCTTGTGGGCCGGGTCGCTGAAGCACAGGGCCTGGTCGGCGTCCCAGTACAGCCGTCGTCCGCCGCAGCGCAGCGAGACGTTGGCCAGGTGGCAGGCCACCACGGTGTGATAGTGCGACTCGATGCCGGCCAGCGGCTGGCTGCGGGTGCGCACGCATTCGAGGAAGTTCTCGACGTGCTTCATGTGGGCGGCCTGGTCGGCGCCGGGATCCACGCGGTTCTTCTGTTCCTTGGTCATGTCGCCCAGGCGCCACTCGGAGCCATTGGGGCCCAGCATCCCGCGCTTGGCCACCGGGTCCCACGACTTCCAGTCCCATTTGTCGGGCTCGGTGATGTAGTCGGTCCGGGTCAGGTGGATCATGCCGTTGGCGCCGTGGAAGTCCATGCCGTACCCGCCCGCGTCCCAGGGCTTGCCGCTGGCCTTGCGCATGGTGTAGGTCTGGACGAAGCCCTTCGGCGCGTTTCTGGCCGGGCCGAACTCGTAGGTCGCGACCATGGTATCCGGGGTGGTGCGGTCGTCGTCGAGCACCCAGTGTCCGCCGATGCACGAGACCGACACCGGCGCGGTGACGCCCATGGTCCACATGATGATGTCCTGGAGGTGCACGTTCCAGTCGCCGACCATGCCTGAGGCGTAGTCGAAGTACCAGCGCCAGGTGTTGTGGAACCGGCGGGGGTTGAAGGGCCGCTTGGGAGCCGGTCCCAGCCACAACTCGTAATCAACGCCCGGGGGCGGAGGACCGTCGGGAGCATGTCCCAGATGTTTGAGTACTTCATTCCCGTAGGTGTAGGTGTTGGTCATGGAAATCGTGCCCAGGCCGCCCTCCTGGATGAACCGGCGGGCCTCCTGGATGTGCGGAATCTGGCGCTGGTGGGTGCCCACCTGAACGACGGCCCCGAATTTCCGGGCGGCCTTGAGCATCAGCACGCCTTCGCGGACGTTGTGGCAGCAGGGTTTCTCGCAATACACGTCCTTGCCGGAGGCGACGGCCAGCATCATCGGCGCCGCGTGCCAGTGGTCGGGCGTGGCCACGATGACCAGGTCGATGTCCTTGCGGTCGCAGACCGCCCGGTAGTCCTTGACGCGGGCCGGGCCGGCCTCCAGGGCCGCCTTGAGGGCCTCCGAGCCCTTGACGTGCCCCTCGAAGTGCTTGTCGGCCAGATGGGATTCGTCCACGTCGCACAAGGCCGCCAGGTTGCACTGCCGGGTGTTCATGAAGTTGGTCAGCTTGTAACTGCCCATGCCGCCGCAGCCGATCAGGGCGACGTTGAACTTCTCATTGGCTCCGACCGCACGCCGGACCGTGCGCGCGGACGGACCGGCCCCGGCCCGGGTCATCCCGCCGCCCTCCTGGCCGCAACCGGCGGCCGAACTCAGCGCCGCGGCGGCGCCGGCCAGCTTCGTGCTCTGCTCGAGGAACTTGCGTCGCGTCACGGAGTCGCTCATCGGATTCATCTCCCTTCGGGTCATCGCCGTGC
>JABRVU010000198.1:0-3622 GCA_039961895.1 Phycisphaerae bacterium | reverse complement strand
CACCATGCCCCCGCCGATCTGGATCACCTTGACCAGCTCGACGTTGGCGGCCTTGGACATCGCATCCGAGGCCTCGACCAGCCCCGTGAAACCCATCGTTTCAATCATCCCAATGGCGTCAGACATATACACTCCATTTCGTGTGGATTCCGCCTCTCGCGATCGAGGTCGCCGCAGCGGATGCGCCCTTCAATCCGCAAGCCGTCGTCACTTCCCCTTCGCCGGCCCGTTGCCCTTGGGCCCGGGGATCATGTGGCCCAGTTCCTCGTGCGGCCGGGGAATCACGTGCACGCTGATGACCTCGCCGACCTTGGCCGCCGCCGCCGCCCCGGCGTCCGCCGCCGCCTTGACCGCGGCCACGTCGCCGCGCACGAAGCCGGTCACGTACCCGCGGCCGACCTTCTCGTACCCGACCAGCCGGACGTTGGCCGCCTTCAGCATCGCGTCCGCCGCCTCGATCAGCGCGACCAGCCCCTTGGTTTCGATCATTCCCAACGCTTCGAGTGCCATGCAAAACTCCTTATCTGTGGCCCGTGGCCAGGGCTTATGCCTTCATCAGTTCGACGCGCGTCGCGTTCGGCAGATCGCACGCGTTCCCCTCGTCGGTATCTATGTGCACCTCCAGCTTGAAGGCCGGATCGATCCGGGCGATGACGTTGTCGAAGGTCATCGGGCAGCCGCTCTCGACCTTCAACAGCATCCCCTCGCCCTGCCTGACGCCGTAGTATTCGGCGTCGGCCGGGCTCATGTGCACGTGCCGCTTGGCCCGGATGACCCCCTCCTTCAGCTCGATGTACCCCTTGGGCCCCAGCACGATGCAGCCCGGCGAGCCGGCGATGTCTCCGCTCATCCGCACCGGCAGGTCGATGCCCATGGCGATGCCGTCGGTGAAGGCCAGCTCGATCTGGTTGAGCGTCCGGCACGGACCCAGGATGCGCAGGTTGGTGATGGTCCGGTGCCGCGGGCCGATGATGGTCACGGTCTGCTCGCTGGCGAACTGCCCTTCCTGGTAGAGCATCTTCTGGACGGTCAGCTTCGCGCCCGCGCCGAACAGTTTTTCGAGGTTCTCCTGGGTGATGTGCATGTGCCGGGCGGAGATGTTCACCACCAGCCGGGGTCCGGCGGCCGGCGCCGGCCGCTGCCCGTCGCGCCCCAGACGCTGCCGCACCACCTCGCGGACCATCCGCTCGATGGCCGATCGATCCAACGCCGACCGTGTCACCACGCTCATGGACCCATCCTCATCCCTTGCGCTACCACCCCGCCCGTCAATCCGCAATCCGAGATCCGCAATTCCCTCACCCCTCGCCCCTGACCCCTGCCAGGATCAGTTCAGCCCCCGCCTCACGAATCACCTGCTGCCACTTCGCATCGAGTCCGTCATCGACCACCACGCGGTCGATCCGCTCCCACCCGCTCAGCCGGGCCAGCCCGCGCCGGCCGAACTTGCTGTGATCCACCACCAGGACGACTTCCTCCGCGCAGCGCATCATCTGCAATTCGGTCTCGACCATGAGCATGTTGGCGTTGAACAACGCGTCCTCGGTGGCCGCCGCGATGCCCATGAAGGCCTTGTTGACGTGCACGCTGGCCAGGGCCTGCACGGCCATCGGCCCCAGGGCCACGCCCGTCCGCGGATAGATGTATCCTCCGATCACGTTCAGCTCGATGCTCGGCGAGCCGCTGAGCAGGTGGGCGATGGGCAGCGAGTTGGTCACCACCTGCAACCGGCGGTCGAGCAGGCACCTCGCCACCTGGAAGGTGGTCGTGCCGCCGTCGAGCAGAATGGTCTCGCCTTCTTCCACCAGCGCCGCCGCCGCCTGCCCGATGGCCGCTTTCTCCGCCACCGCCGTCGACTCGCGGGCGATGTAGTTCAGCGGCGCGAATTTTTCGCTGACGAACACCGCCCCGCCGTGCGTCCGGCGAATCACGCCCTCTTCTTCGAGCTGCGACAGGTCCCGTCGGATCGTCGATTCCGAGACGCCCAGCTCGGTCACCAGCTCGGACAGCTCCGCATGGCCTCTCCGGGCCAGAAGTTCCGATAACTGTTGCCTTCGCGCGTCGCCCGTCATTCGGCCTCCCGATACCGCGCAGGTCATGACCAGTCTATCGGCATATTTGACTGAAATCTATCATAAACAGCCAATATCGTGCAGAAGAACGAACGGTTTGTCAAGAGGTTTTGCGCGAACAATCGCGCTTTTACCCGGAGAGTGGGTGACTGATTGGGTGGAAGTTACACAGTTCGAGCTGGACCGAGGAGTCGAACGCCGATGGCCACCGCATCGGAGCCGTCCCGCACCAGGGGTTCAGCCCGGACGATGGTTCCCAGCAGCGGAACGCTCTCGGGCTCGCCCTCGAAAGGACGAAGCCGGAAAACATAGCGCTGGCCGACGGCCAGACCGTAACCGTCCGGCAGGACGGCGTGAAGCCCGTCTTCGCTGACGTCCAGGCAGGCCCCGCGGACCGGCAGCGGGTTCTCCGTCTCGCACCAGGTGGGGTCGGTCATGAGCACTTCGCAACTGATGGCCTGCCTCGGCGAGGACCGACGCTCTTCATGAGCCAGGCCGGTGGACCACTCGGTGACGAACGCTCCGGAGGGTTCTGAAAGAAAGCTGGGTAGATCGGGCGAGGAGTACGGAGCGAAGCCCAACCCGCTCCACTGCGCTGTCAGAGTAGTCCCCATCATCGCCTCCATGCTCCATTCCCCGTTGGAACTCCGGGCGGACGCTCGCCTCCCCCACTACCCAAGAGCCTTGGATGCGGCGGGGGCCGATGAGCTAACCGCCTGCCCACACGTGTCCACACGCGCGGGCGATTCCCTTTCTACGTATTCCTGCGCTCAACGGCTCAACCCGATAGCCGAATTCGGCGGGTCGAACACGCCGTCGCCGTGCATTGGCCGTTATCTCGTCAAGAGTTAGCAAAACGGCAACGGCTTACGCACACGTACGACGGGAGTGCGCATCTGATTGCCGAGCGTCGCCGATCGGTTGTGCTCCGCCGGGCCGCGAAGCCGGTTTGACGGTGCGAGATTCCGGTCGTCCCCGCCTTCGGTTCAGGCGTTCCGTCAAACGCGATGTTCTCATTGTGTCTGCTTCCTTTAATATGCCCCCGATTCTCCGCCGGGTCAAGAGGTTTCGCCGGAAACCAGCGTGAAATTTCGATTAATCTCAGACTTACGGCAGAGCAGAAGCCCACCGGCGGATCAACAGAGCAACCACGATTGTAGCGAGGCCGGTTCATCAGGACCGGCTCCTGAGGGGTGCGTGGGTGATCGAGAATTCGGTGCACGTTGCTCCAGGCGTGGTGCGCGTGCGGACGGCCGTGACGCGACCCCGGCCGTCGCGTTCAGCGAGGTGCCCATTCGGTCACGCACGCCCGAACCCGGTCGCCCCTTGGCGCCCCGGCGGCTTGACGGTGAAATGCGCGTCTGGTGGCCTCTGAGTGCATCCTGGAACCCCGAAAACCGACTGGCCGGAAGCCGGTCCCACGCGGGTGTCCGGGTGCACTCCTGGACGTGTCGTCAACCTTTATTCGAGGTGTGGGAATGGCTCGGATCTATCGTTTCGGAATCGTCGGGGGGGGCATGATCGGGGGCTTTCACGCGGAGGCCATCAAG
>JABRVU010000197.1:0-2941 GCA_039961895.1 Phycisphaerae bacterium | reverse complement strand
GAGCATCTTCTCCAGCTCTTCGCGGATGCGCTCCGGGCTGATGCGGACCAGATCGGCTGCGTGGGCACGAACCGCCTCGGCCGTCGATGCCTCGATCTGAAACCCGAGCCGGGCGGCGAAGCGGGCGGCCCGCAACAGGCGAAGATGATCTTCGGCAAAACGTTGAGCCGGGTCGCCGATGGCCCGGACGAGACCGGCCCGCAAATCCTCCTGCCCGCCGACGTAGTCGATGACCTGACCGGTTATCGGGTCATAGAACAGGCCGTTGATGGTGAAATCGCGGCGGAGGGCGTCCTCGCGGGCGTCGGTGAAGACGACCTGTTCCGGCCGGCGTCCGTCCGCGTAGTTGACGTCGCGCCGAAAAGTGGCCACCTCGAACCAATGGCCCGCCTTGCGGACCAGCACCACGCCGAACTGAACGCCAACCTTGCGCGTGGGCTTGAACAGGGCCATGATCTGCTCGGGCGTGGCGCTGGTGGCGATGTCGATATCGGATGGTTCCCGGCCCAGGAGCATGTCGCGCACGCACCCGCCGGCCCAGAGGGCCTGATGGCCGGCGTCCTTGAGCGCCCGGACGATGCGGCCGGCTGCGGCGGCCACGGCGGACGGTGAGTTCATGACCGATCCCTCGGTGAGCCGACCACCGGCGCCGGTAGGGGGGTGGTGGCAAGGAAACGGAAGGTCATGGTACCCACGTCGCGACGCTCAACGTCAAACAGCGGGGCGAGGTCCGGTCCGCCCGAGTCTTGCAGCTCATGGCGAACGACGATGAGCGCGTCGGATGCGACGACCGGCGAGCCCGCCAGCCGCCGCAGAAGGGTCTGGATGCGCTCGTCGGGCCGTGCCCCAGCCAGCCGGCGGTAGGGGGGGTCGAGAAAGACGAGATCGTATCGGCTCTGGCCGGCGGCGCGCGGCTCGGGCGCGGGCCAATCCGCCGTGGCGGCGTCGGCCTCGATGACCCGGGCCTCGCGGACGATCTTCAGGGCGTCGAGGTTCCGGCGCAGCACCGCCGCGGCGGACCGGTCCCGTTCGACGAACAGACAGAAGCGCGCCCCGCGCGAGAGGGCCTCAAGCCCCAGCGCTCCACTGCCGGCGAAGAGATCGAGAACGGCCAGCGGCGGCAGCCGGCCCGGCTCGGCCAGCCGCGCGCCCAGCATGTCGAACAGCACCGTCTTGGCCCGGTCCAGGATCGGGCGGGTCTTCTCGCCCGGCGGCGCCTCCAGGTTCCGACCACGCCATGTGCCCGCGATGATGCGCATGACGAAAGTATAGAGCCGGGCGCGGAAAGGAGGGAGCGCACCGGGGAAGGATGGCGATCCCTGAGCCGCGGGCTTGGGGACCCAGCCCATCACTTCCGATCATCGACCGGCAGGAAGCCGGACTCCCGCGGCGGTCAGGATGCATTCGGACCTGCCGTAGCGGCATGCGACGTCGGCGCCTACTTCTCCGTCGGCGCGGCGAAGATGTCCGGCCAGTTCCTGTTGAGCACGCGCCCTTTTCCCTCGAGCGTGTAGACCATGACCGAGGCCCTGTCCGGCAGGGCGCCTTCGGTCTTGCTGCCCACCAGGACGCTCAACTCGTCGGCCGACCGCCAGACCGGGACACAGCCCACGCGCTCATCATCGGCACCGGTTTTCGGGGCCACAATCGTCGTGATCTGCCCGGTGGCGAGGGTAATGACGGAAACCTCCTTGCTCCCTGAGCCGAGCACGACGACGCGCTGTTCGTCGGGGCTCAGTTCGAACTGCCCCAGGCCCAGCCCTTCGAGTCGGCCGTCGGCCTCCTTGGGAAGAATGCGCGAGACGGTCGGCTGCCGGGCCGGGTCGATGAAGAACAGGCTCGGCGACTGGGGCATGTCCGCCTTGGTCGAGGGCAGCGTGACCTCGCCGGAGCTGAACAGCACTCGGCCGTCCTTCAGGCAGCGCACCTTCATCTCGTACCAGAACATCAGCCCCACGATGTCCTCCGGCTCCGGCAGGGTGGATAGCAGCCGTCCTTCTGGGTCGATCACCTGCCGGCGGGTCAGGGTGCCCAGGGTGAAGGATTGATCCTTGCTGGTCTGGGGTGAGGTGGTCGTGCCGTAATAGAGAGACCGACCATCGGGCGACCAGTCGGAATAGGCGGCCACGTGATCGGCCACGAGCGTCTGCGCTCCGCCGCCGGTGGGCATGACCAGCAGCCGGCCCAGCCCGTGATCGGAGCTGGGCGCCGTGGGCAGGGTGATCGCCACCCACTCGCCGTTCGGCGAGACGCGCAGGTCCGCCACGCCGTCTACCCAGGAGGCCAGCACCGGGCCGGCCTTGGCCTGGCCGTCCGCGACTTCGTAAAGCGTCAACCGGCAGACCAGGGCCGAGGCCTTCTGAGCTTCCTTCCACTGGTCTCCGAGCTTGCCGGCCAGCTTGCCGTCGTCGTGCTCCAGCGTATAAAGCAGCAAAGCCATGAACTCGCCGCCGGTCAGCGCATGCTGGACCGACGAGGAGAAATCCTTCCAATCGCCCTGGTAGCCGAGGATCTCGGAGCGCAGCTTCTCGTGCAGGCCGATGAGGCGCGACTTCTGCTCCCGGGTCAGTACCGGCTCAAGGGCGGAGAAGCGTTTGACCTCCTCGAGCCCGGCGGCGAGGAACCGCCTGGAATCCGGCGCCCAGGCCACCAGCGAGACGTGGGGCGCGATCATCTTCGAGAGGTTGCCCTCCGCGTCGCCGAGATAAAGGCCCTCGGTGCCCAGGACGGCGACCCGTTTGCCGTCCGGCGACCAGAACAGCTTCCGCGGTACGCAACCCGACAGGGCCCATCCGACGATCAACACGCCAGTAAGAATCAAACGGCGTTTCATGTCGAGCCTCCCACTTTCGGCGTGGACAGGGGCGAATCCCAGATGACGCGGCGGGCCGGCTCGGGACGCGGCCGTCCAGCCCGCTGATAGACCTCTTTCCAGGACCAA
>JABRVU010000196.1:0-2501 GCA_039961895.1 Phycisphaerae bacterium | reverse complement strand
GTCCGGCGCCGCCGCCCCGGCGGGGGACCACGGCGGGGAGGCGGGCCTGGGCGAGGGCGAGCCGGCCGCATCGACCGGCTCCGCCGAGGCGGAGAGCGCCTTCAGCGACTACAACTCGCTGATCGCCGACCTGAAGAAAGAGGCGGCGGTGAGACACACGCGGGGCGAGGGCGCTTACACGCCTCCGCCCCGGCCGTCGGAGCCGCGTTCGGACCGCGGCGATCGGGGCGACCGGCGCGACCGTGGGGGGCGCGAGGGCGGCCGGCCGTTCCAGGGCGGTCCGCGCGCCGGGTCGGGCGAGCGGCCGGAACGCGGCGGCCATCGCGAGGATCGTGGGCCCCGCCGATCCGACGAGCACCGGCCTGGTCGCGAGGAGCGGCCGGTTCGCCGAGACCAGCCCCCGCCGCCGGCCGACGACCACCGCGAAGAGCCGGCCGCTGCTCCGCCACCCGCACCGCCGGCTACCGACGAAACTGAACAGGACGATTTCGCCGCCGGCCTCTGAACGGAACCCGTCGGGGCCTTTTCACGCGGTGTTGTCGGCATCGGAGCCCATTGCTCGAGACCCCGGACGGCCATCCCCAAAGGCTGACTTGCGGGCGGGCGGACCATGCGAGCAAACCACCGATCCTCGCCTCACGCCCGGCCGAGTCCCGCCCTTTCGCCGGCTCCCGCTTCCCGCTTTCCCGTCTTCTCCCGTCGTGACGGGCGAGGCCGGAGCATGATTGCTCTGTGGATGGCGATATCTGTTTTCGTCTTGCAGCCGTCCTGCGTCCAACCGCTCGGCGGCGCGAAGGACGCGCCTTTTGACCAGGAGTATCACGAAGCGCATCCGCTCGGCGGCCCGGACGGCGCCGACGACGTTCGAGCCGTCGCGGTCGACGGGCAAGGATCGGTCTGGGCGGCGACCCGGGCCGGCGTGTACCGGCTCGCCAAAGGCGACACTCGATGGACGATGCCCGGTGCCACCGCCGGACCCGGCGGGGATACCCGCCCCGCAACCGACAACCCCACGTATGACCTCGCGGCGGACCGGCGGGGCACCGTTTGGGTGGGGGCCTGGGATGGGCTCTATCGGTCCTCGCCCGGCGGGCTGGAGAAAATCACCGGTGTGGAGGGTCCCATCACGGCCCTGTGCTTCAGTCAGGACGTCCTGGTCGCGGCCGGGCCGGAGGGACTCTGGCACCTGAACAACGCGACCCTTGAGCGCCGGCCGTTGCCTTGTGCGCGAAGCGTGCGGCGGCTGGCGGCCGATGGGCGCGGCGGGATATGGATCGCCACCGGGATGGGTCTGGTGCATCATTCGCCCGTCGTCACGAGGCTCTACCAGTCTGAGAAAGACATCCTGAGCTCCGACGTACGCGCGGTCGCCGTCGGGCCGGATGGCGCGGTGTGGTCCGGCGGCCTGGGCGGCGTCACCGTGTTCCGCGGCGGCCGGCGGGTGGACGTTATCACCCCGCGGCACGGGCTGCCCGGCATCGACGTGCAGGCCGTCGCCCGCGGGCCCGACGGCCGATGGTGGGTGGGAACGGCCGGGGGGCTGGCCCGCTTCGACGGCCGCGGCGTTTCGGTTCGACACAGCCGCCGGTGGCTGCTCAGCGACGACGTTCGTCACGTCGCGTTCGACTCCGAGGGCACGGCCTGGATCGCAACCGCAGGCGGAGTCAGCGCCATCAGGCGAACGCCCATGACCCTGGCGCAAAAGGCCGAACGGCTGCTGGAGGCCTGCCTGGCCCGGCACGTGCGCGAGCCGGGACTGGTGGAGAAGTGCCGTCTGCGCGTGCCGGGCGACGTGTCCACCTGGGAGCCGCGCGACGACGACAACGACGGTCAGTACACGGCCATGTACCTGGCGATGGAGTCCTTCCGCTTCGCGGTCACAAAAGACCCGCGGGCCCGGGCCAACGCCCGCCGGGCCTTCGAGGCCCTGCGTTTTCTTCAGACCGTCACCGAGACGCCCGGCTTCGTGGCCCGCACGGTCATACCGGCCGACTGGACGCGGATGGCCGATCCGAACGAACGTATCTCGGACGCCGAATGGGCGGAACGCCGGGCCAGGGACCCGCGCGACAAGCGCGTGCCCGACCGCTGGCGGCTCTCCCGGGACGGCCGGTGGCGATGGAAGGGCGACACCAGCAGCGACGAGATCACCGGCCACATGTTCGGATACCTGTTCTACTACGACCTGGCGGCCGACGAGCCCCAGCGCGAGCGGGTCCGAACGCACGTCCGCCGCATCGTGGACACCATCGTCGATAACGGCTACGTGCTCAAAGACCTCGACGGGGCCCACACCTGCTGGGGCGTCTGGGCGCCGCAGCGGCTCAATCACGACCCGGACTGGGCCCCGGAACGCGGCGTCAACTCGGTGGAGATCCTCTCGTTCCTGCAACTGGCCCATCACGTCAGCGGCGATGCCCGTTATCGCCGGCTGGCACTGAGCCTGCTTCACGAACACGGCTACGCGGCCAACGTCCGCCGGGCCAAGACCTTCGCCCCCG
>JABRVU010000195.1:0-5016 GCA_039961895.1 Phycisphaerae bacterium | reverse complement strand
ACCGGGCGACAATCTGGCCAACGTGGCTCCCCCCTTCCCCAGCAACGGCTGGAAGCTGTACAGCATTCAGGGTCTGTATTACTTCCTGATGGACGAGCCGTCGGCCCGGCAGGTCCTGGACCGGATCAAATCCAGCTTCGTGCGGGCCGATCAGATCAAGGCTCCGCACCTGGAATGGCCGGCCAACACCAGCAAGTTCGCCACTCAGGGCTCGATTCCGCGCGAAGCCCTGGCCATCGTCGATGCCTGGGGCACGCCGCTGTACTATGGGAAGCGCCCGACTGAGAACAACAACGTGCCCTTCGTCCAGTCGGCCGGCCCGGACGGCGTCTTCAGCAACGGCGACGACCTCTACAGCTTCAAGGGCAACTAGTCCCCGGCGTTGCGTTCCGCAAAGCCGGGAAGAGAGAAGTGAGAAGTGAGAAGTGAGCAAGGATCAGCGGTGAGTCTGACGGCCCACGGTGGCCGCGCGGCGCGCCGGGCGGCAACGACCGGCTCCGCAATCCCCTCGTTCCTTCCTCGCGGTTTCACGCTGCTGGAGCTTGCGGTGGTCGGGGCCATCATCGCGATCTTGGCGGCCCTGGCCATTCCCTCGCTGTCCGGGTTGACCCGCGGCTCGAGCGAAACGGCCATGCTGACTTCGCTGCGCAGCCTGTTCGCCTCCGCCCGGGCCCGGGCGGCGGCCACGCAGCGCTACGTGGCCGTCCGGTTCCAGCAGGACCGGGAGGGCCGCTCGTTCGCCATCATCCTCGACCAGGTTTCGCCGAACGACGCGCGGTTTCCCAACGGTTGTCCGAGCTACGATCCGTTCTGTACCTACCTGACCTTCGTGGCCGACGGCAATACCCAGCCGATCGCCCTGCCCAGGGGCGTCGAGCTGGCCCAGGGCGACCTGGAGGATTACGACACCCCCGATGCCCACTGGCTCCCCACCGCCAACGACCCCAATCCAGCGGCCACGACCTTCTCGGTGGTGTTTTCGCCTGGCGGACAACTGGTTCGGCGGAAAGTCCATGTGACCCAGCGGCCGGATTCGCTCGATGCCAACAACCGGACCATCGGCTGGGACACGGTGTTCAATCTGGTGACCGGCCTGGCGCCGTTCAAGCCCGACGTGGTGGACGGGGGCATGCTGGCCCAGCCGCCGCCCCAGCGGACCGACCCGCAGCCGGCCACGGGCTCGCCGCCGGTCTCGCCCGACGTGGCCGTGTGGCGCATGAGCCAGAACAGCATCTGGATTTACGAGCAGCAGCGGCGTCTGGACGCGGGAGACCGTCCGTTCATGGGCTCGGCCGGCAGCAAGCCCTACAACGGCTATATCCCCGCCCAGGGCATGAAGGTGCCGCTCAATACCTATACCGGGGCGCCGATCAATCCGAGGCGCTAGCTTCCGGCCGTCGGCGACCGGTTGCGGAAGTGAGAAGTGAGCCGTGAGCAGTGAGAAGAGACATCCGGTAATTCTGATCGCCCGAAGTGGCGGCGGGCCCTGGTCGCGGGGCGGCCGGGTGGCATGGCCGCACGGTACGACGGGTGGCCATGTTCCGGAACGGCCCGCCTGGCGACGCGGAGTACCGCGTCAGCGGGCCAATTCATCGCGCCGGGCCTTCTCGCTGGCCGAGGTCATGATCGCCATCGGCATTTTGGGAATCGGGATGCTGATGGTGGCGGCCACGTTTCCGGTCGGGCTGGACCAGTCGCGCATCGTCAGCGAACAGACCCGCGCCCCCATCGTGGCCAACGAGGCCTTCACCACGCTCCAACGGCTGATGGAAGAGCCGTTCAAGCGGTTCCCGCTGGGTGCGACCCCGCCGACGTCGTCACCCACGATGACCTTCGCGGACGTGATCCGGACGCTGCCCCGCGGCGGGCCGGTCCAGGAGCTGTACCTTCCGGTGGCCACGCCGCCGACGCCGCCGGCGCTGCCGCCAACGCTCAATGAATGGCTCGCGGATCGTTACCTGACGCCGGCGGGCGCGCCCATCGCTCCGCTGGGCCTTTCGCGGCTCTACGCGGGCCAGCAGACCCGTTATTATCCGTCGCTGCCCAACCGGGTTTTGCAGGACGACTCGCCGTTCAGTTGGTCGGTGCTGGTGCAGCGCAGTCCGACGAGCATGACCAGCCTGCCGGTCGTACCCGACTACGTCCAGTTCATCGTGTTCGTGAACCGCCAGAGCGCCGCCACGCCGATCCTGATCCAGGGCCAGCCCGGCGGCAACGCCCTCCGCTTCTTCACCACCGGCGGGTCGCTGCCGCATTTTGTCTACCGGATGAAGCCGGACCCGTCCGTCGCCGGCGGCTGGGTCCCCGATTCGGAAGAGGGTCCGGCCATCTTCACCCCCGGCGGCTTCGTCGTGGCCGTCAATTCCGGGTGGATCTATCGCATCAAGTCGATCGAGCTGGACCTGCCCCTGGCTCCCCAGTATCGCAACCCGCGAGTGGAGCTGGTGTTGCCCACGCTCCCCCTGACCAACCCTCCGGCGCCGGCGCTGCCGGACAGTTTCTGGCTCATTCCGGCCGACCCGGCCACGGGTAAATCGCCCTGCATCGGCGTTTTCAGCCGAACCGCGCCCTTGTGATCCTCCCAGCGGACACGCAGATCACTCCTACAGGTGGCGCAGGCCTGCGCCGCGCGGAGAACGACCCGGCGCGGTACGAACCGCATGGGATGATTCCATCCGCGTTCAGAAAACCGCAATCCCCAATGCGAACGTGGAGCAGCTTCTCCGCCGCCGCTTCGCCCATCACCGCGGCAATCGTTTCCCGGCCTGATGGGGGGTCGGCCGTTGTCGAGACCGAGATGTGTTCACCTCGCGGGTTCGCCTCCGCGACGGTGAATCGATGTGCGATTCGCCGGTCTTTTGGCCGGCGCGGGCGATCAGGGCGGCCAGGTAGCCGGCCCCGAAGCCGTTGTCGATGTTGACCACCGCGACGCCGGCGGCGCAACTGTTCAACATGGTCAGCAGGGGGGCCAGCCCGCCCAGGTGCGCGCCGTAGCCGATGCTGGTGGGCACGGCGATCACCGGCACCGACACCAGCCCGCCCACCACGCTGGGCAGCGCCCCTTCCATCCCCGCGCAGACTACCACCGCCCGGGCCTGTCCCAGCTCCGCCGAGTGGGCCAGCAGGCGATGGAGGCCGGCCACGCCCACGTCATAGAACGTGCGCGTGGGCTGGTCCATGATTTCGCAGGTTTCGCGGGCCTCCTCGGCCACGAAGAGATCGGCCGTACCCGCGCAGACCACGGCCACGAACCCCTCGCCCCCGGCCGCGGGCCGCTGCCGGATCGTGATGGTCCGCCCGATGGGGTTATACGCCGCCCGACGGAACCGCCGCCGCACCGCCCTGGCCACCTCCGCGGTCGCCCGCGTGGCCAGCACGTTCCCACCCCCGGCCAAGCGGCGCCCGATGATGGCCAACACCTGCTCGGTACGCTTTCCCTGGCAATAGACCACCTCCGGGAACCCGCAGCGGATGGCCCGGTGATGGTCCACCTTGGCGAAACCCAGGTCCTCGAAGGGCAGGTGCTTCAGGTCGGCCAAGGCCTGCTCGACGGAGCGCCGGCGGGATTGAACGTCCCTTAACAACTCGCGCAGTGCATTCGGGTCCATGCCGCCCATCATAGCTGCCGCTGCCCGCGCGGGACAGGCACCCGGCGGAGCGGCCGGGCCATCGAAGGCCGGCAGGTATCCCCGGCAACTGGCCTGCCGGGGTGGATGTCCTGCTTCGCCGTGCTCAGGCTCCGACCAGTTCCGGCGCCGGGCGACTGGGGCTGCCGGCTTCGGAGAGGCGCGAGACCAGGTCGTCCAGGGCAACCTGCAAGCAGCGTTCGACCCAGGCCGAGTCGGCGTCGGCGAGGGCGATGCCGCTCCGCCCGCTCTCGCCGCAGCCGCGCCCCGGAACGCTGCACTCATGCTCGCACTCGATGCCGTCCAGTCCGCGGGCCCGGAAGTAGATCAGCACGTAGGCGTCCTCGCTGAGCGCGAACTTGTAGAACCGGCTGCCCCGGGCGTGCTGCGGCGCGGAGCATTGGAAATCATAGCGCGACGCGAACTCCACGAAGGCCTCGTACACCTCGGCCAGCACGCCGTCGGCGAAGCTCTCGAAGCGTTTCAGGGCCGTCTCGCGGAGCGCCTCCACGCGCTTGGCGAAACCCTGCTGCCATTGGTTCATGACCCTATCCCCCTCAGGTACGGGCCGGACACCGACCGGCCATGCTGCTCCCGAACCGGGCCACGCATCCCGGCTTTTCCCACTGTAGACGTACGATACATCCACGAAACGGGGACGGCGGATTCCCGTATTCGAGAGCGTCCTGAAACCCGCGCGGCACCGGCAACCGGCCGGCGCTTTCGGGGCTTCAGAATCCTCTCTGACGCGCGGGCGGCGCGCGTCCCGGTTCCGCCGTCACTTGCCATTGTGAGCGTGAAGGTTATCGGCCCGGCGCGGCTGGCCGCCGGAGCCTTGTCATCGGCTTATCTCTGAATCGTATGTTTACCTGGTTTCACAGGCCCGCGGGGCTGAAGGGGGTTCTTCGCCGTTGGGCCGATACTCATTTGAAGGTCGGATTGGACCGACGTTGAATGAGGATGATTCTCACGACCGCCGACCTGCCGGACCTCTCTCTTCCGCCGCGGGATGACGACATCCGGCGAGCGCTGGCGGAAGTGGAGAATCGCTTATCGGCCTTCGTGACGGCCATGACGTCGGGTCAGGCGTCGCCGGCGAGTCCGGCCGGATCGGTGGCGACGACGGCGCCGTCGCGGCCGGCGCCCGGTCCGGTGGGCAGGAAAACGGGGCAGGAATCGGCGTCGGCGCCGGCACACCCGAGTTGCGGTGAGCCGGCCGACCGCGGCAGGGACCATCCGAGCCGCGACCGGGAGGGAGCCGTGTCTCCGGTGGTTGCCGGCCAGCGAGCAGCCGCCTTGGACGGCGGGTCCACCGAGGGCGCGGCGATCGCCGCGAAAGCCGGACCGGGCGGGGCGGAACCGGCCTCCGAGCCGATCCAGCGGACGACTT
>JABRVU010000194.1:0-11435 GCA_039961895.1 Phycisphaerae bacterium | reverse complement strand
GCGACAACTGGCGGATGCGCCTGCCCCTGGACGTGCACGCGCCGGAGCTGGGGCGGCTGAAGGTCACGATCCTGTCGGCCGACACCGGCCGGCCCGCACCGGCGATGGTCCGGCTGGTGTGGAAGACCATGAACCTCGAACGGACGCCGGCCAACGCCATCGAGTTCGCCCCCCAGTTCGATCAGCAGGGCAACCCCAGCGGCCGCCGCCGCGTTCAGATACCCAACCACCCCGGCGAACCGTTCTGGTGCGTGCCCGGCCCGATCGACATGCTCGTGCCTCCCGGCGAGTGGGAGATTCACGTCCTCCGCGGACTGGAGCACGCGGGCGTCTCTGATTCGTTCACCGTCGCGTCCGGCGGGCTGACCGAGAAAAGCTACACCCCGGCCCGCTGGGTGGACATGCGCAAGCTGGGCTGGTACTCCGGCGACGATCACGTGCACTGCCGCATCCTCAGCGACGACGACGCCCGCCGGCTCATGGCCTGGGTCCAGGCCGAGGGCATCCAGGTGGCCAACGTGGTCAAGATGGGCGACATCAACCGCACCTGGTTCGAGCAGCGCGGCTGGGGCAAAGCCTACCGCGTGATCGAGGGGGACACGGTCCTCTCGCCGGGCCAGGAGTGCCCGCGGACGCATCAGCAGCTCGGCCACACCCTGGCCATGAACACCACGTCGATGGTCCGCGACACCGACCGGTACTACATCTATGAGGAGGTCGCCGACGCCGTCCACGCCCAGGGCGGACTGTGGGGTTACGCCCACGTGCTCAGTAAGAGCTTCTTCGTGGACCGGGACATGAGCATCAACGTCCCCAAGGGCAAGGCCGACTTCGTCGAGCTGATGCAGTTCGGTGCCCTGGGAACCGAGCTGTATTACGATTTTCTCAACACCGGATTCAAAGTGACGGCCTCGGCCGGCTCGGACGTGCCCTGGGGCGGGACGGTGGGCGAAGTGCGTCTCTATGCGTACGTGGGCGACGGGCCGTTCAAGGTGGATGACTGGTTCGCGGCGGTCAAAAAAGGCCGGACCTTCACCACCAACGGCCCCATGCTCGAGCTCCGCGTGGACGACGCCCTGCCCGGCGATGAGCGGATCGTCAAGAACGACCGCAAGCTGCGCGTGCGGGCCCGGGCCTGGGGCGACCCGCGCCGGCTGGTGCCGGTGCGGCTGGAGATCGTCCGCCACGGCGAGGTGATCCGGTCGGCCGAATCCACCGACCCGATGAGGAAGGAGCTGGCTCTGGACTTCGAGGTGCAGGCCGGACACGGTTTCTGGATCGCCGCCCGGGCCCGGGGCAGCGACGGCTCCGTGGCCCACACCACGCCGGTCTACGTGATCCGCGAGGGGCTGCGCTTCTGGAAGTTCGACGAGGTCGAGGCCCTGTTGGCCAGGCGGGCCGCCAGCCTCGAGGAGGTCGAGAAGATCGTCGCCGAGGCCACGCGCCGCCGCGACCAGGGCGGCTTCACCGCCGACCGGGCCAAACAGCAACTGGCCGTCCAGGGCCCCGAGCTGCTCCAGCGCGTGGCGGCGGCCCGGAAGATCTACGAGGACCTCAAACAGGTCGCCGAACGCGAACGTCCGCTTCGCACACCCGCCAAGTAGTATCTCACAGACGGATGAACGGAATCAGCACGATGGCCCCAGACACTGAAGACCTCCTCCTTTCAGAATTCGTGCGCGGAGCCCAATTGGCCCTCGTCAAGGCATGAGACCGATTCCACAAAGCGAAGCGATCACGTCCAGAGAGGACTGCGCGAAAAGCGCTCGTCCAATTCCATCTTGAACGAATCCTCTCCGGTGCGATGATGCGGCCGGATGTCGAGAGGGCCCCAAACCACCCACCCGGAGGCGTCTGAATTCCAGCCGCTTTGAGGAGACCACGGTTTGCCCCATGGGCTTGCCCGCGAGCATGGTGCCCGCGGAGGCCACCCACCCTTTCAGGACGCAGGGTGAAGCCCTTGGCAAACCGGGCCGGGTCGGATAGCCTGAGCGCTCCTGGTCGGAGCCGGAACAAGACGGCCAGCCGTCATGCGAATCGGCCAAGGTCAGGAGTCCTTTTCCAGCATTGGCGCGTAAAAACTCGAAGGTCCCGGCGACGGTCGATAGTCTTTGTGCAATACCGGACCCCGTTGCACCGATGGACTCTGAATGAGGCGAATGAATCACGGCCTGATGCCCTGACCTGGCGTGGGTGCGGGCTCGGCCCTGCTCGAATGAACCTTCATAAAGGAACTTCATAATGGAAACCATGAAGCGATGGATCGGGATGGCCTTGGTTTCGGCCCTGTTCTGGGGGCTGGCACCGGCGGCGATGGCCCAGGAAGCGGTGACGGCCGGTCCGACCGATCCGGCTGCGCTGTGGAAGGCGATCCCCGCGGATGCCACCGCGTTCATCGCCCTGCGCGACCTCAAGGAACTCAACGACGACGTCCAGAAATCGTGGCAGAATCTCAAGCTCCCCGAGAACGTGGTCCCCAACCTGGTGGACCTGGTCCGGGGCTCGCTTCAGTTCGGGCCCAGCTTCAATGAAACCGGCGGCGTGGCCGTGGTGGTGCTCAGTCTCGCGGAGGTCAAGTCCGCCGAGGAGATCGAGAACCGCATCACGCTGTTCTTCCCGTCGAAAGACCCCGAGGCCATGAGCAAGGCCATGGGCGGCGAGAAGGACGGCGACGCGATCAAGCTGGAGTTCATGGGCGAGCCTTCGGTGGTCGGCACCAAGGAAGGGTATCTGATCGTGGCCAAGGACGCGGCCGCGCTCAAGTCGGCCTTGCAGACCAAGGGCGGCGTGATCGCCGCGCTTTCACCCGAGCGCCAGAAGGTCTTCAGCCAGTCGGACATCTACGGATGGGGCAACTTCCGGGGCGTCTCCAAGGAGCTGCGCGACACCGTCCGCGAACAGATGGAACAGGCCATGAGCAGCCTGCCGCCGCCGCTGATGGCCATGCAGAAGGGCAACATCGAGCAGTTCAATCAGTTGCTCGAGGAGGGGCAGGAGGCCGGCTTCGGACTCTCCCTCGATCCCAAGCGCGGACTGTCCGGCCATTTCTACATGTCCATGAAGCCCGATTCCAAGATGGGCAAGGAGATCGCCGGGATCAAGCCGACCGACGGATCGCTGCTGATCGGCCTGCCCAACGAACCGACCATCCTGGCGGTCGGAACGGTCGCCGGGTCCAGCTCCGGCGACCAGCTCAAGCAGGTGTTCGACGGGTTGCTGGGGGCCGAGGGGATCGAGGAAAGCGTTGACAAGGCCAAGCTGACCAAGGTCCGCGACCTGTTGATCGCCCTGCTGGGGTCGCTTCAGAAGATGAGCGTGGGGGTGTCGGGTCTGCCGGCCGAGGGCGGCGAGGGCATGATCGGCGTGTCCATCGTGGGCGAGGTCCGCAACGCCGACGAGTTCAAGAAGCAGGCCAGGGAGCTCTTCACCGTCGCCAAGGAGCTGGCGGTCGACGCGGCCAAGAAGAGCGGCGAGTCGGAGGAGGACGTCAAGAAGGTCGCCGACGCGATCCAGTGGAAGGAGAACGCCGAGAAACTCGGCGGGGCCAACGTGGATCAGCTTTCCTTCGACCTGTCCAAGGCCCCTGGGGCGAATGAAGAGGATCTCGAGCAGGCCAAGAAGATCATCGGGAAGGAAGGGGTGCTGGTCCGCATCGGGTCCATCGGGCAGAACCGGGTGATGGTGACGTTCGGCGGCGGAGCCAGGCGTTTCGAGACCCTGGCCGGCGCGGCCGGCAAGGGCGACGCCCCGCTGGCCGAGCACGCCGACATCAAGAAGGTCGCCGACCGCCTGCCCACCGGCCCGAAGTTCATAGAGGGCTACATCAACATCGAACACCTGTTCGCCCTGATCATGGACATCGACAACGAGGTCGACGGGGGCATCCCGTTCCCGCTGGCCCTTCGGAACTCGGCGCCCATCGCGTTCACCGGGACGAAGGTGGGCGAGGCCGGCCAGCAGGTGGACGTGGTCGTTCCGATGGAGCTGCTGCGTTCGCTGGCCGACATGGTCCGCCCGCTGCTGGGCGCGTTTATGGGCGGTGCGCCGGGGCCGGCCCCGGAGGCGCCCCAGCCCCCGGCCGAGCCGGGCAAGCTGGAGTGACCGCCGGCCGGCGCGGACCGTCGCGCGGCCGCGGCCGGCAACGACCAGAGCCGCCACCGCGCCGGAAACGACGGAGTCGCACCGTATTGCGGCCGGATCATCCATCACGTACCCAACGGCGGGCTCAGCGCCCGCCTTTTTCTTTTGCTGAGGTCCTGGCCCCCGCTTCGGGCCAGCCGCGATCGGTGACACGATAACGGGGGTCGGGGACAACAGCGACCAGCCTTGGCCGAACCGCTTGAACCCACTACAATCCGTGTTTTTCGGCCCGTGCCCCTCGGCACACATCCGGATCATGTGACTTCAGGATACCCTCATGGCCACCCCACCCGGCAACGTCATGGACCGCATCGTCGCCCTGTGCAAGCGCCGCGGGTTCATCTTCCAGTCCAGCGAGATCTACGGCGGGATCAACGGCTTCTGGGACTACGGCCCCCTGGGAGTCGAGTTGAAACGCAACCTCAAGGAATGCTGGTGGAAGGACATGGTCCACGGCCGCGACGACATGGTCGGCCTGGACTGCTCCATCATCATGCACCCGCAGGTGTGGAAGGTCAGCGGGCATTATGATCTGTTCAGCGACATGAAAATCGACTGCAAGGAGTGCCAGGGCCGCTTCAGGGCGGATCAGATCACCGATCAACCCTGTCCGCGCAAGCCCAGCAAGATGGTCGGCCAATACGAGAAATGCCAGCTCACCGATCCACGCCCCTTCAACCTGATGTTCGAGACCTTCATCGGCGCGCTGCTCGATGAAGAGAGCAAGTCCTTCCTCCGCCCCGAGACCGCCCAGGGGATTTTCGTCAACTTCAAGAACGTCTGCGACTCGACGCGGATCAAGCTGCCCTTCGGCATCGCCCAGATCGGCAAGAGCTTCCGCAACGAGATCACGCCGCGGAACTTCACCTTCCGCTCGCGCGAGTTCGAGCAGATGGAGATCGAGTTCTTCTGCCACCCCGGCGAATCGCGCCAATGGTACGAATACTGGCGCGACACGCGGCTGAAGTGGTACGTCGAGCTGGGCCTGGGCAGCGAAAAACTCCGCCTGCGCGAGCACGGCCAGGAGGAACTCTCGCACTATTCCTGCGGCACGAGCGACATCGAGTATGCCTTCCCGTTCCTGGCCGCCGGCGACTTCGGCGAGCTGGAGGGCGTGGCCCATCGCGGCGATTTCGACCTCCGCAGCCACATGGAGGGCAAGCTGGTCAGGGACCCGGCCACCGGCGGCCTGGTGGTCGAAAAAGGCCCCGACGGCAAGCCCAAATACAAGGGCAGCGGCAAGGACCTCACCTACTTCGACGACGAGCGCAAGGAGCGCTTCATTCCGCACGTCATCGAGCCCTCGGCCGGGGCCGACCGGGCCACGCTGGCCTTCATCTGCGAGGCCTACACGGTGGACGAGTCGCGGCCCAGCCCGGAGCTGATGAAGTTCCACCCGCGGCTGGCCCCGATCAAGGCGGCCGTCTTCCCCCTGGTCAACAAGGACGGGCTGCCCGAGATCGCCGAGCCGATCTTCCGCGCCGTCCGCAAGCGCTGGGTGGCCCAGTACGACGCCAAGGCCTCGATCGGCAAGCGCTACGCGCGCATGGACGAGGCCGGCACGCCCTACTGCTTCACCATCGACGGCCAGACCAAGGAGGACGGCACCGTCACCGTCCGCGACCGCGATACCGGCGCCCAGCAGCGCATCGGCAAGGACCAGGTGGTGGCTTTCCTGGCCGACAAGCTGGGGGCGGCGTGAGGGTGCACGACAGAATCGGCGCACTCCGATTCTGCGGCGCCAGCGATCGAGTAGCGGCTGCCCAACCGGCCGTCCTGCTGAACCGGCCGGCACAGAGCCCGGCCGCTTCCGTTCCAGGCCCTCGCAGCATGTGTCACCGACTCCGACGGTGGTTCATCCATCCTCCCACTCGTCTCCCCCACATTTCAATGGCCCTGAGCCCCACCGTTCATGGTCCGCCCGCCGTCTGGTCGTTCGAAACCGCCCGGTGCAATCAAACCGACATTCCGGCTGCAACAATCGCCCTGGGTCACATGCCCCGGCGGCGGGCCAAATGGCCCATGCCCGACCGGAAGATCGGATGCCATAACGACTTTATTAGCAATTGATTACGATGATTATTCGACCGCTCGGGCTGCGTCGTGCCTTTGGCATGGGTCTTGCAGTCGCTCGGATCGAGGGCCGGGGCCGAGGCTCACACGCTTCGCCGACCGGCATCCGGGCCCTCGAGGAGCCAGAACCCATGCCAGAAGTGACCAAGGTCGAGATCGACGCGGGGGAGTGCATCTCCTGCGAAGCCTGCGTGGCGGAGTGTGAGGCGGTGTTCGAGATGGGGGAGGATACGGCCGTCGTCAAGCCCGAGGCCAAAGACCCCGAGTTCTGCAAAGCCAACACCGCCGGCATCCTCGCGGCCGTCGAAGCCTGCCCCTCGGAAGCCATCAAGATCGAGAAAACCTGAGCACGCCGCGCCCGCATACAAGGGACCGAAAACGCGGCCATCAACGCCGCGTTCGTCGGGAAGAGGCGACCCCCTGACTCCCTGGCCTCCGCCGGGCGTGGGAACGCTCACGGACGCAGGAGAATTCCCGCCACGGCCGCCCCCACCGCCGCGACGGCCACGATGACGGTGGCCACGAAGAGCATCTGAAACCGCCGGCCCTGCTCGGCGATGAGTTCGGCAAGCTGACGGCTTTGTTCCGCGGCCTTCTGGTTCATCTGCCGCAGGATTTCGCTCTGGGTCAGACTGGTTTCGCCGAGCGTCTGGAGGCTGGTGCCCAGCCGGTCCATGGTCTGCGAGGTGACGAGGCGCTGCTCGTTGGAGACCTCGAGCTGCCGGCTGATGCCCACCAGCGTGTCGGTCTGAGTGCGGGCGGTCTTGGGCAGCTCGGAGACGATCTCGGCAAGCTGCTGGGTGCGGGCGTTGGAGCTTTCGATCTGCCCGGCGATGCGCTCGAGCGTCAGGGCCTGCTGGCGGGCGACCTGCGGACCGTCGGCCATGGCCTGGGCGATCTTGTCCAGCGCACAGCAGATGCGCTCGCTGCGCTCGCCCTGCTGGACGAGGTGCTTTTGAATCTCCTCGATGACGCGATTGACCCTCTCGTAGCCCTCCTGAAGCTTTTCGATGGCCTGGTCCCGGCGGCTCCAGCGGGCCAGCGGGCCGGCGGAGCGTTCGGCCGGCTCAGCCGCCGCATCGGCGGAGTCGGTGGCGTTGGGCGTGGGCATCGGCTCGGTAAACCCGGGCGCGAACGGCGGATCGCCGTCGCGCGAGCGCCGGCCGAACAGGCGGGTCCAGAATGAAGGTGTCGGCGTCGAGGTCGGCATCACCAGGCCCTCCGATTCAATGGCCTCATCTGTCGCGTTGAAACCCCTGGGCCCCGCGGCGAGGATGAGCGAGGCCAGGCATCGCGGGAACCCGGCCGCGCGCCCCTCCATGAACGGGGCTCAGGCGCGAGCCGATCCTACTTGCCGAACAGGGTCGGGTCAACGCCGGCGGACGCGCCGGCCGAACGAATGGCCGCCAGCAGGGCCGCGCGGTTCTCGCGCCAGCACGCATCGCCGTCGGCGTCGCGCGGCAGCTCGAGGGTGATGATGGGAATGCCGCGGTCCACGCCCGCCCACGAGCCCAGGCTGCCCGGGGTGTCGTAACCCATGGTGGGCAGAACGGGGTAGCGGTTGTGGCGGCTCATTTCCTCGGCCAGGGCCCGGGCGGGGCCGTCGTAGTTGTTCCCATGCCGGCCGCGGGTGATCGAGTGAATGGAGATGATCTGGGCCGGGCGTGCGTGCTCGATGGCGTCCATGATGGCCCGGGTCTCCGGCTCGCTGAGCGGGCGCCGGCCGCCGGCGAAGCGGGCCCCGCCGGCACGGGGGAAGTTGGCCGCAGGAAAGTTGCGATTGATGTCGATCCCGTTGGCGTTGGTCCGGCGGCGAGCGGCCAGGCCGTCCGGATTGACCGCCGGCGCGATCATCACGCAGCGGCCCGCATAGGCCTCGGGGTGGGCCTGCAAGTAGCGGGCCAGTTCAACGGCCACGTCGCTGGAGGTCGGCTCGTTGCCGTGAATGCCGCCGATGACCAGCGTCGTCGGACCGCCCTCGCCGAACACGTACAGTTCGATGGGCCGGCCCCTGACCGACTCGCCCAGCGTGAAGCTCTGGGCATGCTGGATCGGCGGCCGGGGTCGCTCGACGGGTCGCTCCTCGACCGGGCCGCGGCCGATCGGCGCGGGCGGCCGTTCGGTTCGAGCCGGCGGCTGCTGACAGGCGGTGGTGGCACACGCCATCGCCAGAAGCATCGGCATCAGGACGGACCGATGCCGGCTCCGTGTGAACGTTCCACGGCATCCCGCAATCGGCCGCCCGTACGGCGACGAACGCATGACGGTTTGACGTTGACCTGGTTGGTGGCCCAAGAGGAAAGTCCCTCCCACCGCGGCGGCGTTACTCATGCACATCGGCCGGGTTTGTCACCACGCTGAAACAAATCCACGATGGGCGCCGATGTTATCCGCTGCCCGCGCGGCGGGCCAGCCCTGAGTTCACCGCCTCGCAAATCAGGGACTGGCAACGACGGCCATCCCGGCCGCGACCGCGCCGGAGCGGTGTTGGTTTATCCCCGCCCTGGTTGCCGCGCGCGGGGCGGGCAGGTTCCCTGACGGCGCGGCTCCGAGGCTGGTCCGCCCGTTCCTGGCCCACAAGGGCGCCATGCACCCTAGCGCCTTTCCCCGCGTTGCGACGGGCGACAAGGGGATATACTGTCATCGCATGCAAGCGGCCATTCTCAGTATCGGCAATGAACTGACCCTCGGGCAGACCGTGGATACCAATGCGGCCTGGCTGGCCGGGCGACTGGCGGAGATGGGCGTCCGCGTCCGCGTCCACGCGACGGTGGCCGACGAGGTCGAGCCCATCCGCATGGAACTGGAGCGGGCCTGCGATCTGGCGGAGGTGGTGCTGGCCACGGGCGGACTGGGGCCGACGGCCGACGATCTGACCCGCGACGCCCTGGCGGCATTGATGGGTTCGGAGCTGACCCTGCGCGAGGAGTGCGCGGCGCAGATCCGCGCGTTCTTCAGCTCGCGCGGGCGGGAGATGCCCGAGAGCAACCTGGTGCAGGCCATGCTCCCGGCCGGCAGCGAACCGATCGCCAACACCTGCGGGACGGCGCCGGGCATCCGGGCCCAGTGGAAGGGCCGGATGATCTTCGTCCTGCCCGGCGTGCCGCGCGAGATGCAGGTGATGTTCGACCGGGACGTCCGGCCGGTGCTGGCGCCCCTGGCCGGTGAAGCCGTCATCCTGGCCGCCACGCTGTACACCTACGGATTGGGCGAAGCCCAGGTGGGCGAGCGCATCCGCGACCTGATGGCCCGCGGCCGCAATCCGACGGTGGGTACGACCGCTCAGCAGACCGTCATCGGCGTGCGCATCCATGCCCACGGCCGGACCCGCGCGGAGGCCCGCCGACTGTTGGACCTCGATCGCGCGGAAATCCGCGGGCGGCTGGGGTCACTGATCTTCGGCGAGGACGACGACCGGCTGTCGGCGGCGGTGGCGCGGTTGCTGACCGAGAGGAAAAAGACCGTCTCGACGGCCGAGTCCTGCACCGGCGGGCTGCTGGCCAAGCAGCTCACCGACGTCCCCGGCAGCAGCGCGTATTTCCTTCAGGGCGTGGTGGCCTACGCCAACCAGGCCAAGTCGTCGCTGCTGGGCGTGCCGCCGGAGATGATCGCGCGGCACGGGGCGGTCAGCCGCGAGGTGGCCGAGGCCCTGGCCGTCGGCTGCCGGCGGATCAGCGGGAGCGATTTCGCCCTCAGCGTGACGGGCATAGCCGGCCCCGGCGGGGGAACGGCCGACAAACCGGTGGGCCTGGTTTACGTCGGCCTGGCCGACGCCGGCGTCTGCGACGTGACCGAGCATCGACTCGGCGACTCGCTGACCCGCGACGAGGTCCGTGACCGGAGCTGCAAGGCGGCGCTGAACCGCCTGAGGCTCAAGCTGGGATAGGGATTCCAGTTTCCGGCTGGCGGTGTCCGATTGTGGTTCGAGGCGAGTCGATGAGGGCGAGGTTCTTTTGAACGACGGAGGCTGACGTGGGGGCCCTGGCTCTATCGGTGATGATTCATTGGGTCGCGGCCGTTGGAGCGGACGAGGCCGGTCCGCGGGTCTACGGGCCGCACCGGTTCCTGGCCCGCTCGGCCACGCGCGAAGCGCGCGAATCGAGCGGGGTCGCGCCCAGCCATTTCGATCCGGAGGTGTTCTGGACGCACGGGGACTCGGGCGAAGCCCGGGTGCATGCGTTCCGGCTCTCGGCCGAGGACCGCAGGCGCGGCCTGGCCGCGGACTTAGGCTCGATCCGTTTCCGCGGACAGAAGTTCGAGGATTGCGAGGACCTGGCCGCCGGGCCGGAGCAGACCCTCTACCTTTTCGACGGCGGCAACAATCCGCCCTGCGGACGGACGAATAAACGCATTTTTCGATTCAAAGAGCCGAAAGTAGACTGGACCCGCCCGGCCCGGAAGATGAACCTGGCCCTGGAGTCGCTGCGCTTCGAGTATCCGGCCGCCGACCGCCCCGACCGCCCGGCCATGCGCGACGACGAGCGCTATGACGCCGAGTGCCTGCTGGTGCATCCGGCGACCGGCGACCTGTACGTGGTGACCAAGCGCGACAGCCGGGACCGGCCGGCGGCCCGGGTGTATCGGCTGCCGGGCGCCGGCGTGCGCTGGAACGGACCGGAAGTTTACGTCCTGCGCTTCGTGGCCGATCTGTCCGGCGTGATCGGCGGGCGGACGGTGGCGGGCATGGTCACGGGCGGGGCGGTGTCGCCCGACGGGCGGCGGGTCGTGCTGCGGACCTACCTGACCGCCTACGAGTTCGCCGTGCCAGCCGGCAGGCCCTTCGAGGAGGTCTTCGCCCAGAAACCCCGGGCCATCAGCCTGTTGGGCGAGCCTCAGGGAGAAGCCGTCTGTTACGCCGCCAACGGCGATCTCATCCTGACCTCGGAAGCGACGCCGCGCGATCCGCGGTTCCCGATCTACCTCGTCCCGTGTCTGACCGGGCAGGCAACTCCGGCCGCCCGACCCGCGACCCGACCTGAGCACGCCGCCCCGGAGGCAAAGGGCGGATAATTCAGCCTGGAGGAGACCATGCGCGATAGGTCCCTGGTGAGAGTGCCTCCTGAAAGGAGCGTGCCTCCTGAAACCCCTGTGGGACCGGCTTTCAGCCGGCCGGTACTCGGGGATCTAGGATGCACGTTCAACTTGCCGGGGGATGGGCAGGAGCGTCCGGCGGCGAAGCGGAGGGGACTGACGCGACGGCGGGTATTGGTTCAGGCCGCGGC
>JABRVU010000193.1:0-3884 GCA_039961895.1 Phycisphaerae bacterium | reverse complement strand
GACCTGGACGACGGCGACGCCGCCGGTGAGCTTGGCCAGGCGTTCCTGGAGCTTCTCACGGTCGTAGTCGCTGGTGGTTTTTTCGATCTGCTGGCGGATCTGGTTGATGCGGGCGTCGATGTCCTTCTTCTTTCCGGCGCCCTCGATGATGGTGGTGTCGTCCTTGGTAACGACGACGCGCTTGGCGCGGCCCATCATCTCCAGCGTGACGTTCTCGAGCTTGACGCCCTGGTCTTCGCTGACGAAGGTGCCGCCGGTGATGGTGGCGATGTCGCCGAGCATGGCCTTGCGGCGGTCGCCGAAGCCTGGGGCCTTGACGGCGGCGACGCTGAGCACGCCGCGCAGGCGGTTGACGACGAGCGCGGCGAGGGCCTCGCCCTCGACGTCCTCTGCGATGACGAGGAGGGGCTTTCCGACGTTGACGATCTTCTCGAGAACGGGGACCAGGTCGCGGACGGAGCTGATCTTCTTCTCGTAGATGAAGATGTAGGGGTCTTCGAGGACGGCTTCGAGGGTGCTCGGGTTGGTGATGAAGTAGGGGGAGATGAAGCCCTTGTCGAACTGCATTCCGTCCACGTGCTCCCACGTGGTCTCCATGCCCTTGCCCTCTTCGACCTCGACCACGCCGTCCTTGCCGACCTTCTCGAAGGCCTCGGCGAGCATCTTGCCGACGGCCTTGTCGCCGTTGGCGCTGATGGTGCCGACCTTGGCGATGTCGTCCTTTCCGCGGACCTTGACGGACTGGCTGGCGATGCTGTCGACGGCGACCTGGACGGCCCTGTCGATGCCGCGTTTGACGGCCATCGGCGGGGCGCCGGCGGTGATGTTCCTGAGGCCCTCGGCGAAGATGGCCTCGGCCAGGACGGTGGCGGTGGTGGTGCCGTCGCCGGCGACGTCGCTGGTCTTGCTGGCGACTTCGTTGACGAGCTTGGCGCCCATGTTGGCGAAGGGGGCGGGCAGCTCGATCTCCTTGGAGACGGTGACGCCGTCCTTGGTGATTCGTGGGGAGCCCCAGGATTTCTGGAGGAGCACGTTTCGGCCGACGGGGCCGAGGGTGCTCTTGACGGCTCGGGAGAGCTGGCGGATGCCGTCGAGCAGCTCGGCCCGGGCGCGGTCGTGATACATCAGTTGCTTGGCAGGCATAATCGTCCTCGATTCAGAATGGCGAATAGCGAATAGCGATGAAGCCGCGGTCTCGCGATCTTCGTTTGGCCGTGCGCTATTCTGAATTCGCTGCTAGTTCTCCACCGCCAGCACGTCGCTCTCGCGCACGATGACGTAGTCCTGGCCGTCGATCTCGATCTCGGTGCCGCTGTACTTGCCGTAGAAGACGCGGTCGCCAACCTTCAGCGACATTTCTCCGCGCTGGCCGCTGTCGAGCAGCTTGCCGGGGCCGGCGGCGATGATCTTGCCGCGCTGGGGCTTCTCGCGGGCGCTGTCGGGCAGGACGATTCCGCCGGCGGTGCGTTCTTCGGCCTCGAACGGCTGAATGACGACGCGATCTTCGAGCGGCCGGATATTGACCTTCTTGGCAGTGGGAGCAGCTACAGCAGGCATTGGTTTTGTCTCCATGTTTGAGGCGGCAACGGCCGCCGGAACCGTATCGCGGAGCAAGTTCAGAGTACGAAGTTCAGAGTTTCAAAGTGCAGAAGGGATCGATGATGGCTGGGTCGAGCAGCCTTCTGCGCTTTGTACTCTGCACGTTACACGGGCACTCTCCCTACATCATGTCGTCCATGTCATCCATTCCGCCCATTCCGCCCATTCCGCCCCCCATCGCGCCGGGGCCGCCGGTCTTCTTGTCCTTAGGCTTTTCGGCGACCAGGCAGGCGGTGCTGAGCAGGATGCGGGCGACACTGCTGCCGTTTTCGAGGGCGCTGCGCACGACCTTGGTGGGGTCGATCACGCCCTGCTTCATCAGGTCGCCGTAGTCGCCCGTGTCGGCGTTAAAGCCGAAAGACGGGCTGCTGTTGGCCTGGACCTTTTTGAGGACGACGGCGGGCTCGTAGCCGGCGTTGGCGGCGATCTGCTGGAGCGGGACGGTAATGGCCTGGCGGACGATGTCGACGCCGACCTTCTCGTCGTCGTGCTTCACCTTGACGTTGTCGAGCGCGGCGCGGGCCCGCACGAGCGCCACGCCTCCGCCGGGCACGACGCCTTCTTCGATGGCGGCGCGGGTCGCGTGCAGGGCGTCCTCGACGAGGGCCTTGCGCTCCTTGAGGGCTGTCTCGGTCGGGGCTCCGACGTTGATCTGGGCCACGCCGCCGGCGAGCTTGGCGAGGCGCTCCTGGAGCTTCTCGCGGTCGTAGTCGCTGGTTGTGGTTTCGATTTCCTTGCGGATCTGCTCGATGCGGCCCTTGATGGCGCTGCTGTCGCCGGCGCCTTCGATGATGGTGGTGTTGTCGGCGTCGATGCGGACGCGCTTGGCCTGGCCGAGGTCGGCGATCGAGACGGTGTCGAGCTCGATGCCGAGGTCCTTGAAGATCGGCTTGCCGCCGGTGAGGATCGCGATGTCCTCGAGCATCGCCTTGCGGCGGTCGCCGTAGGCGGGGGCCTTGACGGCGGCGACGCTGAGGATTCCGCGGAGCTTGTTGACGACGAGTGTGGCGAGGGCCTCGCCCTCGACGTCCTCGGCGACGATGAGCAGGGGCCGCTTGGCCTGGGCGATCTTTTCGAGCAGCGGAACGAGCTTTGTGACGCTGCTGATCTTGTCCTCGTAGACGAGCACGAAGCACTTGTCGAGGACGACCTCCATGTTGTCGGGGTTTGTGACGAAGTGCGGGCTGAGATAGCCGCGGTCGAACTGCATGCCTTCGACGACTTCGAAGGTCGTCTCCAGGCTGCGGCCCTCCTCGACGGTGATGACGCCGTCCTTGCCGACCTTCTCGTAGCACTCGGCGAGGATCTTGCCGATGGTGCGGTCGTTGTTGGCGGAGATGGTTGCGATGTTGAGGATGTCGTCCTGCTTCCGGCTGTCGACGGGGCGAGAGAGGCTCTTGAGCTTGTCGACGACGGCGCGGACGGCCGCCTCGATGCCGCGGTTGATGCCGTTGGGGTCGTGGCCGGCGACGACGTTGCGCAGGCCGGCCTTGTAGATGGCCTCGGCCAGGACGGTGGCGGTGGTGGTGCCGTCGCCGGCGACGTCGCTGGTCTTGCTGGCCGCCTCTTTGACGAGCTGGGCGCCCATGTTCTCGTACTTGTTGGCCAGCTCGATCTCCTCGGCGACTGTGACGCCGTCCTTGGTGACGTTGGGCGCGCCCCAGCCCTTGTCGAGCACGGCGTTTCGGCCGCGTGGGCCGAAGGTGCTCTTGACGGCGGCGGCGAGCTTCTCAACCCCCGCCAGGATGGCCTGTTGCGCTTCACTTTCGAACGCGAGTTGCTTGGCCGCCATTCCGTGCGTCTCCTTGCGGTACGGTGATGACCGTGATGTCAGTCGATTGGGCGAGGAGCAGCGCCCCCGCCTGGGCAGATTCCAAGCAAACAGGATGCCAGGAATGTGCGCCGTGTGGACGAAGCGCAACCTGTTTTCAATCAGCCGGTTACAGGATGCGCCAAGCTGGGCAGAGGCATTTTGGGAACGCGGCAGGTGCCAATCTGACATGCCGGACGTTCTGCGGCCAGACCGTCGACGGGCTCAGCCGGGATGGCTTCCGGCGGCGGGACCGCGCGGCCGGCTCGAACGGCTTCGCCGGTCGGCGCACCATGGGCTGCGCGTCCTGGCGCGAGCGTCTTGGGCACGGGCGGCGGGACGGGCGCCGTCAGAGGGTTCGGGGCTGCGCGGGCGCGCCCCCGAGGCCTGGCGCCGATGTGGCCCACCACGTTCGAGGAACAAGCAGAAACAACGCCGCGCCGAACATGAGCGCGTTGCGGACAAGGCCGAGTTG
>JABRVU010000192.1:0-2812 GCA_039961895.1 Phycisphaerae bacterium | reverse complement strand
AGCCGAGAGCACATCGGGTTGTTCGTCAGTCTCCGGCATCACGGTTCACCAGGGTGGGGCGGGTGATCGAAGCGACAGGGCGACGAGGGGACGACTAGGGCCGGGACATTCCGATCGGTCCACGCCTGCGTACCTGGTCGATCTCCAGCCCTCACGTCTTGTCACCCCTCCCTCTTTTCGACTGGTCCCCCTGTCGCCTGCTCGCACCCTTGCCGCTCCACACGGGCCACAGCTCTTTCCCGAACCCGGAACCCGCCTCACTCTGCTCCGCCGACCTGGTCTTCGAGGATGGCCTTGAGCCTCCGCAGGGCCCGGATGTAGCGGATACTGGCCGCCTTCTGTTCGATGCCCAACACCTCGGCGATCTCCTGGTTGGTGAGCTCCTCGAAATGCCGCAGGGCCAGGACCTCGCGGTCGATGTCGTCCATGCTGGCCAGAGCCGCCCGCAGCCGCTCGGCCCGCTCGCTGCGCTGCATGGCCCCCGACGGGGAGGTCACGCTGGCCAGCAGGCCGTGGGCCAGCGAGGCCGTGGTCGTCTCGGCGTTCGTTCCGCGATGCAGGGCCACTTCGCGGCCGGCGGCCCGCATCTGGGCGCCCAGGTGCCGGCGGTGCACGTCCACCAGCGTCTGCCCGACGATCAGACGCAGCCACACGAACAGCGACTGCTCGGTGTCTCCCTCCACGTGGGCGCAACGCTGGGCCGCATTGAGGTAGGCCTCCTGCAAGACGTCTTCGGCGTCCACGCGGCCGGCCAGGCGCGGGTCCAGGCGAAAGGCCACCGTCTTGAGCAGCCGGGGGCGATACTCGTCGAAGGCCTCGGCCAGCGCGGCAGTGTCGCCCCCGCGGACCCGGGCGATGCGTACGTCGGCGGCAGGCGGCGTGGCTTCCATCGGCGTCCATTATCCCGCCCCGGCCCTGCTTTGCCCACCACTCGGCACCCAAGAGCCGCTGACGTTGGCCCCGCGCGGCTCGGAAAATGTCTCGTTTCTCTCCGCGAGCGATCCACGTGCACACCACGGCGTGAAGGCGCGAACCGCTCACGGCATACAGGCTTTTATTGCGTCCTGCTTCGCGCGTTCCCCGCTGCTGTAGAAACGGCCGGCGGATCCCCGTTTCAACCCCTAGGCCCGTGCGGTTCATGTTGCCGGGCGATCAACCGAATAAGGAGACTTCTCATGATTTCCAGACGCCTGTTCGCCGCCGGTTTTTGCACGGTGATGTTCATCGGGATGGCAGTGGCCCAGGAAGGCGCGCCGCCGGGGGCCCCGAAGCCGCCTGAATCCGGTGTCCGGGATTCGGCCCCGGCGCCGAATCCGGTTGTGGGTCCCGGCCCGCTGATGCGAGCGCTGGACGCAGACCAGGACGGCGCGCTCTCCGCCCGTGAGCTGGCGAATGCTCCGGCCGCCTTGGCCACGCTGGACGCGAACAAGGACGGCCGGCTGACACGGGACGAGCTGCGGCCGCCGGGCGGGCGCGGCCTGGGCCGCAGAGGGGCAGCGCTGCCGCCCGGACCGCGAACAAGAGACGCCGGACCGCGCGCCCGGGCCCTCGAGCCGCCGGGGCGAGACATCGGTCCGGGGCCGGATGACCGGCCGTTCGCGCGGCGAAGACTGCGCCTGCACGTGGACGGCGATCGCCCGATCCCGCCGGGTCCACCCGGCCGACCTGGGATGGGCGCCGGCCGAGGACCTGGTCGCGGCTGGGGCGCCGGCGGGTTCCGTGAACTCGGTCCGCGCGGCGGCGGTTTCGGCAGGCGCGGTGAAGGCTTCGGCATGCGCGGTCCCCAGGGGCTTGATCGGCAACGCGGTTTCGGCGAACCTCGCGGTCCGGGCGGCCGTGACCGGCCCGGCCGACCCTTCCGCCCCGAAGGCCCGGACGGCCTGCGTGGTCCGCGCGGACCGATGCCGCCGGATGGCCCCGGCGGCCCGCCTCGGGCATGGGACCGCGACCACCCGGATCGTCCGCAAGCTCCGCGCGGAAACGCAGCCGGCCCTGATGATCGCGATGGGCCGCGCGACCGTCCGGACGCCCGCGGTCCCGGGCCTGGTCGCCCCCTCGGTCCGCCCCCGGGCCGTCCTCGGCCCGGCCCGGACCTCGGAACCTGAGCACGCACGTCCACACGGGATGGGGCGTGCGAGAGATGGAGAGGCGCATGGGGGGTTCTCGTCAAGCACTCACTCTCCAACTCTCCATCTCTCTCACGTTCCATCCCGATTCGCTTCCGGCGTTTTGACGATCCTCTGACGAACATGAAAGGCCCAGCTCATGCCATCGTCGATCGGTCGAGTGAAGATGTGGTGTCTGTCAACGGGGCTGGCGGCGGTGTTCATCGCCCTGGTGTACACGGTGATGCTCCAGGCGCTGGAGGATCCGCCGGCACCGGTTCCGGCGAAGGCGCCGTCTTTGGCGGGCGAAGACGCGAACCCGTCGCCGAGCACTGATGAATCGCGCGGGCTTGAAGGACCGCGGCGCGGCCGGCGCACGGCCGGCACCCGCCCGGCCCGAGAGGATGAGGGCCCGTTCTTCCCGCGGTTCGGTCCGGGTGGTCCGCCCGATTTCGGCCCGGGCGGGCCGCCTGGCTTTGGCCCCGATGGCCCGCCTCCGGGCCCTGACTTCGGCGGACCGCCTGGCTTCGGCGGCGGTCCGGGGGGTCGCGGCGGATTCGGCCCAGGACCGGGCGGGCCCGGCCGTGAACGCAAGCTCGTGGGCCAGTTCGACCAGGACGGCGATCATCGGCTCAACGCCGAAGAACGCAAGCAAGCCCGCGAAGCCATCAGGAAAGACCGCGAGCAAGGCCGAACCCGCGCCGGCC
>JABRVU010000191.1:0-4767 GCA_039961895.1 Phycisphaerae bacterium | reverse complement strand
GACAGAATCCGCGGGCCGCGGAAGGGGTCACGGAACCCCCAGGACGGCGGGCAGCGCGGGCCGGGACGGTCATCGGAAGCACCGACCGGAGGCGACACCGGGCCGCGCCGCGCGGCGATCAGTTCTTGCACGCCGGGACGAAGGCCTTGTCCTTGCCGCTCCAGCAGCGCTGGACGACGGCGAAGTCCCGATGGTCGATGTCCAGATCATCGTCGAAATCGAGGTCCGGGCAGTTGGGCGCGATCGTCGGCACGCTGGGACCGGTGGCACAGGCGGCGAACACCGCCAGGTCGTCGTGATCGACGTCGCCGTCGCCGTCCACGTCGGGCGGATCGGGGGCGATGAGCGGATGGGGGTCCACGCCGTCGAGCAGCCCGTCGCCGTCGGTGTCGGGGTCGAGCGGGTTGGTCCCGGACGGTCCCTCCTGCCCGTCGGTCAGGCCGTCGTCATCGGTGTCGGGGTCGAACGGATCGGTGCCGGCGTTCAGCTCGTTGTTGTCGGACACGCCGTCGCCGTCGTCGTCGGGATCGACGTTGTTGGCCTGCCCGTCGCCGTCGAAGTCGCCGAGCGGATCATAGAAAATCGTCTCCATGATCGGCTCGGATTCGTTGCCGTCGGCGTCCCGGTACTGGATGTACACGCGCTTGAGGGCGGGCACGTTCAGCGGTCCGGGCAGGGCCCAGGTGAAGGTCGGCACGGCCGGCAGAAGCAGGTAGGGCACCGCCGGGTTGAGCGGCGAGTTCGAGGCCCGGTACTCTTTGGGGCCGCTGCCGAGGGGCTGGCCGCTCCGGTCCAGACCCAGTCGGGCGGACAGCCGGTCGGTGCGCCGCGAGGCGTGACCCAGCCGGGCCCAGGGCTTGGGCGGCTTGGGCTGGGACTTGGCCATTCCGCTGACGATCCGCGACAGGCAGGACAGGGCGTTGTTGAGCCCGACGGCCTGGAAACGGTACTCGTAGGTCACGCCCGGCGCCACGTTGGTCATGTCGTAGTAAGGCGGCTTGAAGTTGGCCAGGTCCAGCGTGCGGTGGAGCACGAACGACGGGTCGCCCAGCTTCCGCCGGAAGATGAGCATGCGCCGATAGCTCGGATGGATCGGGAAACGCAGCAGCAGGGCGTTGGACTTGAGGATTCGCGGATCCTCGTCTCCCGTGCCGGTCACCACCTCGACGTCCACCGGGCAGGGCAGCAGGTCGTCGGCGGGCTCGAGGGGACAGCGTCCGCCGGCCACTTCGGAGCCGTCGGACTCGCCTCCTCCGTCGGTGTCCTGATCGAAGGGGTCGGTGCCGTGCTTGTACTCCTCGGCGTTGGACAGGCCGTCGCCGTCCGGGTCCTGCGCGTCGTCCTTGACGCTGGGATTGGTGCCGTAATAGACCTCCCAGGTGTCGGGCAGCCCGTCCTGGTCGCGGTCGCGCTGGCCCTTGAAGACGTGGAAATCCGCGTGGCCGGCCCGCTGGAACTTACCGGCCAGGGCGGAGCTTCCCTGGGCCGACACGAACGCGCGATACGTGCCGTTCTGGCCCGGCGGGATGGTGGCCGGGGGCTTGGCGTCGTTGATCACTCCGGTCCTGCTTCCGGCCTGGGAGGTGTCGGTGAAGACGGCTCCATAGACGCCGTCGTCGGGTTCGCCGTCGTTCTGTGATCCGTCGTCGAGCAGGTGGAGGGGCCCGCAGGCGAAGCTGCCGTCGGGCTTGCGGACGGCCAGGTCGAGCCTGGCCCCGAGGATCGGCCCGCGGGCGTCGGACAGGAACGCCAGGATGGTGACGGGCACGCCCTGCTCAAAGGGGCCCTCGTCGGGCTCGTTGACCGTCCCGCCGGTGTTGACCTGCATGACCTTGAGCAGCAGCTTGGCGCCGAACTGCTGCTTGCCCAGCAGGCCGGCGATGAACTCGGTGTCGGCGGCGGCCTTGAACGAGAGCTTCCAGACGCCGGTCTTCATCTTGTCGAACAGGTGCCAGACGCCGTGGGTGGTGTTGGAGTAGAACGCGGCGTCGGCGGCGACGATGGTGTGGCCGGTCGGGTCCACCAGCTTCAGCGAACCCAGCGCCCCGCCCTTGGACCAGTTCACGAAGACGGTCCCCTGGAGCACGCCCTCCTCGAGCACCGGGATGTCCACCTGGTAGTCCTGGCCGGCGGCGGCGTCGCCGTTGGTGAAGAAGAGCCGTTCGAGGTCTCGGGACCGTTGCAGGCCGCGCAGGTAGGCGTCGGCGAGCTGGTTGGTCATGGTCATCGGGCCCGGGCCGGCCAGGCCGACCGCCCCGGCGCTGTCGGTCACGTCCACGTAGCTGTAATCGCCCCCGGTGGCTCCCGCGATGGTCTGCATGAGCGTCTGGTTGGACTGCGGGCCGAAGGCGATGGCGTTGATGATGGTGTCGTTGCCGGCGAACCGCCCGGACGCGCTGGGACAGCCGACGTTGCTGGCCCACCAGCGGCCCTCGTTCTCCTCGCCGTCGGAGAGCAGGATGATGGTGTGGATGTCGGCCAGGCCGATGGCCGTGTCGAGCTGGTCCTGGGCCTTCCACAGCCCGTCGCCGATCGAGGTCCATCCGCCGGCGGACAGGGCGGCGATGTCGTTCCTGGCGGCGGTCCGCTTGGCCGCGGTCGCGGTCCCCAGGGTCTCGAGCACGACCGCGTCGTCGTCGCAATCGACCTCGTTGCCGTCGAACGCCACCACCCCCACGCGGTCGTTGTCCGAGACGGCATCGACGTACAGCGAGCCGGCGATCTTGGCGGCGGAGAGCTTGGAGAAGTCGGCGGGCTCGCCCATGCTGCCGGAGCGGTCGATCACCACCATGTGATTGATCTTGACGTCGGCGTAGAGCACGGACTTGCCCTCGGTGTCCGAAATGGCCCCGGCCGTGCCGACGCACAGGGCCACGTTCAGATCGTAGAGCCCGTCGGCGGCCTGTTCGGGGGCCTGCACGGTGAGCCAGTATTCCCCGCCCACGTAGGCGGAGCTGATCACGTCGGCGTTGAGGTCGTTGATCTTGACCAGGAAGTCCTCGCGGCGCAGCCCCTTGATCGAGATCGTTCCGGCGCCGGGCGGCTTGAGCCCGTCGGGGCCGTCCACGTACACCCGCACCAGGATGCGCCCCGGTTCGACCGCCGGCCCGGCGTAGGCCAGCTTGGTGGTCGTGGGACGGATGATCACCACGCGCGGGGTGCCCGCGTCGAACGTATAGGAGAAGTTGCTCGCTTCGCTCAGTCCGATCACGATCCCGCAGAGGCGGTTGATGGGCACGGTGGGCGAGTTGAGGAACGTCCGCCCGTAGTCGGTGCCGGTGCCCTTGGAGAGGATCACCGCCTTGTCGTCGGGGGTGACGCCCACCAGGGCCCAGGCGATGGGCTGATCGGCCGAGCCGAGGAACCCGACGGCCTGGCAGGTCTGGCCGTCGAAGGTCAGCTCGTAGTATTCCGCCGCGTAGGCGTTGATGCTGCCGTTGCCGTTGCGCGGAAAGCTGTTGAAGATGCCGGCCCGGATGACGTTGTCGTACAGCGGCCCGCCGCCGTTGCCCGGCTGCTCGTCGAGGAAGCGGTAGCGGGCGGCGTTGGGCAGGGCGGAGGCGTCGAACTCGCGCGTGTAGGTGCAGATGGCGAAGTCGTGGAACATCTTGTCCAGCGACCCGCCGCCGGAATCGACGATCTCGTCGCGCAGGGCGGTCAGCGAGTCGGTGGTGCCGTTGGCGGCGATCTGCTCCCAGAAGCGGCGCATGAAGTTGACGCCGCGCTGCGGTTCGCTGGCCGTCGATCCCAGCCGCTCGCACAGGTAGCTCCAGAAGAGGCAGGCCCGGTAGGACTGATCGACCAGGGCCGTGTCGGGCTGGTCCATGAAGGTGCTGACTTCGTTCCAGAAGGTGGCCGAGAAGGTGGCCCCGTCCAGGTCGCTGTACAGCCGGTCGTCCATGCAGCGGGCGGTTCCCTCGGCCACCCACTTGCCGAAGGTCGAGCCGATGTAGTTGGCGTCGCAGTCGGCCCCCGCCACCGAGCACATGTAGCGCCGCTGGATGGAATGGAACATCTCGTGGTGCAGGGTCTTGCGGATGGAGGGCTCGCCCGCGCAGCGCCGCCCGGGGGCGTCCAGGGTGATGCAGCTCGGGTGGGTCTCGCCGCCGTTGTCGGAATCGTAGATGAAGATGTTGTACTCGGGCAGGTTGTTCATGTACGGCTCGACGAAGCCGAAGCTGACGTAGAGGTCGTAGCTGGTGCCCAGGCTGTCGCGGGCCTGGGTGGCGCTGGTGGTGGAGAAGTAATCGCCGGCCACGCCGCAGTCCAGCCAGGTGTCGTTGGTGTAATGCACGTCGATGTCCAGCGAGCCTTTGGTGACCTCCAGAGGTCCGTCGTCCAGGCCGCTGGGCGAGCACTGGGCCGGGGCGACGCGCGGAGCCGCGACCGAACACAAGGCCAGGCCGGCGCAGAAGGCATACGGGCGTCGAGGCTTCGACATGGCAATCTCCTCCAGGATGGGGTACTATTCAGGTGTACAGACAAACCGCGACCGCGAGGGGAGGACGTGGTCGAAATCTGAGAACGAACCGCACCGTTTGCCGGTGCTGCCAAACGCCGCAGGATGACAAACCTTGTACCCCCCTCGATTGGAAAGGTCAAGCACAATCCATCACGAATGACGCCGGCGCTACCTCTTGCGTGGCCCAAGACCGTGCCCTGGGGGTGGAGCCGGCCCGCACGGATCAGCTCTCGGGAATGACCGGGAAGCCGCCCGATGTCAATTCCACCGGCTCGATCCGCGGCAGGAGCAGATGGATCACCAGC
>JABRVU010000190.1:0-6339 GCA_039961895.1 Phycisphaerae bacterium | reverse complement strand
GAGGACGCCCGCCAGGAAATCATCGACGAGCTTCAGGACCTCATCATCAACAACGTCGAGCCGGGAAGCTGGGCCCCCGAAGGCACCATCGGCTCCATGGACGTCTGGAACGACCGGCTGATCGTCCGGCACACCGCCAGCGTCCACCGCCAGCTCGTGGACCTCTTCCGCCAGCTTCGCGCCACCAAGGATCTTCAGGTCGCCGTCGAGAGCCGGTTCGTGACCCTCCAGAGCAACTTCCTCGAGGAGATCGGCGTCGACCTCGACGTGGTCCTCAACCAGGGCAACGCCGGGCTGGACCCGGCGGTGGCCCCCACGCTGACCGGCGGCTCGGGTATCGTGCGCGATCCGAACTACGGGACGGTCCTGCTCCAGCCGCGGCAGTTCACCCGGCTGGGTTTCGCGCCCGCCGCCCCGGCCTTCGGCCAGCCGCTCACCACGGTGACCACCCTGGACCAGCCCTATCAGAACGTCGCCCTGGTTCCGTCCGGCAATCCCGGCAACTGGTTCAGCCGCCACACCACCCCGTTCCCCATCACCAACAACTCGATGGCCCTGACCCAGCAGTTGGCCACCACCCATACTACCAACGTGCCGGGAAGTCTGGGCGGGGGAGCCAACGCGCCGGCCTTCCAGGTGTTTGGCAGCTTCCTTGACAACCTCCAGGTCGATTTTCTGATGCGGGCCACCAAGATGGACGTGCACAGCAGCATCGTGGACGCCCCCCGGCTGGTGGTCTTCAACGGGCGCAGCGCGTTCATCAACGTGTCCACGACGGTGTTCTTCGTGATCGCGCCGGGTTCGCTGCCGGCGCCGGGCAGCGGGGTGGGCGGCCAGGCCGCCGCCGGACAGCAGCCCGGACTGGGCTTCGCCAACCGCGGTCGCTCGCTGACCATCTCGCCGTACGTGTCGGCCGACCGCAAATACGTCACCCTCGAGGTCGAGCCCATCTTCACCGACGTGCGGACCAGCCCGTTCCTGACGCCCAACGGGCCCATCTCGGTGCCGGAGATCGACATCACCACGGTGCGGACCTACGGCACGGTTCCCGACGGGGGCACGTTGCTGATCGGCGGGCTCAAGCAGGCCGGCGAAGTCGAGGTCGAGGCCGGCGTGCCCGTGCTCAGCTCGCTGCCGGGCCTGAAGCGCGCTTTCACCAACCGCTCCAGGGTCAAGGATGAGCGCATCCTGCTGATGCTCATCAAACCCAAGATCATCATCCAGGAAGAGCAGGAGAACATGGCCTTCCCGCCGCTGAGCATCTCCGACCGGACCGCCCGGCCGTGACGCTCGTCGTTTTTTGATTCGGAGTCCTTTCGGGAGCAGGGGCGGCGGGGACGCCCGGCGCGCCGCGCGGTCCGGCCGGTCATCCGCGCGTCACCATCAGCCGGATCCGCCCCGCCAGCGTCTCGAACCGCTCGATGGTCCAGCCGGCGCGGGCGGCGGCCGAGGCCAGGTCCGCCGGGGTCAGGATGTCCAGGCCCGGGATCAGCCGGTCGAGCGGCTGATAGCACAAGACCAGACGTGACACATCGGCCTCGATGCCGTCGAGGATCTTGAGCGGCTCGCTGAGCCCTTCCAGATGCGGGACCACCGCCGTCGCGCTTTCCGATCGGCTATCGACGGCCGCGACCACCTCGCGTTCTCCCGGTGCCAGCGGCCCGATGAACCGGCAAGACGCGGACTCGGGCCAGACGTCGCGCAGGGCCTGGCAGAAGGCCCGGTCCACGAACGGTTTGAGCGGCACGGCGGCCAGCTCGGCCCGCAACGCGTCCGGCGGGGGCTTCTGAATTCGAGGCACCCCGGCAAGCGCCAGTCGGCCATGACAATGGGCCCCCGACGCCGCCAGGACGCCCAGCACCGATTCGGGCAGACTGCTGACGAATTGCCCCGCCGCCGACTCGACCGCCGCCAGGTGCGAGGTCCACACGGGCGGCACCCTCGGGCCCGCCTCGGGCGATGCGGGCCCATCGCCGGAGTCCAGATCGGCCCGGACTTCCTCAGCCAGCTTCAGGTTCGCGCGCCGAAGCGGCCGCAGGGCGGCCTCGAGCAACGCCCGTTCCATGCGTTTCCGGGTCGGCGGGTCGATCAACGGCCGGCGCGACAGCAGGGAGCGCAGGTCCATCAGCAGGTGGTGGTAGTACAGCAGGAACGAGATGTAGCCCAGCTCCTCGCGGCCGGCGGCCAGGCAGCGGGCCAGCGTGTTGAGCGCATAGGCGCGGTTCACGCCGGACTTTTCAATCAGCCCCGCGTAGCGGTCCAGCAGGTGCCGCTGGCGATGTTCACTGTATTTCCACCGCAGCGAGAGCAGGCCGATCAGGTCGTCGGTGCGCTGGTGCTCGGCGACCGCGGCCGGTTCATAGAGCAGGTCGTAGCCGCCTTCGCGCAGCCGCTGGCACAGGTCGGTGTCTTCGTTGTAGTTGAGATCGTCTCGATAGCCGCCGACGGCCAGCAGGGCCTCGCGGTCGAACAGCACCTCGCTGACCAGCATGAACGGATTGCGGAACGCGAACGCGCCCCAGTGGTGGGGAATGTGCATGGCCCGCCAGGCGTCGGCGGGGTTGCGGACGCGCTCCAGGGTGCGTCCGCCGATGCCGGCGGCGCCGTCGCCGCGCCGGGCGGCCAGTCGTTCCAGCCAGTCGGGGCGGACGATCACGTCGCTGTCGCAGCAGGCCACCCAGCGGTGCCGGGCGGCCAGCAGGGCCTGGTTGCGGGCCGAACCCAGCGTCGGGCCGGTCTGCTCGACCACGCGCGCGCCGTCGGACAGGGCGATTTCGGCGGTGGCGTCGCCGCTCCGCGGGTCCAGCAGGATGAAGAGATCGTCGGGCGGTCGGGTCTGGGCGCGAACCGCGGCCAGGCACGCGCTCAACGTGCCGGCGGCATTGCGGGCCGGAACGTACAGGCTGATCGGTTCCTCGATCATGCGGGGAGCGGGCTTACCAGCATTCGCTCAACGCCGTCCGCGTCTTGGGCGGCCGCGGCGGACACGCCGGTTTCGGTCAGTTCCACGCGGCCGGCCAGCCAGCGTTTCAGGGCCGCCGCCTCGACCGGGACGTTGCCCAGCCGGGCGGATTCGATCGCCGCCGCGGCGCTGCCCAGGTAGGCCGCCTGCATCAGCGTGCCGCCGGCGGCCAGCGTCAACGTCGCCGTCGCCAGCACCGCGTCGCCGCCGCCCATCACGTCCACCGACGGCTCGGTCGGCGCCGGCAGGTATTCGCTGCGCAGCCGGCCGTTCCATTCCGGGCTGTGCGGGTCCTGCGACTGCCGGTCGAACGCCACCAGCCCCTTCCTGCCCATCAGCACCAGCATCTGGCGGGCCCGGGTCTGATCCAGAACGCTCCAGGCCACGCTGGACAACCCGCGCTCGAAGTCATGCACCGTCGCCCGCAGGTTCCGCTCCGTCGGGCAGAGCAGGTCGGCGCCGACGAACTGGAGCAGCCGCCCGCGCGACCCTTCGGCTCCCGCCGCGACGATCCGCCTTCGACCGGCCAGGACCACGGCCAGCAGGTTCAACAGCCCGGCCGTGATGGTGCCCAGTCCGGAATCGCAGTAGATCACCGCGTCGATGCGGTCGATGATCGAGGCCACCCAACCGACGGCTTCGCGCTCGCGGACGGAATCGAGCGGATGGGTCCGGGCGTCCTCGAGACGCACGATCTTCTGGGTTTCGACCATGAAGCGGGTCTTCTCGGGCAGGCGCGGCCGGCAGCCGACCAGGTGGGCTTGCACGCCCTCCTCCTCGAGGGTCCGTCTGACGAAGCGGGTGCTTTCATCATCGGCCGCCGCGCTTAACAGGTGGCTGCGGGCGCCCAGGGCGGCCAGATGGCGGGCCACGATCCCCGCTCCGCCCACGTAAAGTCGATCTTCCTGTCGGGAGAGCGACAGCATGGCGGCCTCGTCGGCCACTTCGGTCGCGTCGCAGAGCACGTAGCGGTCCAGCACCACGTCGCCGATCACCAGCACGTGGAGCCCGCTGAACCCCTCCAGCAGCCCCGCGGATGATCGCCGGCTGATGTCGTACCGCCGGCAGAACATCGCGAGCCGCTGAGCCTCGAGCTCGCCGTCCCGGCCCAGGACCTCCAGCAGACGGCTCGAACTGAACACCACGTCGCCGCTGCTGAACAGCACCCGCCCCCCGTAGCCGGCGACGACGCTTCGCTCGGCCGCGAAACCCGGGTCATTGCTTTCCTCGCATTCCCTTCCCTTCACGTACACGTCGGGGCGCAGCTCGGCGAGGAGCTGGCAGGCCGTGGGCTCGGGCACGATGTACACCAGGTCGACCATCTCAAGGGCGGCCAGGTTCTCCGCGCGCAACTCCTGGGGGATGTACGGTCGATGCATTCCCTTGTCGATCTGCGAGTCGCCGGTCAGCGAAACCACCAGCACGTCACCCTGCCGCCGGGCGAACTCGAGGTACCGAACGTGCCCGGGATGCACGATGTCAAAGCAGCCGTGGCAGAGGATGATGCTCTTGCCGGCCTGGCGGGCGGCCTGGACGCGGGCCAGCAACTCGCTTTTCTGCACGATTTTCCTGGACATCAGCGGACTCCAAGACGGCCCCAAAAAGGGGGCGGTCCGTTTTCTGGGCGTCGCGGACCGCATTGACCGCCAGGAGTTATCGGCATTCGCAGAGGTCCCCCTACATTCTGAGAAGCCGGAGAAGCCGGTTCGAGTCTGCCGGCGAAGGTCGGTCCACCGAACAGTGTGCAATCCGGGGATTGAAAAGATGGATTGAGTTAGTTATTATGACCTTGTAAGCTGCGGGTGCGCAGCAGGCGGAACGGGTAAGAGGGACTTCACGTCACGGCGCCGGAGGGAACGACACCCGAATCCCCGAGAGCTTGCCTTGAGGACCCGTTGGGCGACTGCCGTTTCGTCCGGGGCTTGAGTGCCACGATGTGAGAGCCAGCCGCTTCGTGCGGAAATCATAACGCTTTTCCCCTCCGGAAAACGCCGGGCCGTCTTCGGACGCCCGGTGTTTTCTTTTTGGATTTTCGGGGCAGGGAAACGTCCGATAACACCTTCAACGACCCGTTGGCACGAAACGGGGAAGGGCATCCCAGTCCTGGAACCACCCGCCAAAGGTGTGCTCTGAGCCCGGTCTTCGACTTTGGCGGTCCGCTTCGTCCGCGTGGTGAATTCACCTTCACTGAGCCGATGAATACGCTGGCGGGGGCAGCGCGCGCCCGCCGGGGAGTCACCATGGGAACGATCTCTTCGAGCGTCGGATTGATCTCGGGCTTCAACACCGCCGACCTGGTCAAGCAGCTCATGGCCATCGAGGCCCGCCCGCTCAACCAGGTCAAGAGCCAGATCGAGGCCGCGAAGAAGGAACAGACCGCCTACCTGGAGCTGAACGCCCGGCTGCTGTCGGCGTTGGGCGCGGTCCGTCGGCTGGCCCTGCCCTCGTCCTTCATGGTGCGTCAGGCGACCAGCTCCAATCCCGAGGCGATCAGCGCGAGCGCGTCCGCCAGTACGCCCGCGGGGACCTATGCCCTTCGCGTGCACTCGCTGGCCACGACGCATCAGCTTGTGTCCGCCGGGCTGCCCGACCGGGACCGCACGCCGGTGGGGGCCGGCACGCTGACCTTCGAGATCGGCGCGGGGCGGGTGGACGCAGCCACGCCGCTGGCCGCCCTCAACGGCGGGCAGGGCATCCGCCGCGGCGTGATCCGCATCACCGACCGCAACGGCGGATCGGCCGACGTCGACCTGCGGGCCGCCACGACGCTCGACGACGTGCTCGCGGCCATCAACGGCCAGTCCGGCGCCGCCGTGCGGGCCGAGGTGGACGGCGACCGCCTGGTCCTCACCGACGCTACAGGCGCCGCCACCGGCAGCCTGCGGGTGCAGGATTTGTCCGGGGGCTTCGCCGCCGCCGACCTGGGCATCGCCGGCACCTCGAGCACCGGCACGATCACCGGCGGCGACGTGGTCCGCCTGACCGACGGCACGCGCCTTTCGACGCTCAACGACGGGCTCGGCGTGCGCGTCGACGGCTTGAACGACGACCTGCTCATCGTGCTCAAGAACGAGGGCGAAATCCGCGTCAGCCTGTCGAGCAACCTGAAGTTCACGACCAGGCTGGCGGCGCTCAACGACGGGCGGGGCGTCCGGCTGCCGGGGCAGATCCGCCTGACCAACCGCGCCGGACAGAGCGCGGAGATCACGCTGGCCGGGGCGACCACGATTCAGGACGTGGTGACGGCGATCAACTCGGCCGGTCTGTCGCTGAGCGCCTCGCTGGCCGGCTCGAAGCTGAGCATCACCGATTCCTCGGGCGGGACGGCCTCGAACCTCAAGATCGAGGACGTGTCCGGCTATGCCGCCGCCGACCTG
>JABRVU010000189.1:0-2879 GCA_039961895.1 Phycisphaerae bacterium | reverse complement strand
GGTGAATTTCAGAGCCGCTACGGGCTGAGCCTGCTGGTCGACTATGACGGGGCCCCGCGTCCGGCCGGGGCCGCCATCGACATCGGGGCCTTCGAACGATAACGGCTCACCGCCTCTGGGAGGCAACGACCAGCGGGGGAAGAGGCCCCGCCGGTCGATCCGACCCGTTGCAGCGGCCGAATGCATACGCCGGCATCGGCCGCGCCGCGGTCGCGGGCTGTAACGCTCCCGCCCGCACCACCGCCAGCCGCAGCAGGAGCCCGATGGCCACCCACAATCCGACGGCGCCCTCGCGCGGATAGAACGTCTGACTGCCCATCGAGGCGATGAGCAGGGCCAGAACCAGGGCCAGGCACGCGCCGCCCACGGCGGCGAACTCCGGGTGACCCCGGTCCAGGAACATCCGCGTGCTGTAAAGCACGATCATGACGTAGAACGGCATCACCATTCCAAGCCCGACGACGCCGTTGTCCAGCAGGCATTCCAGATACGCGTTGTGCGGATGCGGAAAGCTCAGGCCCATCGTCAGCAGCCGCTGGTGAAGACCGGTCCGCCGCATCGCCATGCGCCCGTATCCGATGAGGGGCGCCTGCTGAATCTTCTCGATCACGAGCGGCCAGATCAGCGTCCGGCCGGAGGTCACCTGGGTGTCGTCGACATACGTTGAACCGGCCACGTCAGGGGTGTTGAAGCCCTGCAACATGCGTTCGACCGCGCCGGGGACCGTCACGCCGATACCCGCCACCACCAGGGGGATCAACAGGAGAAGCTTTCGCCACTTGAGCAGGCAGAGGACTACTCCGACGGTGCCCCAGGTGACGTAACCCATCCGCCCGCCGGTCAGGGCCTGCCCATAAGCGACCACCAGGGCCGCGGCCACGATGAGAAGCCGGGCCCCGCGCGAGGCGACCAGCGGCCGAGCGGCCAGAATCGCCCAGGACGTCCCCGCCAGCATCATGGACATGTTCACCGGGTGGTAGCCCACCTCGTTCAGGATGAGCTTGAGCGCGGTACGGTTGAGCGAGGCCCCGTTGAGCATCGCGTTGGCCGGCATCCAGCGGATGACCTGCACGGCCAGCAGCAGGTACACTCCCAAACACGAGGCCAGGGCCATGACCAGCCGGCGGCGGTCGCGGCAGCCGTCAAAGACCAGCAGCCCCGGAACGACCCACTTGATCGTATCAATGAGACTGTCGCTGACCAGGTAGAAGACCGTGTACTCGTGGAGATGGGCCCGGTCGGCCACCATGCGGATGAAACCCACGATCACCACCAGCAGGTACAACGCCAGCATGACGTTGACGTGACGCGGCAGGTCCCAGACCAGTCCTTCACGGCGGCGGGCCAGCACCCAGGCCATCAGGATGTGGGCCATCAGCACGTTCCACGGGTTGAGCCCCTGAATCCCGGAGATGGACTTGGGCATGTCCGGGTGTTCAAGCACCGCCATCAGCAGGATCAGTCCGCAAAGGGACTTGAACCAGTCGCGGAAGGCGTACAACGAAAGGAAGGCGCACAGGACGTAAAGGACGTAGATGCGCACGTCGTGATGTCCTCCTCGGCGGGGCGGCGCCCGGGCCGGCGGCTGGGTCTTCACTCCGACGTCGCCGCCCCGGCGCATGCAGCGATCTCCGGGCGGATGGGTTCGGCAAGCACGGCCGGGCAGGGGTCCAAGGGGCCCTTGCGATACTCGACGACGATTTTCGTGGCCAGCCGCCGCAACCGCGGGGCCGCCTTCAGCAGCTTCTCGTCGGCCTGGTCCAGCCGGACCAGGGCCCGGCGCAGCCATCGGCGCTGCAACTGGGCCGCGAAAAGCGTCTTGACCTGAACCAGGAAATCGAAGTGATGAACGCGCATGGCCGCGAAGGGCCGGCCGAACGCCTCCAGGTCGCGGTACTTGAGCGTCCGTCCCCCGCAGCTCCGGTACTTCCGCCGCCGGAACCAGCGCACCAGCTCCGTGACCGGGTTGTGCCCCAGCGGGTCGTCGCAGAACACCGCCGGGCATCCTGATTTCAGCACCCGACAGACCTCGAACGGCGTTTCGGGGTAATCGACAAGGATGTGAAGCGACGACCGGCAGAAGACGGCGTCAAACGTGCCGTCGGCGAAGGGCAGCCGCCGGGCGTCCGCTCTCAGGAAGCGGATGCGCGAACCGATCCCGCTCAGCCTCGCCCGCTGGCGGGCGATCTCGACCGCGGCCAGGGAGATATCGCACGCGACCACGCGGGCCCCCCGATAGGCGAAGTGCATGGCGGTCAGGCCGGTGCCGCAGCACAGATCGAGGATGGTCCGACCGGACATCTCGGGTGGGCCGACGCACCGGAAAGCCTGCTCCAGTTCGTTTCCCTCCAGGCAACGCCCCGGTCGGCGGGAATCCAGGGCGTAGCTGAGCCGCTCCCGGAGACCCTCCGGCCCGTAGGGAACGGGGTGCGAGCAACGGCGGTATAATTCGTCGTAGGATGCCGCCCGCTCCAGGACCGGATCATGTGAATTGTTGCCGCTCATGGAGGTGACCCCACCCGCTGAACTGTCGGCGCATCCGACCCGGCGGACCTTGGAAGGCGCTGATCCACGTAGACGGCCTTGCCGCGCCCGCTCAGCGGAATCGAGTCCGTCGTGGCGATCTCGAAATGCAGCCGGCCGTTCAGTTTCCGACCCAGGTTGCGGCGTATGCGCTCCCGATCGGCGGGACCGAAGCCTCCGCCCGGCACGATCCGCAGCACGGCCCGGCCGGGGCGATCCTGGTAAAACTGAAACTGGCGCACGTTCACGAACGTGTCGTCGTGCATGTTCAGCGACGTCCAGGATATTTCCGAGCCGTCGGCGGTGATCAGCACCTCCTGGGTCCGGTGGCCGGTGATGTTTCGGATGACGACGTG
>JABRVU010000188.1:0-13761 GCA_039961895.1 Phycisphaerae bacterium | reverse complement strand
AACCCAGACGGCTGCTGCCGACTCGACTGCGCTCGAAGCCGCCAATCTCAAGCGCCGGATCGATTCGCTCGAAAGCCTGCTGCAATACAACCGCGACCATCCCGACCAGGCCAAGCCCGAGGTGACCGAGCTGCTTCAGAAAGACCTGGCCGAGAAGCGGGCCCAGTATGCCGCCCTGACCGGCCAGAGCCTTCCGCCCGCCACGGCGCCGGCTTCCGCGCCCGCCGTCGGGCAGATCGTGGTGGCCGCTTCGCAGCCGACACCCGCGCCCGCCGCGTCCCAGCCGTCCGGCCCGGAGGTGCGTCGTCTGCACCTGGCCCGCAAGGACGGCAAGACCTTTGCCTGCCTCGACGGCGGCGACATGATCTGGGAGCTGGACGACCGCATCCGCGAAGACGCCGTCGCCGAGTTTCACGAGCGCCTGATCGCCAAATTCGAGGTTGCCAACGTGACCGACGTCTCGTTTGACCACGGGGCGGTCATGGTCGGGCTGCGCAAGAGCGGTGAAGAGTGGCGCTACGTCACCGATCCGCTGGTGCAGATCGATAAGCAGAAAGTGACCGACGTGCTCAACGTTTTCCGTGAGCTCAAGACCCATCGCTACGTCGATTACGCCGCCGCCGACCTGGCCAGGTACGGTTTCAATGAAGAGCCCGACAGCGTGTCCATCGGGCTCAACAACGGGCAGAACGTGGTGATTCTGCTCTCGCCGCGCGGCCCGGAGAACGACCCGGACAAGAGCCGTTACGCCCGGCTTTCGGAGTCGAACAAGGTCTTTCTGCTCAAGGAGGACCAGGCCAAGAAGTTCGCCCAGAAGCTGGAGGATTTCGTCAAGTCCGACAAAGCCGCGGGTGGAACGGCCTCGGCCTCGCCGTCCGGCCTGTGACCGTCAGACGGACCGGAGTAGCCGGCCGGCGCGAGTTCGGCCCGCGAGAGGATGCTTCTCGAATGCCCCGCGAATCCGCCGACGTTCGCCGGACGGTCTGGTTCAGCGGCCACGTGCAGGGCGTAGGCTTCCGCTATACGGCCCGGAACCTGGCCCGCGGGTTCGCGGTATCCGGCTACGTGCGGAACCTGCCCGATGGCCGGGTCGAGCTGGTGGCCGAGGGGTCGCCCTCCGAGGTCGACCGATTCGTGCAGAGCGTCGAGCAGGCCATGACCGGATACGTCCGAGAAACCAGGTCCGTCGATGGCCCGGCCAGCGGCGATTTCGAGAGTTTCGGCATCCGCTCTTGACCTTGCCTTCGGGAGGAAAGCGCTTATAATGGGGGGCTCGTTGTTTTTGGGAGTCCGCACGCTGAGGCAGCGATCATGCCGAAACAGAAGACGCACAAGGGACTGACCAAAAGGGTCAAGGTGACCGCCCGCAAGAAGGTGGTCCGCTCGCGGGCCTTCACCGGGCATTTGCTCAGCGGCCGGCCTTCCAAAAGGCTGCGCAGGCTGCACCGCAAGGCGGTCCTGCCCAAGGCCGATACGCAGCGCGTGCTGCGGGCCCTCGGCCAGTAGGGGCGCATCCTGAATCCCGTGCCCTTGTGAGAATCGCAGACACCAGGTGGGACCGGCCTCCCGTTTCCGGCAATTCCGGCAGGGAACGCCGCTCCCCGTGCAGGAGTTGACGCGATGCCCCGTGCAACCAGTGGATCGGCCACCGCCCGGAAGAAGCGGCGCATCCGCGCCGACGTCAAGGGCTACCGCGGCGGGCGCAGCAAGCTGACCCGCATCGCCAAAATGGCCCTGCTCAAGGCCGGTCGCTATGCCACCCGTGACCGCAAGGACAAAAAGAGGCTTTACCGGGCCTTGTGGATCACGCGCATCACCGCCGCCTGTCGGGCACGGGGGGTCAGTTACTCGCGGTTCATGAACGGGCTGCGCAAGCTTTCCATCGGCCTGGACCGCAAGATGCTCAGCGAGCTGGCCATCCACGACGCCCCGGCGTTCGACAAGCTGGTGGACATGCTGCCGGAAGCCTGAAGCCGTTCGGCTCCGCCGTACGCACCCTCGCCCAGCAAGGTGAACCTTTGTGCGCGTGCCCCGCATGAACTGGCAGCAGCCCTCCTCCGATCCAGTGCCCGGGCTGAACGCTCACCGTCTGGTCCTTCGCGCCCGCGTGTGATGAATGCGCGGACCGCCCCCAAAATGAGACGGGACCGCCGAAACCCGGCGGCCCCGTCGCTTTAGCGATCCCTCGCTGTTACTCGCTCGTCAATTTGCGGCCGGATCACTGGGCCATCCGGCGACGACGCAGGCTCGCCAGACCCAGACCCAGCACGACCAGCAGGGCCGCACCCGGAACCGGCAGCAGGTACGGCACGTCCTGGCGGAACGAACGCGGATACCCGTGCAGCGACAGGTTCAGCACGCGGACCAGGCCGATGCCCGACCAGGCGCCAGAGGCGACCGCGTTGTTGGCGTCGGCGATGAAGGCCAGCGCCAGGGCGTCGCTCGTCGAGGGGATCTCTTCCTCGATCACCCAGATGGCGAGCTGCAATGAGGCGGCCGAAGCCCCACGGCCGGCGCCGGGGGTGTAGTCATAACCCGCCAGCGTGCCCTGGGCGAACTTGGTGTACAGGTAGGCGGTCCGCTGATCCAGGTTGTCGCCGAAGGGCTTGCTGCCCAGGACGGCGTGCGAACCGGCGCCCGCGGGGCTGCCGTCGGCTTCGTTGATGAACCGCTCGTTGACGTTGATGTCAACCGGGGTGTCGGCGTGCTCGGTCAACTCCAGGCAGAAGGTCTGGAACGAGTTGGCCACGCCCTGGTTCTTGGTGGCGGCCGCGTAGGCGGCGTTCGACAGGTACGGATCCGAGGCGTTGGGGTACATGGTGAACTCGCCGGCGAACCCGGGGCCGTAGTACCCGACCTGCTTGCCCATGTTCATGGTCCCGCCGGAATAGTCGGCCATCACCGGCGCCGCCATGAGTGAGACGAGGCCGATCGCAATCATCAGCTTTTTCATTTGGTTTTCTCCGTGCATCTGCACAACTTGCTTTCGTCAATTCCATCCCGCGGCCGCGCAAGGCGGCCACATTCACAGATCGAACACAGCGGTCTCGAATGACCGTGGACCGCTCGAGGTGCGGGGAAACGGTTCAGTTGAAGCAGATGACCGGAGGAGCCCGGGGGGAAAGCGGAGCGATGAACGCGAAGCGTAACGGCGGGCCGTCCTCCTGAGAGGGGGGACGGCGCGCCGGAATCGACAACGTCACGAGCACGGGCCCGCCGGCGGAGAAATCAGCCGGCACGTGGACTGAATCGGAGCCCAGATCGGCCGGGGCGGCGCGGTCGTCCAGCAGGACGGAGCTGTGATACCAATCGGGTAACGCGCTGAACCGCAGGCCCCGCGCCGAGCGCACCACCTGCCAGGCGCCGATCGTCAGCAGCCCGGATAGCGCGACGAGGCCGCTGCCCGGCGGAACCGGCGTATGCGCGGTCTCCGGGGAGATCGCCTCATCCTGCAAGACGACCAGTCCCGCCCCCAGTCCGGACAAAAGACCCGACGTAATCGTCGGGTAAGGCAACGCCAGGCAAGGATCGTTGAGCGACGACGAAGGAAGCGTGACCGACTCGCACGGGTCGACGTGCGCGGCCCCCACGTCCACCGATAGAACGGCGACGGGGCGGTCCAACAGGGACGTATAAACGGGTGCGGGTCCTTCGGTCGCCCAATGCACGTCGCGGGCGCCGACGCCTACCGATGAGCCGGACGCTCCGGTCATCACCGGAGTCGACTGCGCGATTCGGGCGATGCCGGTGACGTCAGCCTGAACCATCGCGGCGCAGGCCAACAGCACCCCGGCCGACACCAGCCGGAAGGGCATTCGCGCTCTCGACGGTAAGAACCCGCTCAACATGAGGCTGCTTTCAAAACCCCACTCCAGGAGAGTAGCCTTTCCTCTCTAGGCGCAATATCCCAGAGTTATTGAGTATGTTACCGCTACCTGCCTGCCCCTGTCAATCAAAAAACAAGGGGCTTCAAGCCTTTCTTTGGTGGCGGGGATGCACGGAGATAGTCGCCGATGATAATCTTAACCTATTTATAATAATAATGTTACGTGTATTTTTCGGGCGAGGTGTGACTGGGGGCGCCTTAGCCTGGCATCCCGGCCGAGCGTCCAAAAGGGAGGGAATTCCAGAAGGGGGATTGTCGTCGAGAGACTCGTGGCTGGCCCGATCTTTGCGCGGAAGGCGGGCGAAGGTGCCCGCCTTCCTGGAGCCTTCCGGTCAAATCAGGTGGTCGTCGTTTCCGCCACGGGCTTGGGTTCCGCTTCGTCGGGGAGGTGGATCAAGGGCGGGGTTCGTCTGCTCGAGGCATCACCGTTGGAGTAGCTGCTCCGCCGCGAGGCGAACGACGAGTACGAGTAGAACGTCTGATGGGCCGAGACATTGGCGATCACGGCGCCGAGTATCTTCGCCCCGACGGCCCCCAGACGCTGGCACGCGAAGCGCACCAGCCTGGTGTCGGTGTGCCCGACCAGAGAGGATAGGATCACGCCGTCGGCGACGTGGGCCCAGACCAGGGCGTCGGCCGCGCCCAGCGCCGGCGGCGAGTCGATGATGACGTGGTCATACAACGCCGCCGCGTCGCGCACCAGGCGAGCCGCGGTCTTGGTGTTCAACACGCCGCGGGCCGATTCGCCGTTGGCGTGGCCCACCAGCACGTCCAGTCCCGGCACGCCGCATCGCACCACCGCAGCCCCCAGGGGGCACTTGCCCGAGAGGACGGACTTGAGCGTGTTCGAGGCGGTCAGGTTCAGGCATTGTCCCACCTGCGGGGCCTGAATGTCTCCGTCGATCAGCAGGACCCGTTGACCGGGTTCGGCCAGGGACATGGCCAGGCTGATGGCCAGACTGCTCTTGCCCTCGGCGGCCTGGGCGCTGGTGATCAGCAGGGTCTTGGGCGGAACCCGGTCCGGGCTGGCACCGGCCAGCGTGGTGCGGATGACCCGGTAGCTCTCCAGGAAATCCTCGCGGGTGACCGTGCCCTTGCGGAGCTCGGCGATCGAGGGGACGGCCCCCAGCAGCCGGAGGCCCACGTCCACCTCCATGCCCGCCGGATCGTGAAGCTGGGTGCTCAGCCGATCGATGAAGGCGACGAGCATCAGCACCAGGACCAGCGTGGCCGGCACGGCCGCCAACGACAGCTTCAGCCGCTTGTCCTCGACGCCGCCCGGACGGATTTCAGGCGACGAAGCCACGGTGATGCGCGTCGGACGGCGGCTTTCCACGTCCAGTTGCTTGATCCGCTCTTCGACTTTGTCGTAATCGGCCTTGTAATTGGCCTTCTGTTCCATCAGGTCCTCCATCGTGATGGCCTGATTGCCGATTTTGCGGGTTTCTTCCTCCGCGGCGTTGACCTGATTCTGCAAGACTTCGCGCGACAGCTTGGCGGCTTCCAGCCGGGCCAGCAGATTGCGCTTCTGGGTCTCGACCCGGTCCTTTCTTCCGGCCAGCCAGATCCGATCGAAGCTCTCCCCGATGCGTTCGCGCTGACGGGTCAGGTTGTCCTCGAACTGGGCGATCTGGGCGCGGAGGGTCTTGACCTCGGGATGGTCCGGGGTATTCTTCAGCTCCAACTGCGCCAGCCGCTTGGAGAGCTCGCCCATCGTCTTCTGGAGCCACTGGATGCCGGGGTCTTTTTCGATCTCCTTTTCCCGGTTGGCGTACTCCTCGGCCGGCATGGTCTGCGACTCGGCGCTTTTCTCCAGCCGTTGAAGCTGCTGTTCGAGGTCGAGCACCTCGATCTGGGCCTTGCTCAGCGAGGTCTGGTTCTCGGACAGGGCCCGCATCAGGTTCTGCTGCTTGATGTTGAGCGTCTCGGGCTTCATGAACCCGACGGCTTCCTGCTTCTCCTTGATCTGTTCATTGACCCGCTCCAGGCTGATCTCGAGTCCCCGTTTCAGGGACGTGAGAGTGTCTCTTTGCGTTCGTACCGTTTGGGCGTCCAGCCCGCCGGCCCGCTGTTTATAGGCCTCCAGGATGGCTCGGGTCAGACGCAGGGCGTGATCGGGCTGATCCTGGGTCACGGTCATTTCGACCAGGTGGGTGCGCGGCAGGGCCCGGACGGTCAGGGCCTCGCGCAACTGCTCCATCGCGTCGCCGGAGTTGACCAGCGGGATATTCTTGACCTGCGGATCGCTCAGCGCCGCGGTCAGCACTTCAAAGCTGGCCATGAGCTGGGCCTGGTCGTTGAGGTAGAGCTCGATCTGCGGCCCCTGCTGGAAGGACTGCTTGCTCTCATAGAGAATGGCCTCCGCGGTGGGGGCGACTTCGACCTGGGCGGTGGCAGTGAAGGTCGGTTTGATCCAGTACAGAATGGAAGCGACCGCGCCGCCGCTCAAGACCAGCCATGACAACAGGATGAGCTTCCATCGGCGGCGGAAATTGCTCAGGGTCCGGGCCGTTCCCGTGTTCTGCGGCTGGGCCGAAGCGGCCGGAAACTGCGGCTCGGACAGGATGATCTGGTCGTCCGGCTGGAAATGGTCGTGTGACATAAGCTGTCCCCGATGCTCCGATTCCCGGACCCCGCTGCCGCCTGACCACCCCTGTCGGGCCGCCGGCTCTCCGGGAAAAGAGGCTTCTTCAACCCACCACGTCAAACGGACGGTGTCCCCGAGGCGCCTTCAGGCCCTCGTGTCCGTCCGTCAGACTCCAGCTACTCCGTTGTTATCCGCCCCCACCCCTCCGTGGATGGGCATAGCCCCCTCAGGACTATACGTTTGAATTGCGGCGGAGAGCGCTTAAGCTCCTGATGATACCGGAGCGGGGTCGGCCCCGGATAGCTGTTGCAGGTGCTTATCGACCTTTTCTTGATCCCCCGGCGAGAGCAGGTTCCAGCTCCTGGAGTCCCCCCGCAGTTCCGTGAGGATTCTTCGGCTCTCGGCGGCGTCGCCTAAAGCAGACAATGTCAACCCCAGGTGCAGCCTGGCCGAAGCCCGGGTGGAATCGCCCGCGTTGAGGTGATTGATGCACTCCTTGAAGCGTTCCTGAGCTTGTTGAAGCCTTTCCTTGGATTTCTCGGACATGCCCAGCCGGTACTGGATCATGCCCCAGGTATCCAGCAGCGAAGCGTACACGCGGGTTTCGAGCGGGGCCTTGACCGCGTCGGCGATGAGCTTTTCCGCTTCGAGAGGCCTCTCCAGCCGCTCGCACAGCAGCCAGGCCAGGTTGTTGCGCAGCTCAAGGTCCGTGGGACGCAACGCCAGCGCCTTCTCCCACAGGGCCCGCGTCTGGTCCGGCCGGTCCAACAAAAAGGATACTTCCCCTGCGGAAGCCAGGAGATAGGCGTCAGCGGGGGCGCGTTGGGTCAGATCGGCGAACAGCCTGGCGGCCTCTTCAAGCAGGACTTTGTCCCCTGAGCCGGCCAGCAGACGGGCCGCGGTCAGTGTGATCTGCACGTCCGTCGAGTGCCTGGCCCGGTAATCGCTCAGCAGGCCCAGCAGCTCCTTCCACTGCTTCTGCTCCGCGTGCCAGAACAGCTTCAGCTCGATGGGCCTCAGGTCCGCCGGGGCCAGCCGGGCGTAATCGGCGATGACCTCCTCGGCCCGCGCGAAGTCCTGTTCGGCGATGTAAAACCGGGCCAGCAGGGCCCGTGCCTCGGCGTACAGCTCGCTGCCACCGCCGAAGCGCTTGAGGAACTCGGCGAGCTGGGTGATGGCTTCTTTGCGTTTGTTCAGCACGGCGCCGGCCCTGGCCTTGGCCAGGATGGCTTCCTGATCGTTCGGTCGGACGTTGAGCACGTTCTGAGCGGCGGCGGCGACCTCGGCGGCGACGGAAACGGCCCGGCTGTCGCCGCGCTCCGCCAGCAGGCTCAGCCGGGCGAACAGCAAGCGGAGATTGCGGGGTCTGGCCGACAGCCCGGCGTCCACGAACCCCAGCGCCGCCTCGCGCTGTCCGCGATCCATCGCCAACTGGGCCAGCCGGCCGGCCACTTCCGAGGCCGAGGGGTTCTTCTTGAACACCGCCTGGTAGATCCGCTCGGCCTCGGCCGGGTTGTTCCGCACCAGCATGTCGGCCTTGAGAATCTGGGACTGCTCATCGTCGGGAACCTCGCGCAACAGCTCCTCGACGATGGCGGTCGCCTCCTGGCGCTGCTTGTCGTCGCCGACCATCAGCAGCGAGGCCAGCAGCCGACGGATGGCCAGCGAACGGGGCAGGGCCGTCAGCCCCTCCCGCAGCCGCGCCAGGGCCTCCGGCACCTGGCCCTTGTCCAGCCACATCCGGGCCAGGGCCTGGTAAGCGCGCTCCTGCCATTCCGGGAGCTGCATCACGTGGCGGATGTCATCCTCCGCGGCCTTCATCTCGGCCTTGGCCGCGAACACCGCGGCCCGCAACAACTGAATCTGGGGGTTCGGACCCTTGGCCAGAACCTGGTTGCACAGTTCCATGGCCCGGGTCCAGTCGGAGCGGACCAGGCAGAACTCGACCCGGGCGATCAGCACCTCGGGCACGTCGGGGGACTGGGCCTCGGCCTCGTTGAGCAGCTGCTCGGCCGCGACGGGGTCGCCCCGCAGGGCCTTCAACTGCGAGAGGATCACGCGCGCGCGCCAATCCCGGGGGTCGGCGGCGACCTGCTTTTCGAGGATCGACGCCGCCTGGTTGAAATCGCCGTTGTTGATCAGCACGTTGACGCGGAAGGGGCGAAAGACCGGATCGTCGGGCGCGGTGCTCAGGAAGCGATCGATGTCATTGATCCGCTTCTGGCGTTCGAGCAGGACCAGGTACTGCCTCCCGGCGGCCACGTTGGTCGGGTTGGTCTCGAACGCCTGCCGGTAGCGGGCCAACGCCCGGTCGATGTCGCCGGAGCGCTCATAATAGAAGCCCAGCGCGGCCAGCGCGTCGTCACGGCCCGGATCACGGTCCAGCACTTCGGTCAGGAGCGTTTCGATCCGCTGCCGATGGTCGCTCCAGGCGTCCTGGTCCAGCCAGACACGGGCCTGCCAGAACCGCCAGTTGATACCGTTTTCCCCCTCGATGCGCTTGAGCTGGTCGACCAGCTCCTGCCGGGCGGGGCAGCCCTCCTGCGGACCGAGCCGCAACAGCAGTACCCGGGAAGCCGAATCGTTCGGATCCTCCTGGACCACCTGGCAAACGAGGGCCCGGGCCGCGTTCACGTCGTCGCGGCGCAGCAGGTATTGGACGTACTGCATCCGCGCCGCCGTGCGCTGCGGGCCGGAAGCCTGGGCGATCAGCTCCTTCCACGTGCCGTCGGCCTGTTCCACGTCGCCCTTGGCGGCGCGCAGTTCGGCCTGGCGGGCGAGCAGCGTCGGGCGGGTCGTGTCGTCCGCCGCGTCCAGCAGCTTCTGGTTCTCGCGCAAGGCCCGATCGTAATCACCGGCCTCGGAGGCCAGATCCACCATCACCTGCGTCGCCGCCGAGGCATGTTCGGGATTGGCGGCGGTTTCCTCGAGAATCTTGAGGGCTTCGGGAACCTGCCCGCGCCATGCCGTCAGCTTCGCCAGCAGCAGGCGATAGGTCAGGTCCTTGGTCAGATCAACCGAGACATTCGGTTTCTTCGCCCAGTCGGCCGCCAACTGTTCCAGCCGGCCGTACAGCCGATCCAACGCCGCCCGATCCATCGGCCGCCCCGGCCCGCCGCGGGCGGCCAGACCCTGGACCTCGATACTGGCCAGGATCGTCTTCAAGGTCGGCGAGAAGCGCTCCGCCGCCAGCGCGGTCTCCACCGCGTCTTTCCAGCGTTCCAGGCTGGCGTAGATCCGAACCAGCTCCAGCCGGGCGTTGGCCACCTGGATCCCGACGACGCCCGTGTTCTGCTTGTCGCTGAGACGCACGAACTCCTCGAAGGGCTTCAGGGCCCGGCGGGGATGGCCCAGGCGCAAGAGACTCTGACCCAGCGCCAACTGGGCCTGTGCGAACTTGGGAGAACGGCGGACGACGTCTTCAAACGCCTCGGAGGCCTCGCGGTGACGGTCCTCGGCCGAGGCAATGATCCCTTCGGTGTAATGGATGATCTCCTGGGGCGCTCCGGCCACGCGCAGGCGTTCCACGCACTTGCGGGCATCCGCCGCCCGCCCGGCCATGGCATAGACCTCGACGGCCCCGGGCAGGACGTCGAACACGCGCTCGCCCAGCGGCGCCGCCAGGGCTCGGTCGGCGACCGCCGCCCCGGCCGGGTCGCGCAGATACACCGCCAGCTCGCACTGCGCTGAGTACACCGTCGGCTCGTCGGGCGCGGCCTGCTCAGCCAAGGCCAACTGGGCTTTGGCCCGGTCGACATATCCGCGGGTAACCAGCAGGTTCGCCAGCGCGATCCGCAGACTCGGCTCGGGTGCTTCCAGCTTCTCGGCCTCGGCCAGATCGGCGTCCACCAGGTCGGGTCGGCGCGTAAAATACGCGAAGTGAATCCTGGCCAGGCGGGCAGCCAGCGATCCCGGCTCCAGGGCGACGACCTGATCGAGCGGTTCGCACGCCGCCCGCGCGTCCTTCTGATGCAGCGTCAAGTTCAGGACCGCCAGCATATTGGCGGTATGGGCGCGCTTCGGATCGATCTTGATCGCCTCGAGCAGCAGTGCCTCGGCTTCGGTTGCCTTGGAGGCGTCCTGGGCCAGCAGGGCACTGGCCAGGGCCTCGCGGGCCGCAGCCGAATCGGGGACCGCCGTCAACCAGCCGCGGGCGACCCGTTCCGCTTCGACCGGGTCGGGTATTACCGATAAGTACATGTCAACGAGGGTTTTGGAGGCTTCGGCGTCGCCGGGTTGAAGCCTGATGATGGTCTCGAGGGCGAAGACGCCGCCCCGGAGCGATTCGTTGGACTGGGGGCGGCGCTGCATCTGGGCTTTGGCGAACTGGCGCAGGATTTCGAGGTTCGTCCGGTCGGAGGTCAGATACCGGCCGAGCTCGGTCGCGGCCAGTGTATACTGACGGTTCTTATAGGCCGCCTGACCTGTGGCCAGGGCCTCGCGAAGCGAGATCTCCTTGCGGTACTTGCGAACACCGTACGCCGTCGCCCCCAAACCAAACACCAGGGCCACGAGCAGTACCACGCGCCGCCAGGTGATCGCCGGCTGGGTCGTTGCAATCATCTTTATGGGCCCTTTGGTTGGACGAATGGTTGCCCGATCAACCATAACATTCACGTCGGTTGCTTCGCCGCGGCACGTAACGGCCGCGCATAAGACCGCCGCCCGACCTCACGACTTTCCGGTCAGAATCCAGCGCCCCGGGCTTGACTTGCCCTCGACCCGGACCGGACCCACCACGCGCTGATCCAATACCCTGTTTTGAAGCTCACGATACCCACCCCCCGGTTCCTCCGCCTCAGAGTTATCGACCCTCAAAGGCGGATCGGATGAACGTCATCAGTGAGAGACACCCCCTGGCGTCCATCTGGTGAAAACCTCTTCATTATAACCCCCCGGAGCGAATTACCATTGCTCCCGTCGAGTAGGCTTCCTGATCTGAAGTTTGCGATAGAAGCCGCGGCCCGCAGATTCTGCGACGTACCCCACCCCAGCCGGCATGTCGTCCTTCCGAAATTACCCCTTTTTCCCAATCCTCGTACGCCACCGTTTGCCTCGAAACAAAACCGTATCATAGGCTCTCAATTGTCAAAAGGGGATGAATGGGGGACTTGGAAAATATCGCGGCTACCGAGACTGAATTCCAAGTTATCGACCCGGAAACAGGCCGAGTTGCCACACGACATCGCACCCGAGCAGGAGGACAGCCGCCATGAAATTCACATGCGAACCATCGAATGATAACCCATCCTGTAACTCGGACCTCCGACCGGATGGAAGCCGGTCGCGCGCGGGAGTGGGGAAGGTCTCCATCTGCATGACCCCTTCCAGCCGACCGACGAGAAAAACAGCCATTCGGCCAACGAACCGTTTTGGAGCATTCGTCCATCCGTTTCTGCTTATCGCCTTGTCATGGCTGACCGCGGGCCAGTCATGCCAGCCACCCGCGCCCTTGGGGGGCCCCGCCAGCGAGGAAGAGGTTCTCGGCTATCATCCCGACGCCCCAGAGGATCAACTGACCGTTCCCCCCTCCGATCCAAATAATCCAACGGTCGACGGCTTGCCCGATGACGACCTGCCATTCATCGCCCCGGCCGAACTGCCCTGTGAGCAGGTTCTGCGCGTCGAGGCCGGACCTGACCTCGACGTCGTCCCCGGTTTTCCGGTCTGGTTGTCCGGGACCGCGGCCGCGTCGTGTGACCGTGACGTGGCTTTGCAGTTCCATTGGGAACAGATCAGTGGGCAACCCGTCGAGCTGAGCAACCCCAATGGGGCGGTCACTCAGTTCATCGTCCCGGAATGGCCGGATCCGGCGATACTTTCTTTTCGCCTGACGGCTACGGACGGCCTGGCATCGTCCAGCGACACGGTAGACGTTCGGGTCATCCCGGCATCCGGTTCGCCGTCGGAATGGACCTTCGGCATCCTGGCCTCAACAGTTGAAGGCCCAGCCCCCCTGACCGTCGTGCTGACGGCGACTCAAGCCGACGGCCGGCCATTGCCTGATAACCTTGTCGCCGATTATACTTGGGACTTCGGAGATGGCACGATGGCATCCGGGCGCCAGGTCCAACACGTTTATACCACCGCGGCGACCCGGCTGATCACGCTTTGCGCCGTCCTGCCGGCGATGTCTTCCACCGCGGTCACCTGTGCCGAAAAGAACGTGGTGATCCACTCCAGCTCCGGCACGGGCGACACGCCGCCGCCGGCTCCCGCCGCCTCACCGCCGGTGACGGTCGAGCAGAGCATCTCGACTCCGCAGAATACGCCGGTGGAACTGACCTTCACCGGTTATTCCGCGGATAACGCCGACCTGACATTCTGGGTGTTGCCGGATACGGGCCCGTATCATGGAACGCTGGGGCCGATTGACAATACCCCCCTGAACACCGCGACCGCCACGTACACGCCGGCCCCGGATTTCGTCGGCATCGACTCGTTCTCTTTCGCCGCCGAAACCGACGTACTGGTTTCCGAACCCCGGCTGTACTACATCAATGTGACCCCGGTATCGACCCCGCTGACCGTCAGTCCGTCGGCTGATTCCTCCCTGAGAGTCACGTCCGGCGGCCCGGTGAACATCAGTCCGATCGTCTACACGCTCGTGAACACGACGGGGTCCGAGCTGGTCTGGACCGCCGAAACGGACGTGAACTGGATCAGCCTGTCGCTCGCGTCCGGCACCCTGCCGGCTGGTGGCAGCGTCCAGGTCATCGCGGAGCTCGCCGGCAACGCGGTCAACCTTCCGGCGGCGACTCTGTACGGCGCGGACGTCCGTTTCCAGGCCGCGGTTCAGAGCGCCGCGCCCGTCCATCGCGGTATCTACCTTTACGTCAATGCCCGGCCGGTCGCCAACGCCGGGGAAGACTATACCGTCTTCGATCTGGACGAATCCGGCAGCGAGACCGTTCCCCTCTCCGCTAGCGCCAGCATCGATGACGGCGCGATCGTCCGCTACCGCTGGTCGAAGGGTTCGACGATCCTCTATGACGGTGCCAATGCAACCGCCAACGTGAACCTGCCCACCGGTGTCCATGAGCTGACCCTTACCGTCGTGGACAACGACGGAGCCCTCTCTCAGGACACGGTATCGGTCACCGTCGCCGTGCCCGGCGTCTTGAACGTGATCCCGGCGCCGCTCATCCCCATCACCTTCATCGGGCCCGTGGGAGGGCCGTTCGCGCCGGCGCGTTTCGACGTCACCGTCGGAGCCGCTGCCAAGTCCTCGGGCACGCCCTCCGACGCTCCCGTCGCCGTCGCCTGGACCGCGAACGCCTCTGTACCC
>JABRVU010000187.1:0-4261 GCA_039961895.1 Phycisphaerae bacterium | reverse complement strand
CCGTCGCCGTCGTCGTCCGGGTCGCAGGCGTTGCCGTCGCCAACCCCGACCAGCTCGATACCGACGGCGACGGCGACGGCAACGCCTGCGACCCGGACGACGACGGCGACGGCGTGCCCGACGGGCTGGACAACTGCTCGCTGACCGCCAACCCCGGTCAGCTCGATACCGACGCCGACGGCGCCGGCGATGCCTGCGACCCGGACGACGACGGCGACGGCGTGCCCGACGAGATCGACAACTGTCCGCTGGACCGCAACCGCGGCCAGGCCGACGGCGACGGCGACGGCCTCGGCAACCGGTGCGACCCCTGCCCGCGCGACCCCGACAACGACGCCGACGGCGACGGGTTCTGCGCCAATCAGGACAACTGCCCGCTGGTGAGCAACCCCGACCAGGCCGACGCCGACGGCGATAACGACGGCGACGCCTGCGACAACTGCCCGAACAGACCCAACGCCGGGCAGCGCGACGACGACGCGGACGGGGTGGGCGACAAGTGCGACAACTGCAAAGACCTGCCCAACCCCGACCAGGCCGACGCCGACGGCGACGGAGTGGGCGACGCCTGCGATAACTGTCCGACGGTGGCCAACCCCAACCAGGCCGACCGCGACCACGACGGGGTGGGCAACGCCTGCGACGAGCCCACGCAACTGGTCCTCTACGCCAACCAGGACTCGTTCCTGCGGCAGGACCCCACCGATGAAGTCAACGAAGGCGCCAACACGCGGCTGCGCGTGGCCAAGTCGGGGCTCAACCGGGCGGTGGTGGCGTTTGACATGACCGGCGTCGAGACCGAGGGCATCCGCAAGGCGATGCTGGTTCTGACCCTGGCCGAGGCCCCGGTCGGCTTCCCGACCAACGGCAACCGCAAGGTCAGGGCTTATCGCCTCAATGTCGCCTGGACCGAAGGCAACGGCTTCAACCTCGGCGGCGGCACCCGCGGCAGCGGCGCGGGCGCGACCTGGTCGTGCCCCTCCGACGCCAACGTCGCCAATACCAGTGCGGACTGCGGCTCGCCTTGGAACGGCGGCGACTACCATGCGGCCACCGGGCCGGGCGTGGTGCACGCCGCCGATATGCCCGTCGAGGTCCGCTTCGACGTCACCGACGACCTGCGGGCCACCGGGGCGCCCCACGGGTGGCTGCTCAAGAAGATGCAGGAGAACGAGAACGGGACGGCCAGCTACTACTCCCGCGAGGGCGCGGCAGCGGCCGGCAATCCTGCGCTGGGCCCGCGGCTGATCATCGAATACTGATCCGGCCGGTCGAAGGCGGCCTACGACTCCGGTTCGGCGGGCAGGGTGAAACGCGATCCCGCACCGAACCGGAGTCGATGGCCCCGCCGGCGGCGGCCTTCCGGGTGGGGGTCCGACGTCGCCAGCCCGATGCGGGAGGGTGTCGACCGCGCCGCACTGCCGACGCTGCCCGCCTTGCACCGGGACCCGCTTGACGGGGCGCCGGTCTGCCAAGCCACGTCGAAGGGACTCACCCCGGTGACGGTGTCCGCGGTCATACGGGTGTATCCGGTGGGGGTTCTGGCCGGGTTCTGAGCCTGCCGGCCAAAGAGATCAGTCGCACCCTCCCGCCCAGGAGCGGCCGGGAGTCGCTCCCCGCGCCGGGCGGCTTGCGTTATGCTGCAAGGCCGTGCAGGAGAGACACCCATGCTCAATAGCCCTTCGATGCGCGCGGCCAGGCTGGCTGCGGGCGGGCTCATCATCGCGTCCGCGTGCAACCGGCCCGTCGCGGCCCCACCCCAGGCCCCGCTGAACACCGCCGCATCCGTCGCCGCGACCGCTCCCGCCTCCGGGTCGTCCAAGCCCCGCCGCGACACCTATGTCCCCCGTCCTTACCCCGTCGACGAACGCGGCTTTTCGCCCGTGGACAAGGCCCTGGCCCGGGCTTTCGCCCGCGAGGAGATGATCGAGGACGACGCCGAGGGCTCGCTCAACCCCTACGTGCTCAAGGTCATCTCCGCCTATCCGCTCGACGGATCGTATCCCTATCATTGCAGTTGGACCCCGCGCGAATACGACATCTACAACGGCGTGACCCAGGATCTCTGGTACAAGGGCATGGTGGTGGCCAAGGCCTATCCCGACGGCTCGCGGTGCAGTTACTGCTGCGGGTTCACCTTCGAGGTCTTCGTGCGGGCCATGAAGCTGCGCAACGTGCAGAAAGGGCTCGACCCCGACGACTTCAACGGCATGACCTTCCACGACCTGTTCAACATGCTCCAGCTCTGGTACATCGAGGGCCCCGGCGACAGCGAGCAGCGGGCCATCGTGTCCTACGGCCTGGGGCGGGCCATCAGTCCGCTCGAAAACGCCAAGCCCGGGGACTTCCTCAGCTACAGCACCACGCCGCCCGGCGGGCATTCGACCATCTTCATCGACTGGTTGCGCGACGAAAGCAACCGCATCGTCGGGCTGCGGTACTTCTCCTCGAATCTGACCGGCACCAGGGGCGTGGGCTACGGGCAGGGCCGCTTCGCCGACGTCAACGGCGGCAAGGGCATTCTCCGCAACTCGGTCAGGATCGGGCGGGTGGGGGCGATCAAGGACTACCGGCCGTTCAACCGCCTCGAGATTCCCCAGCGCAACGCCTATGCTCCCACCCAGCCGGAGCGCTTCCTCCGGGCGCCCGTCGTCGGCACGGCCCACCTGCCTTGAGGCGCCTGCCAGCCCCTCCGGGCTCACCCGGCAGGGTCCGCTCCGGCCGCCCCGCCCCGGAACCACCCTCGCGTCGTTGAGGCGCCGCAGCCGCGTTGGTCTATAATCCGCCCCGGGAGGCTTGCGATGCAGGTTCGTTTTACATGCCCGGCCTGTCGGCGGACGCACGTGGCCGACGTGCCGGAGACCACGATTCATCTGACGTGTTCGACGTCGCACCAGGTGATCCGCGTGCGGCTGACGGTCGGCGGCGACGTCAAGGCCGCCGTGGTCGGACAGGAGGAAACGGCCGGCGCGGGCGCCGATACCGAGGAGGAGTGACGCGAACGGCACCGGCGGCCGCGTGGCTCGATCACGTCGTGAGCCCGCGCGGCCCGGCGTTCCCCCTTCCATCGATCCGATCCGGTTCCTCGGCTTCCCGGTTCCCCGTGGGGGTCACTCCCCGTCCTCGGCGGGCTCGATGATCGCGCTCATCGAGCCCTTGCTGCGTTGCGAGCGCGGATCAGCCCCGTAGGCGTGGATCTGGTCGCGCTTCAGTTCGGCCCGTTCGAGCGTGGTGGTCTCGACGATGACCCGCCCGGTCAGGTCCACCTCCTGGGCCATCAGGAAAGCCTTGTTTTCGTCGTACCCGAACAGTTTGCCGAGCATCTCGATGACGTATTCATAGGTGTGGTCGTCGTCGTCGAGCAGGATCACGTTGTAAGGCGGCTGCTTGCGCGGCCGGGGCTGGGCGGTCCGCGGCTTGTGTTTCACGTCCACATCCGGTGTCGTGGTAAGCGTCGATCCATCAGACATGGCCGATCTCCTCCGTTCATCCGTTCCCTTCCCCCTCGAACAGGAGTGGCTGTTTCCATTTTATCCCTTCCCGGCGGAATGACAACTCCGGGGTCGCGTTCCCGTGGCCTTTACGTTCTCGAAGGAAGACCATCCTGGATTGCGGTGCAACAGAGGCGTGCGGATAAGGTCGTACCCGCGATCGGCGGCGCCGTGACGCCCGAAGCAACGTCGTGTCCGACAAGGCGGGAACAAAAACGGCAATGGAACCGTGTTCCCAGTGTTGAAAAAGCGGGTTGGGACCGGTTTTACACGGCCTCTCGGTTCCGGCCGCCGGCGCGTCGCGGCAGTGGCCATGCCGGCTTCAGCGGGCGCTGGCGTTGGCCTTGCCGGGAGCCTTGCCCTTCTCCGGCGGAGTCAGTTCATAGCCGATCCACACCGTCATCGGGCGCCGGTCCCGGTTCGCCCACGCATAATAGGGAATCGCGGTGATCGGCACCTCGCGGGAAGGCGGTTCGCGCAGGTCTTCCAGACGCTGGTACAGCGGGGCATCGGGCATGACCGCCGGCTCCAGGGCGTCGCCCTTGAGCACCGTCACCCCGCCGAGCAGCTCCGGCTTATGCTCGCTCCGCAGCAACGGCTCGCGCGTGACCGGGTCGATCGGCAGCCGGACGCGCTCCAGGGCGACGTTGGGGTTGTCGGCGCCCTCCAGGCAGTAAACCACCGGGCCGCGGGCCAGGGCGATCCGGCCGCGGTTCTCGGCCACGCGGTCGTCTGAAACCAGCGCCACCGCCGGCATGGGCAGCGTCAGT
>JABRVU010000186.1:0-4303 GCA_039961895.1 Phycisphaerae bacterium | reverse complement strand
CCTCGATGGCGCTCCAGAAGCAGTCGGCCGGCGAGCGGGCGGCGATGACCGGCAGGGGGCACTCGCCGTTGCGCCCCACGACGGCTTGCAGCAGGTCGGCCTGTTCGGTCTTGGTCGGCAGCCCGGTCGAAGGCCCGCCGCGCTGCACGTTGATGATAACCAAGGGCAGCTCGGTCATGACCGCCAGACCGATGGCCTCGGCCTTGAGGGCCATTCCCGGGCCGCTGGTTCCGGTGACGCCCAGGGCTCCGCCGAACGCCGCCCCGATCGCCGACGTCACCGCCGCGATCTCGTCCTCGGCCTGGAAGGTGAGGACGCCGAAGTTCTTGTATCGCGCAAGCTGGTGAAGGATATCGCTGGCCGGCGTGATGGGGTAGGTGCCGTAAAAGAGCGTCCGGCCCGCCTTCTGGGCGGCGGTCACCAGCCCCAGGGCCATGGCCTCGTTGCCGGTGATGGTGCGGTATCGGCCCGGCGGGATCTTGGCCTTGGCCACCCGGTAGCTGGTCGCGAACAGATCCGTGGTCTCGCCGAAGTGATACCCGGCCTTGAGGCTCTTCACGTTGGCGTCGGCGATTTCGGGCTTCTTCCCGAACTTGGATTCGATCCACCGGAGGGTGGGCTCCAGCGGCCGGTCATACAACCAGTAGACCAGGCCCAGGGCGAAGAAATTCTTGCAGCGGTCGGTCACCTTGGCCCCCAGGCCCGTGCCGGCCAGGGCCTCGGAGTTCAGCCGCGAGATGGGCACGCGGATCACCCGGTACTGGGCGTCCAGCGAGCCGTTCTCCAGCGGGTTCTCCTGGTAACCGGCCTTGGCCAGGTCGCTCTTGCCGAAGGCGTCGCTGTTGACCACCACCAGCCCGCCGTGCTCTACGTCGCCGATGTTGGTCTTGAGCGCCGCCGGGTTCATCGCCACCAGGGCGTGGACCCGGTCGCCGGGCGTGAGCACCGGATGGCTGCTGAAGTTGATCTGAAATCCGCTGACGCCGGCCAGCGAACCGGCCGGCGCCCGAATCTCCGCCGGAAAGTCCGGCAGCGTGCTGATGTCGTTCCCGAAGACCGCCGACGAGATGCTGAACTGCGTCCCCGCCAGTTGCATGCCGTCGCCGGAGTCCCCGGCGAAGCGGATGGTGACGGATTCCAATTCCTGGGTGCGTTTCTGTACGGGATTCTTGGTTTCGGAGGGTGCCAGTTCCAACATGCTTGTTCTCATCTGCCAGCCCTGAAACTGCCTTGCGACGCGCGGCTGCCGGAAGCGTTCGGCCGATGCCGCCGCGGTCAGGCCCCTTCCCTGGCCTCCTGGACCTGCCCGGGCTGCGGCGGCAGGTTGTAGACCGCGGACGGATAATAATCCACCAGGTAAGCGACAATGTGCTTGGCCGAGGCGATCCCCACGGGTCGGCCGCGATCATCGACCACCGGCAGATGCCGGTAGTGCCCCTCGGACATGACCCGGACGGCGTGTGCGATGGGATCGGACCGGGCGATGACCGCCGGCCGGGGCGTCATGTATTGCTCCACCGGCGACTCGGGGTCGGCCCGCCGGGCCAGCACGCGGCGCATCAGGTCACGTTCGGTGAAGATGCCCACCAGTTCCCCGTCGCGGCAGACCAGGATGCATCCCATCCGTTCGCTCTGCATGACCTCGACCGTCCGGCGCACCGAGGTCTCTGGCGTCACGAAGACCGGCTCTCGCAGCGGCAGATGTCCGACGTTGTCGCGGTTGAGGTCGTCTTGCAGGCCCAACGGATGGTTCTCCACGTCGCTTGCGTGTCCACAGCATAGCAGTTTCGGCCGCGATTTCAACCACGTGCAGGTCTTGTTGTATTGTAGATACAACAAGGAGCGCGTCGAGGTGCCCGGCGCGGCAAGGGCCGGGTCTGTCCGCGGACCGAAAGGGATAGATCACCTATCGGCGAACGTTCGATCCCGACTGCAACGCCTGGAGGGTATGACCTTCACGCCGCAGCCGTCGTGGCGGCGTTGCCGCGCCGATCAGGTCGGCGGCGAGCCGAGCGGCCGTCGCGGCTGTGCCGTTTTTCACACACTTGGTGTATTTCCCCTATATCTGAGCCCCGCAAGGTGACGAGCGTCTCGTTACTCCCTTTGCCTCTCACGGCCGGCGCCCCCTTCCCCTGGAGACGGCGGTTATTACCGGGCTTTAAGCCTTCAGTGAATTCCATCCCCTTTTCAGCCGAAGGGAACGGCAGGACATCTCGCCTTCCGTCGAGGGCGCGTCCGAGCAGTCCACGGGGAGTCGTCATGTTCATTCGCGATTTACGGTCGCGTCCACCCATCACGGTCTCGCCTTTCGCCACCACGGACGAGGCCATCGAGCTCATGTGGCTCAACGACGTCCGCCACCTGCTGGTGGTCGATGACGACGGGCTGGTGGGGCTGGTCACCGACGGCGACCTGCTGGAGAGCGTGGGCATGCTCATGCAGGCCGAGCGCGAGTGCATGGACGCCGGCTCGACCGAGGTGGTGCTGGTCGCCGACGTGATGGACGCCGAGGCCACCTGCGTCTCGCCCGATCAACTGGTCACCGACGCCGCCCATCACATGATCTACGGCCGGCGGACCGCCCTGCCGGTGGTCGAGGACACCCGGCTGCTGGGCATCGTCACCGAGCTGGACGTGCTCGACCTCTTCACCGACCCCTCCTCCGCCGGCCGACCGGCGTTGTGCGAGGAGCCGGTCATCAACCACGGCTCGCGCGTGCTGCGCACCGTCTCGCGCAACGACCGCGTCCGCAAAGTGTGCGAGAAGCTCAACGGGAGCAAGAGCGCCCACGTGCTGGTGGTCGAGGACGGACGGCTGGTCGGCCTGGTTTCCGACTGGGACGTGCGGATGGCCATTGGGCGTTCCGAGGTCGGCGAATGGCTCAATCTCCCCGTCACCGACATCATGGTCACCGGCATCCCCACCCTTCTGCCGGACGAGACCCTGGCCAACGCCGCCAGGCTGATGTGCGAGGAAAAGCAGGTCGCCCTGCCCATCGTCACCCGCGACCGGCTGCTGATGAGCATGATCACCGTGACCGACCTGCTGCGGGTGTTCGCCGCCGACGCGGTCATCCACGCCTGATCGGTTCTTCGATCCGCGCCCAGACACGATCGCCGATCGTCCGCCGCCGGCGGCTCGCGCGCCTGCAGGGTCGGCCATAGAATCGGCGCGTCGCCGATCCCGTCGCCGAAGCCAGACCGGCCCGAAGGCGCCGCCCTGTCAACCGACCGGCCTCCTTTGTACCATGCCCATCAGGTGGACTGCCGCCGCGGGCCGTGATACTCCGCTCAGCCCGCGCGCGGCGGCGTGCGACCCGCTCAGTGAATCCCTGAAGGGTGCGCAGCCTTTTCTCCTCCCCCTCGCGCCAGGACCGGACCGATGCCGTTGATTGAATCGCCTGCCTTGCTGTTTGCCTTCCTGGCCTCGATGGTGGCGGGCATCTTCGGGTTGGCGACCCTGCCGGGTCTGCGTATCTTCTTCCGTTATTTCCCGCCGCTGATCTGGTGCTATTTCCTGCCCATGATTCTTTCGTCGCTGGACGTGATCCCGAACCGGTCGCCGCTCTACGGCGAGTTCATGCTCGAGGTGGTCCTGCCGTTCATCGTGGTGCTGCTGCTGGTGCCGACGGATACGGCGGCCATCGCCAGGGTCGGGCCCCAGGCCGTCGTGGTCATGCTTATCGGAACGGCCGGCATCGTCGCCGGAGCCGTGGGCAGTTTCGCGTTCTTCCAAGCCGTTCTGCCCGAAGGGACCCTCCCGGAAGGCATGTGGAAAGCGGTGGCGTCGCTGTCCGGCTCATGGATCGGCGGCAGCCCCAACATGGCCGCCATCAAGGCCAGCCTGAACCTCGACGAGACCCTCTTCGGCAAGATCGTGGTGATCGATACCGTCTGCGGATACTCCTGGCTGGCGGTGCTCATCGCGCTGGCGCCCCTCCAGGGCCGTGTCGATCGCATGATGAAGGCCGACGCATCGCTGGTTGGCGATCTGTCCGGCCGCCTGGCCCGCCGGCAGGCCGAGCGCTGCCGGCCCCTCACCCTTCCCGACTTCATCCTCATGCTGGCCGTGGGCATGGGCGTCGGACAGGTCTGCCTGCTCCTGGGCCGCGGGCTGAGCGACCGCATCGCCACCGCCGAGGCCGCCGGCGGCCTGATGCACGCCCTCAGGCTCAGCCAGGTCCTCAGCGGCTTCGGATGGGGCATGTTGATCGCCACCGTCGCCGGCGTCGCCCTCTCCTTCACGCGCCTCCAGCGGATCGGCGACGCCGGCGACGGTGGCGATCAACATGCCCCATCCGAAG
>JABRVU010000185.1:0-8058 GCA_039961895.1 Phycisphaerae bacterium | reverse complement strand
TTGCCAACGGCACGGAATCGAGCGGTCAACCGGGCCAGGCTGACGGGGTGGCTGTGCCTGCTGGCGCTGCCGTCTCATTCGGCCTGCGCCCGAGAATCGGTTCAGCCCGCGTCGCTGTCGGCGGCCCGTGCAAAGTCGCCCGCCGTTGCGGCCCCGGCGCCCGCCACGCGGCCGGCGGCCGCGACCCGTCCCGCGGTCGCGACGGCGTCGGATGCGCCTTCAACCGCTCCCGCCGCATCCCCTGAGCCCGTGGTCGAGGCTGACGACAAGACCGCTTCAACGGGCAAGACCGCCACGCGCGCTCCCGCCGCCGCGGAATCACCGGCCCGGCTCGAGGCGACCGCCGCTGATGAACCCTTGCTCGCCCGGGGTCAAGAACTCTTCGGAAAGTATTGCGCCATCTGCCATGGCGAGCAGGGCGACGGCGCCGGACAGTTCGCCTACCTGATGAATCCGCGCCCCAGGAACTTCCGGGGCGAGTTCTTCAAGCTGTATACGACGCAGAATCAGGTGCCAACCGACGACGATCTCCTGAGGACCATCAGCCGGGGGATGCCGGGATCGGCCATGCCGCCGTGGGGCCATCTGCCGCGAACCGACTTGCAGGCCCTGGTCCGCTTTGTGCGCCGGATCAAGCAGGACGCGGTGACGGCCGACGCGGGCCGCAAGCTGGCCGCCGGCGACCTGAACCAGGAAGAGGCGGCCCAGGAAATCGCCGATCGCTGCACGCCCGGCCCGGCGATCATCGTGCCGGCCGAACCCGCCTTCGACGAGCTGCGCTGGTTCCGCGGGCGCCGGCTCTATCTGGAGGGATGCGCATCCTGCCACGGCGCCGACGGCCGTCCGGTGGAATCCGCCGTCAAATACGACGAGCAGGGCTATCCGGTGCCTCCGCGTTCGTTCGTGGACGGCATCTTCAAGGGCGGCAGCGAGGGCTACCAGCTCTACGCCCGGGTCATGAAGGGCCTGCGGGGCACGCCCATGCCGTCCTATGAGGGCACGATGAGCGGCGACGAGGCCTGGGACCTGGTGCACTACGTCCAGTCGCTGACCCGCGCGGGAGCCCAGGAGCGGGCCCAGTTGCGGATGGGCACCATCGTGGCTCCGGCCGTGCAGGGCAAGCTCCCCGACCGCCCGCAGGCTCCCGAGTGGGAGCAGAGCCGCCCGGTCTACGTGGCCCTGACGCCGCTGTGGTGGACGGATGAACGCATCGAGGGTCTGGTGGTGCAGGCCCTGCACAACGATACGGAAGTGGCCTTTCGGCTGTCGTGGATCGACCCGACGGAGGATACCCGCGCGGTGCGACAGGACGAGTTCCGCGACGGTGTGGCCATCCAGTTCTCGCTCTCGCCCGACCCGCCGTTCTACATGGGCAGCCCCGGCGAGCACGGAGGAGTGAACATCTGGTACTGGAAGGCCGACCGCCAGAAAGACCTGGATTCCGGCCGGCAGGACGTCGCCGACGCCTATCCCAACCGGGCGGTGGATCAGTATCAGCGTCCCGACGGCGTTCCGATGGCCGACAGCGCCTTCCAGGGCGGCGATCCGGCCTCATTGCGGCCCTATCTGGCGTATCTGACCTCCTGGGCGGCCGGCAACCTGGTGGCCGATCCGGGCCTCAACACCTCCGTGGAGTGCCTGGTGGCCCGCGGACCGGGAACGCTGGCGGGCAAGCCGGCCAACGTGCAACGGGTCGCGGGTCAGGCGGTGTATGAGCGCGGCGCCTGGTACGTGCAGATGCAGCGCGGCCTCGATCTGCCGGCCGGCGAGGAGCACGGCGCGGCCGACGAACGGGCCTTTCGCCGCGGCGACTATCTGCCCGTCTCCTTCGCCGTCTGGAACGGCAGCGCCGGCGACCGCGACGGCAAGAAGAACATCAGCATCTGGCAGAAGCTGGTCATCGAATGACTGGCGCCGGCGGCTTGCGGATTCGATGCCCAGGACGCCGACCGCGAGGCGAGAGCCTGAAAAACACCCGGCCGCGTCCGCACATCTGGAGCGAAGCCATGTCTCAACGAAAAGCTGGTCCGAGTCGGCGGGAGTTTCTGATCGGCGGCGGGGCCCTGGCCGCAGGCCTGGGCTGGCCGCTCAAGTCGCTGGCCTTCCGGCCGGAGATCGCCAATCCGCTCGGGCACTACCCGGCCCGTGACTGGGAGAAAGTCTATCGCGACCAGTACCGCTACGACGCCACGTTCAGTTGGGTCTGCTCGCCCAACGACACCCACGCCTGCCGCGTGCTGGCCTACACGCGCAACGGCGTCATCACCCGCATGGGGTCGCAATACGACTGCGAGCACTACGCGGACCTGTACGGCAACAAGGCGACGGCCAACTGGAACCCGCGGCAGTGCGCCAAGGGCTACACCTTCCACCGCATCGTGTACGGCTCCTACCGTCTCAAGCACCCCATCATCCGCCAGGGGTGGAAGGAGTGGGCTGACGCCGGTTTCCCCGACCTGACCCCCGAGAACAAGACCCGGTACAAGTTCGACAGCCGGGGCACCGACGTCCACGTCCGCATCGGGTGGGATGAGGTGTTCAAGTACATCGCCAAGGCCTACGTCGCCATCGCCAGACGCTACAGCGGCGAGGAAGGCGCCAGGCGTCTGCGCGAGCAGGGCTATCCCGAGGAGATGATCGCCGAGATGGGCGGAGCGGGAACGCGGACGTTCAAGATGCGCGGCGGGATGGGGCTGCTGGGCGTGATCGGCAAGTACGGCATGTACCGGCTGAACAACGCCATGGCCCTGCTCGACGCCCACGTCCGCGGCGTGGGGCCGGAGCAGGCCAGGGCCGGCCGGAACTGGAGCAACTACACCTGGCACGGCGACCAGACGCCGGGCCAGCCCTGGGTGCACGGGCTCCAGAACTCGGACTGCGATTTCAACGACCTGCGCTTCAGCAAGCTCATCATCATGAACGGCAAGAACCTGGTCGAGAACAAGCTGCCCGACTCGCACTGGTTCATCGAATGCATGGAGCGCGGCGGGCGGATCGTGGTCATCGCCCCGGAGTACGGCGCCCCCAGCACCAAGGCCGATTACTGGATCCCGATCCGCCCGGCCACCGACGCGGCCTTGTGGCTGGGCGTCACCCGCCTGATGGTGGACCACAAGTGGTACGACGAGACCTTCCTCAAGCAGTTCACCGACTTCCCGCTTCTGGTTCGCACCGACACGCTGACCCGCCTGCGGGCCGAGGAACTCTTCCCCGGCTACAAGAGCGCCCTGTCCAGGGAGGGGGCCAGCTACCGCGTGCAGGGCCTCACCGAGGAACAGCACGCCAGGATCGGCGATCGCGTGGTGTGGGACGCGAAGACGAACAAGCCGGCCGCCGTCACCCGCGACGACGTGGGCCAGGTGCTGGCGGCCCGGGGCATCGACCCGGCGCTGGAGGGCACCTGGACGCTCGATCTGGCCGACGGCAAGAAGGTGGAAGTCAAGACGCTCTGGTCGCTCTATCAGGTTCACCTGAAGGACTATGATCTGGACACGGTGGCCGAGATCACCCACTCGCCCAGGGAGCTGATCGAGCGGCTGGCCAGGGACATCTGGGACACCACGCGGAACAACGGCCCGGTCGCCATCCACCAGGGCGAGGGCATCAATCACTGGTTCCACGCCACCGAGGCCAATCGGGCGGCGTATCTGCCCATGATGCTGACCGGCAACATCGGCCGGCCGGGCGCGGGCGTGCACGGCTGGGCGGGCAACTACAAGGCCGCCCTCTTCCAGGGCAGCAAACGCACCGGCCCGGGCTTCAAGGGCTGGATCGCCGAGGACCCCTTCCAGATCAACCTGGACGAGAACGCCTCCGGCAGGGATATCCACGCCCACGCCTATACCAAGGACGAGGAACCGGCCTACTGGAACCACGGCGACCGGCCGCTGATCGTCGAGACGCCCGCCGCCGGCCGCAAGGTCTTCACCGGCAAGACCCACATGCCCACGCCGACCAAGGCCCTGCACTTCACCAACGTCAACCTGTTCAACAACGCCAAGCACGCCTACGAGATGTTCAAGAACGTCAACCCGAATATCGAGATGATCATCGCCCAGGACATCGTCATGACCGCGTCGGTGCAGTACGCCGACGTCGGCCTGCCCGCGAACACCTGGGTCGAGTTCGAGGACCTGGAGATCACCGCGTCGTGCTCGAATCCCTTCCTTCAGATCTGGAAGGGCGGGATCAAGCCGGTCTTCGACACCAAGGACGACCTGTGGATCCTGGCCCACATCGCCAAGGCGCTCGGCGAGGAGATCGGCGAGAAGCGCTTCTATGACTATTTCAAGTTCGAGCACGAGGGCAAGCGCGGGGTCTACATTCAGCGGCTGCTGGACAGTTGCACGACCACGGCCGGCTACAGGCTGTCCGACATCATGGCCGGCAGATACGGCCCGCCCGGCGCCGCCCTCATGCTGTTCCGCACCTATCCGCGGGTGCCTTTCTGGGAGCAGGTCCACGACAGCGAGCCGTTCCTGACCGACACCGGCCGGCTGCACGCCTACGCCGACGTTCCCGAAGCCATCGAATACGGCGAGAACTTCATCGTGCACCGCGAGGGGCCGGAGGCCACCCCCTATCTGCCCAACGTCATCGTGTCGAGCAATCCCTTCGTCCGGCCCAATGATTACGGCCTTCCGCCCGAGGCCGAGCACTGGGACGAGCGCACCGTCCGCAACATCAAAATGCCCTGGCGGCAGGTCCGGCAGACGCGGAACTTCCTCTGGGAGCGCGGCTTCCGGTTTTACTGCCTCACGCCCAAGACGCGGCACCGCGTGCACTCGTCCTGGAGCAACGTCGACTGGCACATGATCTACGACAGCAGCTTCGGCGATCCCCATCGAATCGACAAGCGGATGCCCTACGTGGGCGAACACCAGGTGCACATCAATCCGCAGGCGGCCCGGGAGATGGGGATCAACAACGGCGACTATGTCTACGTGGACGCCAACCCCGCCGACCGGCCGTACCTCGGACACACGCCCGACGACCCGTTCTACAAGGTGGCCCGGCTGATGCTCCGGGCGGTGTACAACCCCGCCTATCCGTACAACGTCATCATGATGAAGCACGCCCCGTACATGGCCACCGAGAAGAGCGTCAAGGCCCAGGAGACGCGCCCGGACGGCCGGGCCCTCTGCGAGGACGGCTACCAGGCCAACCTGCGATTCGGCAGCCAGCAGAGCCTGACCCGCAACTGGCACATGCCCATGCACCAGACCGACACGCTGTTCCACAAGGCCAAGGTGTTCATGGGCTTCATCTTCGGCGGCGAGGCCGACAACCACGCCGTCAACACCGTTCCCAAGGAGACCCTGGTGCGCATCAGCAAGGCCGAAGACGGCGGGCTGGGCGGCCGGGGCCCCTGGGCGCCGGTCACCACCGGGATGACTCCCGGCGGCGAAAGCGAGCCGATGAAACGCTACCTGGCCGGCGGTTTCGTGGGCGCTTACGAGCCCGAGGAGCAGGCCTGATGCCCTACGCTGACCCCGACCCGACCGACCCCCTGACCCTGCACGGCGTGGGGGTGGAGACGGAAGACGCCCTTGCCATGCGCCGCATGGCCGAGTGCTTCATCGAGGAGTACCTGCGCATGGGCTTCGAGCCCGGGCGCGTGCTGCACCTGTTCAGGACCGCCGGTTACGCCGGTCCGCGCCTGGCCTTTGCGGCCCTGGGCGAGCCGGCCATACGGGCCATGATCGACGAGCAGCTTCGCCGGCGCGGCCGGCGAAGCGCCGCGGACGCGCCCCTCGAGCGCAATCACCGAAGCGGGATCGCACTGCCCGTGCTCGACTCATAGGAGACCGCCATGTCCACCGTCTACAACTGGCAACTCGGGCGCGAGATGGGCTATCCCTACCCGCCGGCCGCGCCGAAGGAACAGTTCGCCTTCGTCATCAACATCAACCGCTGCATCGGCTGCCAGACCTGCACCATGGCCTGCAAGAGCACCTGGACCTTCTCGCGCGGCCAGGAGCACATGTGGTGGACCAACGTGGAGACCAAGCCCTACGGCGGGTATCCGCACCATTGGGACGTGAAGATCCTGAGCCTGCTGGCGGAGGCCAATCCCGACGGGGTCGCGTGGGGCGGCGAGGCCGACGCCGGCGCCGAGCACCCCTACGGCTCATTCGAGGGCAAGACCATCTTCGAGGCCCCCCAGGTCGTCGCCCGCCGCAAGCAGCCCAACCCGGTGCTCGGATACCTGCCCGCGGACGAGGAATGGTCGGCGCCCAACCGGTTCGAGGACACCGTCCAGAAGGGCGAGTCCCGGCCGATGGATTTCGGGCGGGGCGAATCCCTGGCGGCCGATCGCAAGCACCGGGCCTGGTTCTTCTACCTCGCCCGGCTGTGCAACCACTGTTCGTACCCGGCCTGTCTGGCGGCCTGTCCGCGTACCGCCATCTACAAGCGGCCGGAGGACGGCATCGTGCTCATCGACCAGCAGGAATGCCGCGGCTACCGCAAGTGCGTCGAGGCCTGCCCCTACAAGAAATCGCTCTACCGCGGCACCACCCGGACCTCCGAGAAGTGCATCGCCTGCTACCCGCGGATCGAGGGCAGCGATCCGGAACACCCGGACGTGCCGATGGAGACGCGCTGCATGGCCGCCTGCATCGGCCAGGTGCGGATGCAGGGCCTGGTCAAGGTGGACGACAGGAACGTCTGGATCGAGGATCGCAACAACCCGCTCTACTACCTGGTGCACGTCGCCCGGGTGGCCCTGCCGCTCTATCCGCAGTTCGGCACCGAACCCAACGGGTATTACATCCCCCCGCGCTGGGTGCCCACCGCGTATCTCGAGCAGATGTTCGGCCCCGGGGTGAGCGCGGCGGTGGAGCGCTACACGCATCCCGACCGCGAGCTGCTGGCCGTCCTGCAACTCTTCCGCCGCTCCAACCAGATCATCGCCCGCTACGAGATCGAGGAAGGGCCGAAGGTCTACGAGACCGAGGAGAACGGCAGGAAGTTCGAGATGTACAACGACCGCATCATCGCCTTCAACCGGAAGGGGCGCGAGATCTTCCGGACGCAGGTCGAGGAGCCGGTTTACGTCCGTCCGGCCGCGCACGCCAACTCGATCTGAGGTGCCAGATGGCCGTGCATCCCGATCCGACAGCCGCCGCTTGCGACGCGACCGCCGCGATGCTTCCTCGCGCTCGCGGCTGGGCTTATGGCCTGATCGCCGAGACGTTCCGCTGGCCCGACTCCCGCGTCGTTCAGTCGCTTCACGACCCGGCGCGCTGGAGCGACGGGCCGGAGGTGCTGCCCGCGGCTTATCCGCGGACCGCCGCGCCGTTGGCCCGCCTGCGGGAATCGATCCTGGCGGTGCGGTCGCACCGGGAGCTGGAATACGATCACATCCGCCTGTTCGGGCACACCGTTCGGGGCCTCTGTCCGCTGTATGAGCTGGAATACGGCGGCGGCGGCGAGGTCATTCAGCAGGCCGCCTTCCTGGCGGATATTGCGGGTTTCTATGCCGCCTTCGGGCTTGAGCCGGCGGCCGGCGGACAGGAGCGGCAGGATCACCTCAGCGCGGAGTGCGAGTTCATGGCCGTCCTGGCCGCCCAGGAGGCCCATGCCGTTCAAGCCGGCGACGCCGGCGGGCGCGAGGTCGTCCGCGGTGCCCAGGCCGCGTTCCTGGCCGAGCACCTGGGGCGGTGGCTGCCGGCGTGCACGCGGCGGGTGCGCGAGGCCAGCCCCGAGGGCTTCTACGCGGCGGCCGCCGCCTTCGCCGCCTGCTTCCTGAACGCCGAATGCGCCGCCCTGGGGGTCAGGGTCGGCGCAGAACTGATGGAACTCCGAAACGCGGAGCCCGCGACGGAAGGGGACATCCGCTGCGGGGCGGAGGAAAACTGCCCCGGCGCCGAAGAGGACGATCTCGTTCAGATCCGGATGGATCCGGCCCTGGGCGGCGGGAGCTGACCGGTCATGCGGGTCGAATACCAGCCGGCGCTGATCGAACGGGCGGTCGGCCTCCTGGCCGCGCGGGATGCCGAGTTCGAGCGCCGCCTTCACCGCCGGGTTGACCCGTTATATGCGCTGCCCCCGGGC
>JABRVU010000184.1:0-28336 GCA_039961895.1 Phycisphaerae bacterium | reverse complement strand
TCCCCACCCAGAGCGCCACCACCACCCCCGCGATCGGTCCGGTGCCCAGCGGCTATCTCTACGCCGTGGACCCGGAGGGCGGCGACACCCGCGACTACCGCGCCTACCAGGACGGCACCGAACTGCTCGGCGTCGGCGGCGGATTCCTGGTCGGCAACCACAACGCCGCCTTGCCGCCGTTCTCGAACATGTTCCCCGTGCCCAAGGCCGAGTTCGTCGGCGGGCCGGGCAACGGGCCGCCCGCCGGTTCCGGTCCCGGCTGGGGATGGGTCCGCGTTGAAATCCGCCAGCAGGGCGGAACGCTCACCTGGCGGCTCAACGAGGCCAAGGCCTCGGGTCTGGACGAACTCACCGGCTCGACCAGCGGCAGCGTGATGCTCGGCCACATGGATCTGTTCGAGTCCATCAACGTCGCCCAGACCTACACGGTCTTCGATAACGTGATCGTGTTCGCACCGTGACGTCATCCGCCGCGGGAAAGGCGGGAAAACCACGCCGGTGGGGCGTGCTTCTGAAGTGCCCGGGCCCGCGTCAGCCCGTCCGTTCGGCTCCCCAGGCCCACACCCGGCTGAGCGCGAATTCGCGCGGCGGGGTCTTCTCGTCCCCGCTCAGCTCGCGCAGCTCCCGGCGGTGAAAGGCCGCGCCGAGCGCTTCGAGGAGGAGGATCAGGTTGTCGTCGCCGAAGCCCAACCCTTCCACCACGAACGGGTCGCCGTTGATGTCCAGGATGACGGTGCGATGAGGCTCGACCCGGACGCGGTTGGCCGTGTTGAACCCCTGCCGCTGGGCCCGCAGGATTGCGCGGACGACGTCGGGCCGGCCGGGGTCGTAGACGAACACCCGGCGGGCACGCTCGCCGGCCTCGGCGGCGTTGGCCGGCTGGTCGTCCGGCTTGATGCCCCAGCCCGTATCGGCGATGACCCGGTCCCGCTGCGGGAGACCCTCGGTCGATGACACGATCCGCTCCTCCTCAGGATTCCCCCACTGCCCCGGCCTCCAGCAGACGAAGGTCTTCGACCAGGGCGGTGACGCGCTCGAGTTCGGCCTGCTGCCGGACGAGACGGTCGCGGTCGATCCGCCCCTGGCCGCGATACTGATGATGCTGGGCCACGTCCGGGGACCAGTAGGCGTGCCCGCCGGAGGCGTAGTGATGCGTCTGCCGCGTGGCCCGCAGCAGGGCCTCGGCCGCGGCCGTCAGGGCCGGAGGCTCCAGGTTCGGCTGGGCCGCGATGAAGCCGGCGGCCGTCTCCAGCATCGCCCGCGTAACTTCGCGGCGGCCGACCGCGTGGCGGACCAGCGTCGCCAGCCATTCCTGGTGCCGGGCGGTCATGCCCGGCTCGCGCAGCAGGGCCGCCCCGATCGGGAACAGCTTCGCGGGCAGGACTTCGTCCAGCGTCGCGACCGCGGTCGCGGACACTTCGTGGTCCAGCCGCAGCAGCCGGACGAACCGTTCCACCATCACCTCGTGAATGGCCAGCGGAGCCCCGCTGCCGTCGGGCAGCCGCACGATCACCCGCCGCACGTCCGCGCACAGATCGCGGACCAGTCGCCCGCACTGTTCGGCGCTGAGCCGGGCGTGGGCCAGCACCTCGGCCGCCTCCGCCCGGTCCTCCAGCGTCGGCGTGAACAGCGGGCCGAACAGGATCTCCAGCTCGTATTCCTCGAGCAGTTCGGCGGCCCGCAGCAGGAAGGGCGCCAGGTCCAGGGCATGCTCCGCGAGATGATGGGCCAGTTGCCGCTCGGTCTGCGGTTTCATCGCCCGTGGACGGCTCAACAGCGACGCGATACGCGAGCGCACCTGTTCGTACATGCCTTCGACTCCCGATCGGCGCATGGTCCTTCAAGACCCTTCTGATTCACGTCCACGATCAACCCGGCCGCTGTCTTAGTATACACAAGCCGGCCGTTTTCTCCCCAGCAGCGCGTGACCACAAGCAGCCGCGGGCTCAAAGCCGGCGGCTCTCTGGAGTCAGACCGGGCGGTTTGAGTGACTGTACCACGCCGTCGGCGGGGCCCCCAGTGTCGCATACGGCAACGCCGTCATGACGTGTTCCACAGGCGCGCGGCGTGAACTTCCTCCCGCCTCCCGCCGCTTCGCCGAACCCCGAAGCGCTCCTTTTCGGCCCCTGGGTTCGCCTGGCCTGACACGGTTGCCAAGCCAAGGCGTCTACCCCACAATGCCGCCCATGCTTTCACGCGGGATGGACATCGTGATACCGGTCTACAACGAGCAGGATTCGCTCGCCGGACTGGTGGGCGAGATTTTCGACGTATCGGCCGCGAACGGTTACGCCGTGCGCGTGGTGCTGGTGGACGACGGCAGCCGCGACTCGAGCTGGGAGCGGATCGTGGAACTGGCCGGCCGCGACCCGCGGGTCGGGGGCCTGCGCTTCCGGCGCAACAGCGGCAAGGCCGCCGCCCTGATGGCCGGTTTCGCCGTCGCCGACGCCGACCTGGTGTTCATGATGGACGCCGACGGGCAGGACCCTCCGGGCGAGATACCCCGGTTCCTCCAGAAGATCGACGAGGGTTTCGACGTGGTCAGCGGCTGGAAGCAGCGCCGCCACGACCCCTGGCACAAGGTCTACCCCTCGCGGGTGTTCAACGCCATGATCGGGGCCCTGACCGGGGTGCGGCTGCACGATCACGTCTGCGGCTTCAAGTGCTTCCGCCACGAGGTGCTCCGCGAGGTGCGCATACGGGGGGAGTTTCATCGCTTTCTGGGCGTGCTGGCGGCGGCGAAGGGCTTTCGCGTCACCGAGATTCCGACCCTGCACCGGCCGCGCACCACCGGCGTGAGCAAGTACGGCTTGAGCAGGTTCGTGAAGGGGTTTCTCGACCTGCTGACGGTGTGGCTGCTGACCCGCTATCGCTGGCGGCCGATCCACGTTTTCGGCGTGGCCGGGCTGTTGGCCGGGACCGTGGGGCTGCTGGCGTGGGTCCCGCGGCTGCGGGGGCTGCTGTGGCCCCTGCCGGCCGTCCTGGCGGGGCTGGTCATCCTGGCCGTCGGGGTCCTGGCCGAGTGGATGGTGGCGACCGGGCCGACGGATGAACTGTATACAGTGACAGAGCGGGTGGGGTGGTGTCGGCGCGCCGTTCGAGCAGAAGGATCGGCAAGCGCCGCTCAAGAACCGGGAACTGTGAACCGTGACGTGTGAATGGGAGCCTGTGCCCGATGGCTGATCCGGTCAAACCTTACGAGGTCAGCGAGCCGGTTGTGGCGGGTCGCATGCCGGCGTCCGCGCCGCCCGCGGAAGGCGCGCCGCCCGTCCGCCCGCGCAGGCCGCTCGATCTGGCCGGCGTGTTCATGATGCTGGGCGGCGGGCTGGTCATCGGCATGATCGTCTTTCACGCGGCCTGGAACCCGGATATCAACAAGAAAGGCCGGCTCGACTACTGCCCCAATGACGCCTCGCGCTGGAACACGGTGTTCTTTCTGGTCGAGTACGGGACCTACGAGTATCTCCCCGGCTGGAAGCTCTGGTGGCAGGGCAAGACGCCCAAGCCGCCGTACGACCTGGGGCCCTTCTGGACCATCGACGTGGTCGCCAGGCGCGGGGAGGATGGCCAGCTCCATTATTTCTCCAGCAAGCCGCCGCTCTTTCCCACGCTGATGGCCGGGTTCGTGATCGCCACGCAGAAGGTCAGCGCCTGGATCGAGCCGGCCGTCCGCGGCGCGCTCTCGCCCCTGTTCAGCGAGGCCCGCCGCGGCAAGTTCCCCTACCGGGTCAGCTTCCGCGAGACGCCGTTCTTCATCCTGCCGTTCACGCTGATCGCGTTCCAGGCCGTTCCGTTCATGATCTTCGTGGGGGTGATGGCCAGACGGTTCCGCGAGATGACCGCGTCGGCCTTCGTGCGCGACTTCTGCACCGCGACGGCGGCGCTGGGCACGTTCCTGACGCCCTGGTGCATCACGCTGAACAACCACGTGCTGGGCGCGTTCTTCGCCCTGTTCGCGCTGCACGCGGCCATGCGCATCTGGTACGACGGCCGGCGTCAGTGGTACTGGTTCGCCCTGGCCGGCTTCTTCGGGGCCATGGCCCACACCTTCGAGCTGCCGGCCCTGGCCCTGACGGCGGCGGTGGTCGTTGGCATGATCGTCAAGGACAGACGCCGCGGGCTGGTGGGACTGGTCTTCGCGTTGATTCCCATCGCCGCGGAGCTGCTCACCAACCATCGGGCCCTGGGAACCTTCGGACTGGCTTATGCCGACATGGGCGTTTACGGTCCGGTCAAGGGCGGGCTGTACGATTATCCCGGCAGCTACTGGATGAACCCCAACGGCATCGATGCCCTCAAGGAGCCCTATCGGGTCTACCTGCTGCACCTGCTGGTGGGGCATCATTCGCTGTTTCTGCTCATGCCGGTCCTGCTGGTGGGGCTGCTGGGGGCGGGTCGGCATCTGCGCCGCGAGGGGCTGCCGGTGGCGGCCTTGCTGACCAGCGTGGTGCTGGCCGGCCTGGCCGGGCTGGTCGTCTACGACGTTCAGCAGCAGGGGCCGGTCACGGCCAAGGTGCAGGGGCTGGTCAACGCGATCTGGGGCGATCGCGCGGTACAGGTACAGGGCGGCTATGCGCTGCTGGCCCCGATCGGTCTGTTGTTCCTGGTCAACCTGGGGATGTACATGCGGCCGATGGCCGATCCCCGGCCGTTGCTGGCCCTGCTGGCGTTGGCCGTCACCAGCGTGCTGCTCGTCTTCTACACGTTTTTCCAGATGCGCAACTACGGCGGCGGGGCCCAGGGGGCCCGCTGGCTGTTCTGGGTCATCCCGCTCTGGCTGCTGATGATGCCCGCGGGCCTGGAGCGGCTGGCGGCCTGGCGGCCGGCCCGTGGGTGCTGCTACGCGGCCCTGCTGGTCTCCATGGCCGGCGTGGCCTTCGTCTTCCGCATGCCCTGGACCTATTCCTGGGCCCACCTGCTGTTCAGGCACCTGGGCTGGATCAACTACTGACGCCCGGACTTCTCACGCGACGTATTCAAGGTACCGGCACGATGCGCAGGATTTGCCTACCGGTGGCGACGAACAGGTGGCCGTCGGGGCCGAAGGCCAGGTCGGTGATGCCGTCGGCGATGGCCTGGGCGAAGACGGCCTCTACGATCACGCCGTCGCGGGCCTCATTGAGCGTGTAGCGCAGGATCCGGCCGGTGCGGTACTGGGCCACGAAGAGCTGATGGCGCGAGGCGGCGCCGAACGCGGCGTCGGGCGCGAAGGCGATGCCGGTCGGAACAACCGAGCCCTCGGAATAGTCCACGGCGGGGTTGACGTAGGTACCGGCCGCGACCGCCGGGGGGCTCTCCACGAAGCCCTGCACCAGCGGCCAGCCGCAGTTGCCGCCGGCGATCAGCCGGTTCACTTCGTCGTGGTTGCTGGTGCCGTTCTCGGTGGCCCAGAGGGCTCCGCTGACTGGATCGAAGGCCAACCCGAAGCTGTTGCGCAGCCCCAGGCAATAGGTCGGGTTGCCCGCCCCGAAGGGGTTGTCATCGGGCACGCTGCCGTCGTCATTGAGCCGCAGAATGCGGCCGGCCGGCGAGTCGAGGTCCTGGGCCCGGGCGGAGACGGCCAGATCGCCCAGCGACACGTACAGCTTGCGGTCCGGGCCGAACGCCAGGTGCCCGGCGTTGTGATTGGGGCCGGGCGTGGCCGGCAGGGAGAGGATCAACGTCTCCGGCCCGTCGGCCACGTCGCCGGCGGCCCTGAAGCGGACCACGCGGTTGTCGAGCGGCTCGCCCAGCAACGAACTGCCGGCGCCCGCGGCCGACCGCGTGTAGAACAGATAGACGTACCCGTTCTGCTCGAAGTCGGGATGCAGGGCGATGCCCAGCAGGCCGCGCTCCGAAAGGCTGACCACGGGCACTTCCGCGAACGGCTCGGGCCGCAGCTCGCCGGCGGCGCTGACCACGCGCACCCGGCCGGTCTCCTTCTCGGTGTAGAACACCCGACCGTCAGGCGCGACCGCCAGCGCGGTGGGAAAAGCGGCCGCCGCCACATACTCCTGGATCTCGATCCGGGTTCCGCGGGGCTCGCCTGAGTCGATCGGGCCGGTCAGCGGGCACCCGGAACCGGCGAGCCAGGGAACGGCCGCCAGGAGCGCAGCCCGGAAAAAGCCTCGCATGGTCGTGCTCCCTCTTGAAGGTGGTGGTCCTCATGAAGCCGGAAGGACCGTCGCCGGCCTCGGCCCGCCGGCGCGGTGGCCGCACAGGACCATATCCGCCCGACCGACAAATGGAAAGCGCCCGCGCGAGTTCCGTTTCAGGCACCTGCACGAGCCGCCTCCGCGTTGCATCGGCAAGCACGGGGCGCGTCGCGAATATGGCGTTCATTTCTGCACTTGCAGCCCGCTCCGTCACCCGGACCAACGACCGGCTGGAAGCAAGTCCCACATGGGTTTGAGGACGCGCTCTCGTTGACAGGCCATGGGGAACCAGTTCCAATCATCATTGTTGATGGGGTGGTGGAAAAAGGCAGAAAGGATTTCCCATGATCCGGCGCACGTGCAGCCTGGTATGCTTCTGCGTAGCGGTGCCCTTGGCCGCCCAGACGGGCGAACGACTCGACCGCGGCGTCGCGGCCCTGCGGGTGCTGGGCGGCGTTTTCATCGGGTGGCGGCTGCTGGCGGATGATCCGAAAGACGCCGGATTCCACGTCTACCAGCAGGCCCCCGGCTCCGACTCGCCGCGACGGCTGACGACGGGCCGGGGCATCCGCGGCGGCACGAACCATCTCCTGGAGGATCCGACGGCGCCGGCGGACGCGGCTTATTTCGTCCGCCGGATCGACGGAGAGAACGAAGGACCGGCCTCGCCGGCGGTGAAGCCGCCCGACACGCCCGCCGGCGCGTCTTTCATCCGCATCAGGCTCCAGGGCCGCTACGTCGCCCAGAAAGCCGCCATCGGCGACCTCGACGGCGACGGTCGGTACGACTACGTCATCAAGCAGCCGAACTTCAACGTGGACCCTTACGAGGCCCCCGGTTACTGGAAGAAGAGCGAGGACACCTACAAGCTCGAAGCCTATCGCGGCGACGGCACGTTCCTGTGGCGGCACGACATGGGCTGGTCCATCGAGGAGGGCATCTGGTATTCGCCCTACGTGGTCTATGATCTGGACGGCGACGGCAGGGCCGAGGTCTACGCCAAGGGGGGCGAGGGCGACCCGCGCGACCCGGACGGGCGGGTGACCAGCGGGCCCGAGTGGCTGCTTCAGCTTGACGGCCGGACGGGCCGGGTGCTCCGCAAGCTGCCCTGGCCGGACCGCTCGGGTTTCGAGCGCTACAACTATTACTGCCGCAACCTGCTGGGCATCGCCTACCTGGACGGCAGGCGTCCCCACCTGATCATCGAGCGCGGCACGTACACGCAGATCAAGATCGAGGCTTACGGGCCACAGCTCGATCCGGTCTGGCGGTGGAACTCGAGGAACGAGAAGCAGAAGTACAACGGCCAGGGCATGCATGGCATGCACGCGGCCGACGTCGACGGCGACGGACGCGATGAGCTGGTCATCGGCTCGGCCGTCATTGACGACGACGGCAAGGGGCTCTGGAGCCGCGAGTGCGGCCATCCGGACGTGTGCTACGTCGGCGAGATCGACCCGTCCCGGCCGGGCCTGGAGATCTTCTACGGCATCGAGCCGCGCCAGCAGCGCGACGGCGTGTGCCTGGTGGAGGCGAAGACCGGGCGGAAGCTGTGGGGCTATGACGGGGCCACCAGGCACGTGCATTCGCAGGGCATGGTCGCCGACCTGCTGGCCGAGCACCCCGGACAGGAGTGCTACGCCGGCGAGCAGGACGCCAGCCAATACTGGCTCTATACCGCCGATGGCCGGCGGATCGGCGAGAAACCCATCGGCGGGCTGGCCCCGCGGGCGGCGTGGTGGAACGGCTCGTCGCAGAAGCAGTTGGTGCTCGAGGGCCGACTCGTGGATTATAACGGGGCCGGGCGAAAGTACGCGCCCATCGAGGGCAACGTGATCGCCATCGCCGATTGCCTGGGCGACTGGCGGGAAGAAGTGATCACCAGCGTGCCCGGCGAGCTGCGCGTCTACAGCTCCACGCTGCCGGCCGGCACGCGCCGCGTGTGCCTGATGCAGGACCGGCTGTACCGCCTCGACGTAGCCATGGCCTCGATGGGGTATTTCTCTCCGCCGCAGCTTGGCACCGCGCTGTTCGATTAGCGCGCGTCCCGATGCTTGAAAACCGACCGGCTGGAAGCCGGTCCCGCACGGGTTTGAGGAAGCATAGCGAGGCGGGTAAGCGCGACGGACGCCCCGGCGGTACAACCGGCAACGCGTGGGGGGAGCATCATGGCGCGGGGTTCCGCCGCACCCGGTCCGCTGGCGCAACCGCAAGGGTTCATTCACCGTCCTGAATCCACCGGGCGTAGGCCACGCCGCCATTGAAGACGCCGGCGACGTTCTCATGCCGCGTGCCGGAGGTGCTGGCGTGGATGAAGCCGTTCATCTCCCCCACCAGGGCGGTGTGCAGGATTCTGTTCTGGGGGTTGGGGTGCATGATGACGTCGATGCGCCCTTCGAGGCCGCGGTAACGATGCGCTTCTTTCGCGGGCGCCTCGGCGAGGTCGAAGTCCTTCCTGAGCCGTTCGAGCAGGCGCAGCGTGGGCCGCCAGGTTCCGCCGGTCGGCCCGACGACCTTCCTGCCGTCCAGCTCGATCTCGCGGTCGTCGTAACAGATGACGCTGAGGCAGTGGTCGGGGCGGGCCTTGAGCCAGGCGACCAGCTTGTCGCCGTGGCCGGCCTCGTCGCTGTAGCCATAGTTGCTGTCCAGGAACTCGATCCGGCGGACCTCGGGGGGAATGGCCTCGGCGGCGTCGATGTATCCGAGGATGAAGCTCCCGCCGCCGCTGTGCCCGCTGAGGTCGATGGCCGCCGGCGGACCGGGGAGCTGGTCGCGGACCGACCGCACCACCCGAGGTATCAAAACGCGGTAGTCCTCGTGGCGGCGTTTCCACGCCGGCCAGGCCCGGCCGTCGGCCTCGAGATAGGCGATGACGATGTTCTCATCGGCGATGACCTCGCGCAGCCGGCGGGTCTGGGCCCCGATGTGCTGAATGTTGTAGTGCCAGTCGAGGCCGGCGCGCGGTTGACATCCGATGGTCTGGGCGGTGGTGTTGCCGTTGGGCAGGGCGTAGAGAATGAGCCGCGTCGGCTTGTCGAAGTCGAAGGCCGCGGGAGCGTTGACGTGGACGCTGACCTCGGGTTCAACGCGATAGCGCCTGATCTGCTCGCCGAAGCGGGGGCTGATCTCGAACCCTTCCAGGCGCTGGCGGGAGCTCGGCGGACCGGCGCCGGGAGGCGGCTCGGCGGCGGGTCTGCTCGTGCCGCAGCCGGCCAGGATCGCCGCCAGAACCAGAGCGCCACAACATGATCCGCCAGCCGTGCGCATGGACGTTCCCATGCGGAAAGGTTAGCAATCCGGAGGAAGAAAGGACAGACCCCGAGGAGTCGGCGTTCCGCATTCCGACGAACTCGCCCCGGGCCTGAGGGGTCGGCGCCCCGCCCACACCGGGCCCGGTGCGGCCCGACCGGAAAAGATCATGACCGTCGGCGGCGTGCCCGATACATATTCCAACGGCGGGCCGGGTGGCTATCATGATCCGCGGTCGCCGTCGGCCGCGAGGAGCGTCGGGGGCCGACTGATCAGGAAGACGATTCATGATTACCGAAGAGATCACCCTCGAAGGGCACATCATCGACTCGCTGATCCTCTCGAAAGTCCTGGATGAGATCCTGGCCTACGGGGCGGAGTATCGCATCAAGGACATCCAGGTCGGCCAGACCCGCGACGACCGCACGTTCGCCCGTGTCGAGGTCGGCGCCAAAGACCGAGCGGCGCTCTCGGAGGTGATCGCGCGCATCGCCCGGCACGGGGCCACGGTCATCGCCGCCGAGGACGTCCGGCTGGTGCCGGCGGAGAAAGACGGGGTTTTTCCCGAAGGTTTCTACTCGACCACCAACCAGCGCACCGCCGTCCGCCACGAGGGCGTCTGGTACGACGTGCTCGACCAGGAGATGGACTGCGGCATCGTGTTCGACGCGGCCCGGCGCCGGTTCCGCTGCATCCCCGTCGCCGACATCAAGGCCGGAGACCTGGTGGTGGTCGGGTATCGGGGGGTGAAGGTCACGCCCCTGGACCGGGGGCACAAGGCCGGCGTGTTCGAGTTCATGGCCTCGGCCGTCTCCAGCGAGAAGCCCAAGAACGTCATCATCCGGCAGATCGCCGAGCGGATGAAGGCCGTCCGGCAGTCGGAGAAGAAAATCCTGCTGGTCGGCGGGCCGGCCATCGTGCACACCGGCTCGGCCCATCACGTGGTCAGGCTGATCGAGAACGGCTACGTGGACGTGCTCTTCGCCGGCAACGCCTTGGCCGCCCACGACATCGAGCAGGCCCTTTACGGCACGTCGCTGGGCGTGTACATGGACCGGGCCATCCCCGCGGAGACCGGCCACGAGCACCACCTGCGGGCCATCAACACCATCCGGCGCTACGGGAGCTTCAAGGCGGCCATCGAGGCCGGCGTGCTGACCAGCGGCATCATGCACGCGGTCGTGACCCACGAGGTGGACTTCGTGCTGGCCGGCTCGATCCGCGACGACGGGCCGCTGCCGGAGGTCATCACCGATTCGCTGGCCGCCCAGGCGGCCATGCGCCGGCACATCGGCTCGATCGGCTTCGCCCTGATGATCGCCACCACCCTGCACTCGGTGGCCACCGGCAACCTGCTGCCCGCGGACGTGCCCGTGGTCTGCGTGGACATCAACCCGGCGGTGGCCACCAAGCTGGCCGACCGGGGCAGCTTTCAGACCGTCGGGCTGGTCACCGACGTCGAGCCCTTCCTCCGCGAGCTGCTGGCCGAGCTGGAGTGACTTCAGACCTCCGGGGGTGAAAAGGAAATCATCACATGCCCACGCTGCTGATGTGCCCGCCGACGTATTTCGACATCGAGTACGAGATCAACCCCTGGATGTCGCGGCTGCGCGGGGCCAACGCCCGGCTGGCCGAGGCCCAGTGGACGCACCTGCGCGACACGCTGTCCGGGCCGGTGGGTGCACGGCTGGAGATGATCGAGCCCCGGCCGGGGCTGCCCGACCTGGTCTTCACCGCCAACGCCGGCCTGGTGGTCGGGAAGCGCGTGATCCTGAGCCGCTTCCGCTTTCCGGCCCGCAGCGGCGAGGAGCCGGTGTTCAAGGAGTGGTTCACCGCCCACGGTTTCGAGGTCATCGAGCTGCCGGCGGACATCTTCTTCGAGGGCGCCGGCGACGCCCTGTTCTGCGGCGACCAGCTTTTCTGCGGCTATCACTTCCGCAGCGAGATCCGCTCGCACGACGAGATCGCCAAGCTGCTGGGGCGGCGGATCCTGTCGTTACAGCTCACCGACCCGCGTTTCTATCACCTGGACACGTGCTTCTGCCCGCTCCAGCCGGGCCAGGCCATGTACTACCCCCCGGCCTTCGACGAATATGCCCGCCGCGTGCTGGCCGCCAACGTCCCGGACCTGATCGCGGTCTGCGAGGCGGACGCGCTGCGCTTCGGGTGCAACGCGGTGTGCGTCGATCGGCACGTGGTCCTGCCGGCCGGCTGCACCACGTTGGTCGGCGAGCTGTGCGGGCGGGGCTACCGCGTGCATCCGGTCAACCTCTCCGAGTACCTCAAGTCCGGCGGTTCGGCCAAGTGCCTGACCCTGCGGCTGGATTGACCCCCCGTTGGCATGAATCGGCGTCGGAATCGAGGTCCAGGGCGATGTCCACGGCCGGGGCCGAGTGGGTCAGGGCGCCGACGGAGATGTAATCCACGCCGGACTCGGCGATGGCCCGGACGGTGTCGAGGTTCACCCCTCCGGAGGCTTCCAGACGCAGACGGCCTTTCAGGCCCAGGGCGTCGCGGAGGGCGACGGCCTGTCGCATCTGGGCCGGCGTGAAGTTGTCGAGCAGGATCACGTCGATGCCGGTCACCTTGAGCAGGGCCTCGAACTGTTCGAGGCTGTCGGCCTCGAACTCGACGAACGCCGGGGGCGGATCGAGCCCGGCGGCGCGGGCCAGCACCTCCGCGGCCTTCTCGGCCAGCCGGTGCGGCTCGACCCCGGCCAGATGATTGTCCTTGACCAGGATGGCGTCGTGCAGCCCCGCGCGGTGATTGGTGCCCCCGCCGCAGCGCACGGCGTATTTGTCAAGCTGTCGCCATCCGGGCACGGTCTTGCGCGTGTCCAGGATTTTCGCCCCCGTGCCGGCCACGGCCTCGACGTAGGCCCGCGTCAGCGTGGCCACGCCGCAGAGCCGCTGCAGAAAATTGAGCAGCGTCCGCTCGATGCTCAGCAGGTCCCGCAGCGGCCCGGCGACGCGGGCGATGACCGTGCCGGGCTTGAGGGCGGCCCCGTCATCGACCTGCGGCGCGGTGGTCAGCCGGCTGGCGCAGGCCTCTTTGAGCAGGTCCAGGACCGCCCGCCCCGCGAACACGCCGGCCTGGCGGGCCACCACCGCGCCGCTGCCGGCGGCCCGTTCGTTGACCGCGCACAGCGCGGTTACGTCGTGATCGGCGCCGTCCTCGGCCAGGGCCTGCTCCCAGAGCCGGCGAAGCTGCACGCGGTCGAGCCTGTTGGACATGAGTCACCGTCTGCCTCTGCGCGCGGTTCGTTGGGTTCGCGTGGCGGCGCGGCTCAGGGTCCGCGGACCGCTTGCGGCCGGGGCACCCGGTTCCGCGCCGTTGGTCGCCGGGTCGCCGGTGGCCGGGGCCGCGGCGCCGCCCGAAGCGGCTGGCGCGCCGGTCCCGGCAGGGGTCAACCGGGGGGCGCTCTCCAGCTCCCGCAGCCGGTCGCGCAGCCGGGCCGCCCGCTCGAAATCGAGCTGCTCGGCCGCTTCGAGCATCTCCTTCTCGATCATGGCGGCCAGCTCCTCGCGGTCGTAGGACTCTTCGCTGGCCTTGACCGCCTCACGGGCCAGCCTGCGGGCCGAGATCTCCTGCTCCAGCGAGTTGCGGATGGCCTTGCGAACGGTCTCGGGAGTGATGCCGTGCTCGGCGTTGTAGCGCTTCTGAAGCTCGCGGCGGCGCTCGGTCTCGCTGATGGCCCGCTGCATGCTCGGCGTCATCTTGTCGGCGTAGAGGATCACCTCCGCGTTCACGTTGCGGGCCGTCCGCCCGATCATCTGGATCAGCGACGTCTCCGAGCGCAGGAACCCCTCTTTGTCGGCGTCCATGATGGCCACCAGCGACACCTCGGGCAGGTCCAGCCCCTCGCGCAGCAGGTTGACGCCCACCAGCACGTCGAACTCGCCCCGGCGCAGATTGTTGAGGATCTCGACGCGCTCCAGCGTGTCGATCTCGCTGTGCAGGTACTGGCAGCGGTAGCCCTGCTGCTCGACGTAGGCGGCGAGGTCCTCGGCCAGGCGCTTGGTGAGCGTGGTGACCAGCACGCGCTCGCCGGCGGCCACGCGCTGGGATATCTTCTGCAACAGGTCGGGCACCTGCCCGCGGGCCGGACGCACGTGGATGACCGGGTCGATCAGCCCGGTCGGACGGATGATCTGCTCGACCACCTCGCCCCCGCACTTCTTCAACTCGAACGGCCCCGGCGTGGCGCTCACGAACAGCACCTGGTTCCACATGCCCTCGAACTCCTCGAAGCGCATGGGGCGGTTGTCCAGGCAGGAGGGCAGCCGGAAGCCGTGTTCGACCAGCACCTCCTTGCGGTTGCGGTCGCCGGCGTACATGGCCCCGATCTGCGGCACGGTCACGTGCGACTCGTCGAGGATCAGGAGGAAATCCTTCGGGAAGTAATCGACCAGCGTGTAGGGCTTGGCCCCGGGCGGCGTGCCGTTCAGGTGCCGCGAGTAGTTCTCGATCCCGCTGCAGTAGCCGACCTCCTGGATCATCTCGAGGTCGTATTTGGTGCGGGCGGCCAGGCGCTGGGCCTCCAGCAGCTTGCCCTGCCGCCGGAGCTGCTGCAAGCGCAGCTCCAGCTCCTCCTGGATGCTCTGCACCGCGGCCTTGATGCGCTCCTCGGGCATGACGTAATGCACCGCCGGGTAGACGAAGACGTGCTCCTGCGAGGTGATGACTTCGCTGGTCAGGGGGTCGAGATAGTCGATGCGCTCCAGCACGTCGCCGAAGAACTCGATGCGGTAGGCGAACTCCTCGTTGGAAGGGTGCAGCTCGACCACGTCGCCGCGGACCCGGAAGGTGCCGCGGCGGAAGTCCACGTCGTTGCGCGTGTATTGCAGGTCCACCAGCCGGCGCAGAAGTTCGTCGCGGTCCAGGGTCTGCCCCACGCGCAGGTCGATGACGCTCTGCCTGAAGGTGTCGGGCGAGCCCAGGCCGAAGATGCACGACACGCTGGCCACGATGATCACGTCGCGGCGCGAGACCAGCGAGCTGGTGGCGCTCAAGCGCAGGCGGTCGAGGTCGTCGTTGCGGGCCGCGTCCTTCTCGATGTAGATGTCGCGCTGCGGGATGTAGGCCTCGGGCTGATAGTAGTCGTAGTAGCTGACGAAATACTCGACCGCGTTTTCGGGAAACAGCTCGGCGAACTCCTCGTAGAGTTGGGCGGCCAGCGTCTTGTTGTGGCTGATGACCAGCGTGGGCCGGCCCAGGTTGCGGATCACGTGGGCCATGGTGAAGGTCTTGCCCGAGCCGGTCACGCCCAGCAGGGTGGCGAAGCGCTTGCCGGCCCGAAAGGCGGCGGTGAGCTTCTCGATGGCCGCCGGCTGGTCGCCCGCCGGCGCATAGGGGCTGTGAATGACGAAATCCGGCATCCCTGTCACCTTCCACGGGGGCACGACCGGCCGGTGCAGACCCCTGCGGCCCGGTAGCCGCCGGCTCGCGTCGAAACGCGCCGGCCGCATCATGGTAGGCCATTCAACCGGGGGCTTCAATGAACGCCGGTATCACCCGGTCTCACAGGACCCAGGTGTGGGCAGGCGGGATGGCCGGCATGCGCCGATGAGCCCTCATGGCGGCGGTGAAACCGGTTCGGGGAAGACGTAGATGGTGGGCTGTTCCGGGCGGATCATGCCCTGCCAGGGGCTTGGGCGGGTGGCGGCAGGGGCCGAGTCGCGGCGGATCAGCTCGATCACGCAGTCGCGGACCAGCCGCTCGAATCTGCGGGCGGCCAGGTACTGCACGTCCTGATGCCGCCGGTCGCCGTTGGGGCGGTCAGGCCGGGCGGTCTCGAAGTCCGCCGGTCCGGCCGTCGACGCGATGCAGGCCAGCGACGCGCCGGTCCGGCTGTCGAGCAGGTGGCCCAGCAACGCCGCCTCATCGGCCTGGGCGTGCGCCGGTCCGTACACGAGGCACACTCCTGCCGACAGGCGGCCGGCGGTGGCGGCGATGGCCTTCACGCCCCGCCCCCGGGCCAGGGGCGTTTTGGGGTTCAGGATCATCAGCTCGCGGATTTCGGGCGTGGTGTTGAACAGGCTGTTCCAATAGACGGCCTGCTCCTCCTTGAGATGGCTCAGCCGCCAGGGCGGATCGTCTCCGGAGCCGGCCGTCGGCTCGACTCGGACGACGGCCAGCGCCGATGGAAAGCGCCCCGTCGAGGGCTCGTCGCCCACGAGGCGATAACCGTTTTCCGGACAGGTCCCCTCCACGATCCCCAGGTCCGCCGGGGCCAGCACCGGGCCGGTGTAGCCCTTCATCTTCGATTCGCAACCGGACGGAAACGCCACGAACAGGATACCGAGCCCCACCCCGCGCGCCAGCAGCAGCATCGTCGATTTGCGTCGCGTCATGCGCATGGACACACCTCCGTGCGGAACCGGCGAAAGTCCCTGGGAATGTTATCGGCAGTTGCCGGCGAGAGTTCAGTACCATACCGCCGGTCGATAACTCAGGGGATGGCCGCATCTCGTCGATAGCACCGGTAGCCGTCCGAGGCTCAAGGGGGCGCGGCCAGGAGCCGTCCCGCCCCGGCACCGTCCGACGCATTCCCGAAAGGTGCCGGCTCCCTTCGGCCATTCGGAGTCGTGTCACCAGGAGCGGTCGTTGAGTCCGGATGTCACACAAGGCGGCGCCATCATCAAGCGGGGCCTTCCGGCGACTTCCAGCCCGTGGAGCGGTTTCCCGCGCCTGATCCGCACGGATCCGGTGGTTTGTTCGCCCCGCCGGGCCACCGCCGGGGCCCTGGGGCACACGCTGCTGGAGATGCCCTGGCCGATCTGGGCGGTGCTGGACATGCTCGTCGCCGCCGCCGGCATCGTGGTGGGTTATCGGTCCTTCGTCTGGACGCCCGAAGGGGCCTGGATTCACGTCGGGCTGGCCCCCACCTGCGGCGTGCTGGCCCTGGCCATCATGCTCTCCGGCGTGGTCTTCGGACTGTACGAAGAACAGACCCTGCTGCGCGGCTCGCGCATCCTGGCCCGCTCGATCCTGACCGTCGCCGGCGCGACCACGCTGGCGTATATCGTGATCTCCTTCCTGATGTACGCCATGCACAGCCGGCGGGTCCTGTGCATGGCCGGCGTCGTGTACCTGGCCGTCATGCCCTGGGCCCGCCTGCTGGTCTGCTGGTGCGTGCGGAACTACGGACGGAAGTTCCTCATCGTGGGCACCGACCGGCGCTCCATCCTGTCGGTCAACAGCCAGGGCGACGCCCTCTCGCGCCGCTACCGGCTGGTCGGCTACCTGGGCATCGACCCCATCGAGATCGGGCGCGAGGTCGGCGGGCACCGCGTGCTGGGAACGGTGGACGACCTCGAGCAGGTGTGCGTCGATCAGCACATCGACGAAGTCGTCGTCGGGCCGGGCGCGGCCAAGAACCCGCGGGTGCTCGAAAAGGTCCTCGGCTGCCTCAACCTGGGCTGCCGGGTCACCAACCTTTCGACCTTCTGCGAACAGGTGCTCAGCGAGGTGCCGCTGGCCCACCTCGAGCCCGACTGGTTCCTCTTCGCCGACTTCAAGCACTACCGCGATTCTCAGTCGATCATGAAGCGGACCCTGGACGTGGTCGTCTCGGCCGTCGTCCTGCTTCTGAGCCTGCCCTTCTGGCCGATCATCGCCCTGCTCATCAAGCTGGACAGCCCCGGTCCGGTGTTCTACCACCAGCGGCGCGTGGGGCTCAACGGGCGGATCTTCCGCATCCACAAGTTCCGCACCATGACCCAGACCGCCGAGGCCAACGGCCACATGTGGGCGGTTCAGGACGACCCGCGGATCACCCGCGTGGGGTGGTATCTGCGGCGGGCCCGGCTGGATGAGCTTCCCCAGCTCTGGAACATCCTGATCGGCGAGATGTCGCTGGTCGGCCCGCGGCCCGAGCGCCCCGAGTTCGTCGCCCACCTTGCCCGGGAGATCCGCTACTACAATGAGCGCCACCTGGTCAAGCCCGGCCTGACCGGGTGGGCCCAGATCAACTACCGCTACGCGGCCAGCATCGAGGATTCCCGCCGCAAGCTCCAGCTCGATCTCTGGTACATCAAGCACATGTCGCTGGAGATCGATCTCTTCATCCTGCTCCGCACCATCGGCACGGTGTGCCTGGGCTCGCGCTGACGATGGCCGGACCCGCGCCGCCGCCGATCAGGCCCGTTCGTGCGGACTCGCCGACGCCTGGTAAAGGATCCGTTCCGGCGGTTCGCCGCGGGCGACCCGGTCGAGGTTTTCGGCGATCCGTCTGAACCGCCGCCGGACCATCGCCAGTGTCCAGGCCGAGCGGTGCGGCGTGACGATCACGTTGGGCAGCTCGTGGAATGGATAGCGCGAGCCGTGCATTCCGGCGTCGGGCCGGGCCGGATACTCATACCACACGTCGAGGGCCGCCCCGGCGAACCAGCGTTCCCGAAGGGCCCGGTACAGCGCGGCCTCGTCCACGATCGCCGCCCGGGCCGGATTGATCAGCACCGCATGGGGCCGCAGCATCCGAAGCTCGCGCTCGCCGAGCAGACCTCGGGTTTCGGGCGTCAGCGGGCAGGCGACGGCCAGGTAATCGCACTCGCCCAGCAGGCGGGGCAGCTCGCTGAAGGCGTAGCAGGCCTCCAGGTCCGGGTGGGGCTCCGGGCGGCGACGGACGGCCAGGGTCTTCATCCCCAGGGCCCTGGCCCGCGCGGCCGCCGCCCGACCGATGTGGCCGAACCCGATGAAGCCGATCGTCCGCCCGAACGCTTCCTGGTGGAAGGCGCCGTCGTAGCGCCCGCTGCCCAGCCAGAGGCCCTGGCGGAAGGCCCGGTCCGCCTCGATCAGACCCGTCGCGAACAGCAGCACGCACAGCACGATGTACTCGGCGATGGGAATCTCGTGCTCGTGCACGTTGCACAGCGCGCAGCCGGGGGGAAGATCGGCCAGGTCGAACAGATCGGCGCCCGCCCCCACGCATTGTATCAGCCGCAGCCGCCGCGCCGCACCGGCCAGCGCCGACGGGAAACTGTTGCCCACGAACGCCGCGGCCTCCGCGAGGTGGGCGGCCGCGGTCGACACGTCGGTCTCGTCCGGGATGGAGTGGAACTCCCATGGCGTCCGCACGAACTCGCGCAGCAACGGCGCGCGCGTGGCGGCCGATCCGAACAGCACGGCGGAAAAGGTCATGGCGGCGCCTCCCGAGCGGTATTCGTATTCGCCCGTGCGGTCGAACGCAACGACCGGCCTGCGTCATGCGTGGCGCGGGCCACCGTGGCCCTGCCACCCGCCGCCTGCTCTGCAAAGCCGTGGCCATGCCACCTGCTCGAGTAAGCCTGAGGTCGAACCACGCGCCACCCGCTGGAATCCACGCTTGGACGGGGCAAGCCGTCCGGTGGACCGGGATTCCGGCCACGCCCGATTCCTGCCCCCGACGGTACTCCCTTGCCGACAGGAGTGATAACCGGCACAATCTTGACTCCCGTCGCCCGCTCTGGCCGTGGGCTTCCAGGGCCTTGCCGCCGCTCGGAATCGAAAGGAACGCCGTGCACGAACCGACGCCCCCGCCACACGCCTCATCGCCGCAGCCTCATCTTCAGCGCCGACTGGGCCTGGTCCAGGCCACGGCCCTCAACATGGTCAACATGGTCGGCGTGGGGCCGTTCATGACCATCCCGCTGCTCATGACCGCCATGGGCGGGCCGCAGGCCATGCTCGGCTGGGTGGTCGCCGTCCTCATCTGCCTGCCCGACAGCCTGGTCTGGAGCGAGCTGGGCGCGGCCATGCCCGGCTCGGGCGGCAGTTACGTCTATCTGCGCGAGGGCTTCGGTCGGCACACCTGGGGCCGGCTGATGGCCTTCCTGTTCATCTGGCAGTTCGTCTTCAGCGGGCCGCTCGAGATCGCCTCCGGCTACATCGGCTTCGGCAAATATGCCAGCTACGTCTGGGACGCTTCCACCCTCCAGAAATCTTTGATGGCCGCCGGCGTCGGCCTGATCAACATCATCGTGCTCTTCCGCGGCATCCGCTCGATCGGCAAGCTCACCGTGTTCCTATGGATCGGCATGCTCGTGACCGTGACCTGCGTGATCGTCACCGGCATGAGCCGCTTCGACTCCCGGGTGGCCTTCGATTACCCGCCGGGCTGGTCCACGTTTTCGTGGGGCTTCTTCTGGGGTCTGGGCCAGGCCGCCCGCATCGGCATCTATGATTACCTCGGCTATTACGACGTGTGCTTCCTGGGCGAAGAGGTGCGCGACCCGGGGCGGGTCATTCCGCGGTCGGTGATCATGAGCCTGCTGGGCGTGGCCACGATCTACGTGCTCATGAATCTCTCGATCATCGGTTCGATTCCCTGGCGCGAGTTCGTGGGCACCGACGCCGTGCCGGTCGATCAGAACCCCAAGGCCAACTACATCGTGTCGATCCTGATGGAGAACGTTCACGGGCGGCGGGTCGCCCTGGCTTTCACCGCCCTGATTCTCCTGACCACCTACGCCTCGACGTTCGCGCTGCTGCTGGGTTACTCGCGGATCCCCTACGCGGCCGCCAAGGACGGCTACTTCTTCAGGGCCTTCGCGGAGCTGCACCCCACCAAGAGCTTCCCTTACGTCTCGCTGCTGGCGGTGGGCTTCCTCTCGATCGCGGCCTGCTTCGTGGAGCTGGGCATCGTGATCGACGCCCTGATCGCCTGCCGGATCCTGGTGCTGTTCATCGGCCAGATCGGGGCGCTGATGCTGCTTCGCCGTCGGGCCCCGCAGATGCACCGCCCGTTCAGGATGTGGCTCTATCCCGTCCCCTGCTTCATCGCCCTGGCCGGGTGGGTCTTCGTCTACGCCACCTCCGGCGGATGGATCATCCTGTTCAGCCTGGCGGTCCTGGTCGCCGGGGTGCTGGCGTTTCTGTGGTGGAGCAAGGCCACGCGCCGCTGGCCGTTCGCCCCGCCGGAAGTCGATTCCGGGCAACCGGCCTTCGGCTGCCCGGTCGGCGCGGCAGACGCGGCCGACCATCGGCTGTAGTCCTCTTTTCAACAACGGGGATAGCACGTCAACAAACCCGCGGCCCGCGGATTGCGTCACGCGCCCGGCTTGCCGCCCGCGGGCGTTTCCGGTAAGCATGGCCCGCGTCGAGGGATGAGAGTTCCCCGAAGGAGACTCACGCCGATGCACCGACGCGCCGGGACGCGACCTCGAGGCCCCGATCCGTGTGCGGCCCTTTCAGGGTCCGCGCCGACGACGCCCGCCGACGGCACCGCTGGAGATGGGCCCTTTCACCGTTTTTCCCGCCGGCCCTTCGCTTTCCGAAGCCGCCACCGGCGAGCGACCGTGTTGGCGCTTCTGGCGACGTGGCCGGCCTTCACGACCGTCCGCGCCGCCGGGCCGGTCGGCTACTATCGCCAGCCGGCCATCCACGGCGAGACCATCGTCTTCGTGGCCGAGGGCGACCTCTGGAAAGTGAGCGTCAACGGCGGCGTGGCCACGCGGCTCACCAGCCATCCGGATGAAGAATCCACGCCGGCCATCTCGCCCGACGGCAAGACCGTCGGTTTCATCGCCGCCTACGAAGGCCCGAGCGAAGTCTACACCATGCCGCTGGCCGGCGGGCTGCCGGTGCGGCGAAGTTACGATGGCCAGCGCAAGTCCGTGGCCGGCTTCGCTCCTGATGGCAGGCTGCTCTACGCCACCGCCGCCCGCAGCGGGCTGCCCGCCCTGCAACTGGTGCTGGTGGACGTCAGCCGGGCGGACGTGGCCGACGCCGGAACCCTGCTGCCGCTCGCCCAGGCCGCCGAAGGCTGCTTCGACGAGACCGGGCGAATCCTCTTCTTCACCCGCTTCATGTTCCAGGGCAGCTCGACCAAGCGCTACAAAGGCGGCACGGCCCAGGACCTGTGGCGTTACGACGGGGGCGACGCCGAGGCCGTCCCTCTCACCGCCGACTACCCCGGCACCAGCAAAAGCCCGATGTGGTGGGCCGGCCGGGTGTATTTTCTGACCGACCGCGACGGGACCATGAACATCTGGTCGATGAAGCCCGACGGCACCGACCTCAAGCAGCACACCCGCCATGTCGGCTGGGACGTGATCCTCCCTTCCCTGTGGGACGGACGCATCGCCTACCAGTTGGGCGCCGACCTGCACGTCTACGACGTCCGGGCCGACGCCGACCGCAAGCTGGAAGTGACGCTCGATTCCGATCTCGACCAGACCCGTGAGAACTGGGTTCGCCGGCCGGGGGAGTACATCACCTCCGTTCACCTGGCCCCGGACGGCGGGCGCGTGGCCATCACCGCCCGCGGGCAGGTCTTCGTGGTTCCCCATCCCAGGAGCCGGCTGGTGCGCGTGACCACCCAAGAGGCCGTCCGCTATCGCAACGCCCGCTTCATGCCCGACGGCAAGAGCGTGCTGGCTTTGTCGGATGAATCGGGCGAGGTCGAGTTCTGGAAGCTGCCCGCCAACGGCGTCGGCGACGGGGAACAGCTCACCCGCGACGGCGACATCCTCCGCTGGGAGGGCGTCCCCTCGCCCGACGGCAAGTACATCGCCCATCATGACAAGGGCCGGCGTCTGTACCTCTACGAGGTGGCCGCCCAAAAGAACCGCAGGATCGACCAGTCGCGCAACGATGACTTCTCCGGCCTGGCCTGGTCGCCCGACGGCCAGTGGCTGGCGTACGTCGTGCAGGCCGACAACCTGTTCAAGCAGATCCGCCTCTACAGTCTGAAGGACGACAAGACCGCCGACGTGACTACCGACCGCTATGACAGTTACAGTCCGGCGTGGAGCCGCGACGGGGCGTGGCTCTACTTCCTCACTGACCGCAATCTCCGCTCGGTGGTCGCCAGCCCGTGGGGCAACTACCAGCCCGAGCCGTTCCTGGACCGCAAGACGGAGCTGTTCGCGCTGGCCCTGAAGCGGGACACGGTGCGTTCGCCGTTCGCGCCGCGGGATGAGCTGCACGAGGACGGCAAGCGACGAGCGGCGCCGCGTCCGCGTCGGCCGGCGTCACGGCCCGCGACGCAGCCGGCCAGCCGGAATGCACCCGCCACGGCGCCGGCCACGCAGACGGCTCCCGCCCTCCAGATCGACCCGGCCCGCCGGGGCGAGTTCCTGTCCATCCTGGCCGACGTGCTCCGCGACCCGGTCAAGGCCGTCGAGCGATACGCCGAGATGGAGAAGTCCGGGATCGACCTGGAAGGCATCCAGGAACGGCTGGTCCGCGTGCCGGTCCCGCCGGGCAATTACAGCTCGCTGTCGGCCGGTGCCGACGCCTTGTTCTGGCTCTCGCGCGTCGCCGGCGAGCGCGGCGGAGCGTCGTTGCAGGCCCTCGAGATCAAACCCGACGCCACGGTCCGGACGGTGGCCGGCGGCGTGTCCCGCTATGAGATCTCGCAGGACCGCAAGAAACTGCTGGTCGTCAGGCGCCAGGGCGAGGAAGCGGGACCGGTCCAGCTTTACATCGTGGACGCCAAGGCCGCGCCGGCCGGCCTGGCCGACGCCCAGGTGGACCTGTCCGGCTGGATGCTGGCGGTCACGCCGCGCCAGGAATGGCGGCAGATGTTCGTCGAGGCCTGGCGGCTGGAACGCGACTATTTCTACGACCCCGGCATGCACGGCGTGGACTGGAAGGCCATGCTCGAGAAGTACCGCCCGCTGGTCGATCGCGTCACCAGCCGCGAGGAGCTTTCCGACCTGTTGGCCCAGATGGTCTCGGAGCTGTCCGCCCTGCACATCTTCGTGCGCGGGGGCGACATGCGCCGCGGTCCGGACCGCATCGAACCGGCCTCGCTGGGGGCGGTGCTGGTCCGCGACGAGCGGGCCGGCGGATATCGCGTCGCGCACCTCTACCAGTCGGACCCCGACGAGCCCGAGCGGACCGGTCCGCTCCGCCGGCTGGAGGTGGACGTGCGCGAGGGCGACGTGATCGAGAGGGTCAACGGCCGGCCCACGCTGTCCGTGCCCGACGTCGGCCTGCTGCTGCGCGGCCAGGCCGGCCAGCAGGTTCTGCTTCGCGTCAAGCCGCCCGACGCCGCCGCCCGCGAGGTCATCGTCCGCCCCATCTCCGAAGACGCCGAGCGCGAGCTGCGCTACCACGAGTGGGAACACACCCGCCGGCTCATGGTCGAAGAGCTGGGCCGGGGGCGGATCGGTTACGTGCATCTGCGCGGCATGAGCGGGAGCAACTTCACCGAGTGGGCCCGCGACTTCTACCCGGTCTGGAACCGCCAGGGGCTCATCATCGACGTGCGCAACAATACCGGCGGGAACATCGACAGTTGGATCCTGGGCCGGCTGCTGCGCAAGACCTGGTTCTACTGGGGCAACCGCTTCGGCGCCGATCCGCAGCCGTCCATGCAATACGCCTTCAACGGCCACGTGGCCGTCCTGTGCAACGAGCGCACCTTCTCCGACGGCGAGGCCTTCAGCGAGGGCGTCAAGCGGCTCAGGCTGGGAACGGTCATCGGCACGCGCACCTGGGGCGGGGCCATCTGGCTGTCTTTCAGCAACACGCTGGTCGATCGCGGCATCGCCAGCGCCGCCGAGTCGGGCACCTATGCCCCCGAGGGCATCTGGCTGATCGAAGGCCACGGCGTCGAGCCCGACATCGTGGTGGACAATCTCCCCCACGCCACCTTCAAGGGGCGGGACGCGCAGCTCGAGGCCGCCATCCGGCACCTGCAAAAGCAGATCGAAGAGAAGCCGTTCGTGCCGGCCACCATGCCCGCGTTCCCCGACAAGTCGTTCAAACGCGAGGGGGAGCCGAAACCGGCAAGGGAGAACCGGGAAAACGGTACCGAACAAGAGAATTGAAAAATGAGAACTGAGCAAGGCGAGGCCCGGACGCCAGACGCATCGGTTGCCCCGGGGTCGGGTGGCAGGGCCACGGCTCGGAGCGGCCACGCGGGGCCCCCGGTCTCGTATCGCTACCTTCGCGCCGTTCGTCGGGCCATTGAACGTGGAGTGGCTTCTGAAAACCGTGTGGGAGCGGCTTCCAGCCGGCCGGTTTGCGGAGTTTCAGGACGCGCTCTGGGTCTTCTGCTGCTGGTTGCCGCCCCCCTGCGGGCCGAAGAGATAATCGTGCGCGTCGCGGACGACGCCGCGCTGCGAACCGCCGTCGCCGCCGCCAAGCCGGGTACGCGCATTGTGATCGCTCCCGGGAAATACCGCCCCGGCCTGTATGCCACGCTGGTGGGCACGGAGAAGGAGCCCATCATCATCGAGGGCGCCGACGGGAAGAACCCCCCGCTGTTCGAGGGCGGCACCGAGGCCCTGCACCTGTCCGACTGCGCCTATCTGACCCTCCGCAACATCGCCTGCAAGGGCCAGACCGGCAACGGCGTCAACATCGACGACGCCGGCACCTTCGACACCCCCGCGCATCACGTCGTGCTCGAGCGGCTGCGGGTCAGCGAGATCGGCCCGCGCGGCAACTTCGACGCCGTCAAGCTCTCCGGGCTGGATCACTTCGTGGTCCGCGACTGTGAAATCGAGGGCTGGGGCGGCCAGGCCATCGACATGGTCGGCTGTCATCACGGGCTGATCGAGGGCTGCACCTTCCGCCGCAAGGCCGGCTTCTCGCAGACCACCGGCCCGCAGGCCAAGGGCGGCAGCAGCGACGTGGTCATCCGCGATTGCACGTTCCTGGACGCGGCCGATCGCGGCGTGCAGATGGGCGGCTCGACCGACCTGAAGGTCTTTCGTCCCCAGGGCGCCCTCTACGAGGCCCGCAACGTCACCGTCGAGGGCTGCCGGTTCGTCGGCTGCCAGGCCCCGGTGACGTTCGTCGGCGTCGATGGGGCCGTGGTCCGCTACAACACCTTTTATCGCCCCGGCAAGTGGATCGCCCGCATCCTCCAGGAGACCACCGCTGAAGGGTTCGTTCCCTGCCGCAACGGCCGGTTCGAACACAACCTGATCGTGTACCGCGGCGAAGCCCTCCGACCGGCGGTCAACGTCGGTCCGCACACCGCCCCGGAGACGTTCGTCTTCAGCGACAACTTCTGGTTCCGCGAGGATCAGCCCCTGGCCGGCCGACTCGAACTGCCCGCTCCGGAGCGCGCGGGGGTCTACGGCATCGATCCGAAGCTGAAAGACCCCGACCGGCTCGACTTCACGCCGCTGGCGAAACAGGCTGCCGCCTTCGGCGCGACCGCCTGGCCTCGAAAGCCGGCCGACCGCTGACCAGAAGGCCGCCGCCCTCGGGACACGTACCAGGAGTGAGGTTTGACGGATGCCCCTCCACGTGGGAGAAAGCCCTTGATGACGGGCGTTTTCAGCGTTTACCGCGAATACGAGCGCCACTGGGGGGTTCGTAGCTCCAGGGGTCAATCGACCGCTTGGGAAGCACCGATCGTTCGCCCGTCGAGGGTGATGACCGCGCGGCGGGCGTAATCGCGCAGTCCCGCGAGCGACACCTCGAGCCCCAACCCCGGCCGCTCGGGCAGCCGCACCTCGCCGCGGGCGTCGATGCGGATCGGGTCCTGGACCAGGCCGGCCACCAGCGGCGAGTCCGACTGACAGAACTCGACCCAGGGCATGGCGGCGTCGCCGGCGAAGACGGCCATGGCCGCGGCCAGCGACACCTGGCTCTTGAACGTGTGGTTGACGAAGACGGCCCCCCGCGCCCGGGCCCGTTGATAAGCCTCGAACGCCGAGGTGAGGCCTCCGATCCGACCGGGGTCGATCTGGAGGAAGGCCACCCGCCCGTTTTCGAGCAGGTCCTCGGCCGCGCGAACGGTATGGCAGCCCTCGCCGGCGGCGATGGGCACGGGCGACCGCTCCGACAGCCGCCCATACGCCGCGACCGCCTCGGGGGAGAGCGGCTCCTCGAGCCAGGTGAGGTTGAAGTCGGCGAACAGCCGGGCCCGCCGCAGCGCCGTTGCGTCATCGTCCTGCCAGACCGTGCCGGCGTCCACCATCAGCGCGGCCTCAGGACCCAGCCCGCGGCGGGCCTGACGGACCAGGGCCACGTCCAGCTCCTCGCCGTGATGGCCCATCGGCCCCCATCCGAACTTCGCCGCCCGGAAGCCGCGCTGCCGGGCCCGCCGGGCCAGAGCCTCGGTCGCGTCGGGCGTCTCCTGGAAGAGGTTCGAGGAATACGCCCGCTTGGGCAGGTTCGCGTCATGCCCGAGCAGCTTGTAGACCGGCTGCCGGAGGTGTTTGCCGAGCACGTCCCACAAGGCGATGTCGGCGGCGGCGTAGGCGTGCGGAAACTGGGCCATGTCCAGCGCCCGGCGCCGGGCCAGGCGGTACAGCCGTCGGATGTCCTCGGTCGAGTCGAGGGTCTGGCCGATCAGCACCTCCGACAGGCCGACCAGGTTGCCGTGCGACATGGGCATCACGTACGCCGCAAGGGCCAGCAGGGGCGCGGAGTCGGATTCGCCGAAGCCCTCCAGCCCGGTGTCGGTGCGCACGCGCAGCAGGAAGCTGTCCTGCGAGCCGTCGGAACGGTCCTGGATCTCAGGCAGAGCGAAGTAGAAGAGGTCGATGCGTTCGATTCTCATCTCGCCATCCCTCGAATGCGGTGCCTTCCGGCCCCGGGCGGCCGTCGGCCGGGATCAGCCTCCGGCCTTGATCGCCCCGGGCAGGCTGAAGCGGTCGGGGACGTGGCGGGCCAGGGCCCGGTTGGCGGCCCGCACGTCCTCCACGGTGATGAACACGTCCGGGTCCAGTTCGGTGGCCTGCCTGAGCAGGTCGGGGACCTCCCGGCGGCGGACGGCGATGAAACAGATCTTCACCGGGGCGTCGCGTCCGTGGCCCTCCAGTTCGGTGACCGCGAAGCCGGTGGCCCGCAGACGGTCGGCCAGCCCGGCGTCCAGGTCATTGGAGATGAGCCTGACGATCTGCTGACCCAAGGCCAGGTGCCCCTCCAGCCAGATGCCCACCCAGGTGCCGGTGGCGAAGCCCGCGGCGTAAGCCACCATGTTGATGGGTTTGTCGAGATAGCGCATGACCGCCGAAATGCTCACCAGCCAGACCAGGACCTGGACGAAGCCCAGCACGGCGGCCAGCAGCCGCCGCCCGCGCACGACGCTGATCATGCGCATGGTGTCCATGGACACGTCGCAGACGCGCAGGCCGAAGATGAAGAAGGGCAGCAGGCTCGGATACGCCGCCAACCAGTCAACGGGATTCATGATGATCGTCCTCCGTGCCGCCGCGGCCTCAGGGACGCGCGGGCGGGCCCTGGCCGTGGTGACGCCCTTTGACGCGCGGCGCGTGGCACGGGTCGGGGTCAACGGTCGCCATCCCGTGCCGTTCACGGCGTCCACGAATCGCGGCATTGTAGCGGGTTTTCCTCGGGGTTCTGCGGCCGGCGTGGCCCCGCTCAGCTCCGAGCGGCTCGGAAGCGCGTCCGGGTTGCCCAGCGTGGCAGGAGACCTGACAAGTTGGCAAGGGCGGAGCCGGCAGGAGGGTGTGCGGTGTTCTTTTGTAACCTATTGAATACAAAGTGTTTACACGCATTAGCCGCCGGGTCGCAGCCGTTGGCACGTTTTTTGCCCTTGTTTCCGGTGAGGCTGTCCGGACCAGCGCGAACGACGTGAAATGAGCCGCAAACAAAAAACGAAAAAGGAGACCCATGCCATGATGACCGGAAGACTGAACCTGTGGGCACCGTACCAGGACCTTCGACGCCAGATCGACCAGTTGTTCGATGCTTTCGCCGGGTTCAACGGCGGGCCGCGGGTTCCCGCGTATCCGCCGGTGAATATCTGGGAGGAAGGCGACACCCTCTATTTAGAGGCCGAACTGCCCGGCGTGAAGCAGGAGGACCTGGAGATCAGCGCGATCGGGCGCGAGCTGACGCTTCGCGGGCGGCGCGCCGGCCGGGAGGGTCAGGACGTCTGCTATCACCGCCAGGAGCGCGGCGTGGGCGAGTTCACCCGCGTGCTGACGCTGCCGGTCGAGGTGGAGTCGGAGCAGATCGAGGCCGCCCTCAAGGACGGCGTGCTGACCCTCACCATGCCCAAGGTCGAAGCCGCCAAGGCCCGCAAGATCAAGGTC
>JABRVU010000183.1:0-2988 GCA_039961895.1 Phycisphaerae bacterium | reverse complement strand
GGCGTTGAGCCCGCGCGGTACAATGAACCGCGGCTTCCGATGCGTGTTTCGTCCCCGTATCCGGGTACAATGAGCAAGCATCCGAACGACGCCCGACCGCCTGGAAGCCGGCGGCGACGTGTTGATTCGTTCCGACCCGATGGAGAGGTTTTCATGCAATCCCGCCTGACTCGCCGCCGGTTCACCGCCGGGATGCTCGCCGCCGGGGCGGGCGTCATGACCGCCCGCTCGATGCGGGCCGCGCCGGGCGCCAATGAGCGTATCCGTGCCGGCGTCATCGGCTGTCGGACGCGCGGCCACCAGGTGGCCGGCTCTTTTCTGCGGACCGGCCGGTTCGAGATCGCCGCCCTCTGCGATTGCGACTCGGCCATGCTGGACGCGGGCCTGAGTGCCCTGGGCAGCGCCCTGCCGACCAGACCACGCACCGAGAAGGATTTCCGCAGGGTGCTCGACGACCACCGCATCGACGCGGTCGTCGTGGCCACGCCCGACCACTGGCACGCCCTGATGACGGTCATGGCCCTGGACGCGGGCAAGCACGTCTACGTCGAGAAGCCAGCCTCGCACAACCTGCTCGACAACAAGGCCATGGCCGCCGCCGGTAAACGCCACCCCAGGCTGACCATCCAGGTCGGCACTCAGCAGCGCAGCGCGCCGCATTTCAAGGAGGCCCGCGACTTCATCGCCGGCGGCGGGCTGGGCACGGTCGGCTTCGCCCGCGGGTGGTTCGTCAGCGACCGCCTGAAGGTGCCCATCACCCCCGACGGAGACCCCCCGCCCGGATTCGATTACGACCTGTGGGTCGGCCCCGCGCCCATGCGCCCCTTCAACAAGGACAAGGTCCATTACAACTGGCATTTCATCCGCGACTTCGGCACCGGCGACATGGGCAACTGGGGCGCCCATTGGCTCGACTCGATTCGTCACCTGCTCGACCTGGACGTGCCCCAGGCGGTCATGGCCGCCGGCGGCACCTTCGTGGTCCACGACGGCAAGGAGTTCCCCGATACCCACACCGTGCTCTATGAGTTCCCGAATCTCACCGTGCTCTGGGAAATGCGCGAGTGGTCGCAGTATCCGCTCAATGGCCTGGGCGGCGGCGTGGAGATCGGCGGCGACAAGGGCACGCTGGTCATTTCCCGCGGCGGATGGACCTTCCACCCGGCCAAGGGCGAACCGGTCAAACACAAGGCCGGAGAGATGGAGCTGGCCCACGCCCACAACTTCGCCGACTGCATCGCCGGCCAGGCCTCTCCGGCCGCCTCCATCGACCAGGGCACCCGCACGGCCGTCATGATCCACCTGGGCAACATCGCCCTCTTCACCCGCCACCGCCTCACCTGGGACGCAAGCGCGGAGACGATCGTCAACGACCCCGAGGCCGCCAAACTCATGAGCCGTCCCTACCGCCCGCCCTGGAAACAGCCGGTGTGATTGCAAAGCAAGGCCAGCAGTCGGCACGCCACGATCCGACACCTGGGTGCGCGGCCATCCGCAATGCCCATGAACGCGCGGACCGGCATCAGCGCCGGGCCCGATAACCCCTCCTTCCGATCCGCCAGCGGTGGTATCCCTGCCCGGCGAACGCGCTGTGCCGCCGACCCGCTCGCACCGGCGCGGACAAGGCGGATGTGGAGTTAAACCCTTGTGATCGCGTTCGTTGAGTCAGTCGACCGGGAACCCTGAACCGCGAAGCCGGATTCCAGGCAGAATCGGCGCGGGCGATGATTCAGATGCGACGGCCTACACCCGATATCGGAGAGATAAGGCCCAGGCTGGCGAGACGGCGGAGCAGCCGGGACGCAAATTTTGCGATTCGGGCATTTGCCCCATCGGCGGGTGAATCGTACGGTTACACCGGACGATTTTTGTTCCAGGGACAGACGGCGGATGGCAGAGAACGTCGCTACATCTTCTCCCGTGCTGCGCCCGTTGCGCGGGTTGTCCGGACTGCACAGTTTGCAGTTCAAGGCCTCGTTCCTGATCGTGGTGCTGATCCTGATGGTCAGCCTGGGCGGAATGTGCCTGAGCCTGCAAGCCATGCGCAGCGCACTGCTGGAAAGCGACGCCCAGCGGACGACGCAATGGGCGACCTCGCTGGCGGCCAGCCAGGCGGCGGCGGTGGCCGCCGGAGACCGCGAGGCCCTGCTCAAGGCCGCCTACGCCAGCATTCAGCTCCACAAGGCCGCCTACGTGATCTTTTCCGATCGGCACGGAAGAGTGCTGGCCTCCGCGGAAGCCTGCCTGGGCCTGACCGGCAAGGCCGTCACCGCGCCCGGAGAGAACGGGCGGCTGGACCTCAGTCCGCTGCGCATCACGCGCGTCAACCACCACGCGCCGGCGAAGATGACCTACATGGAGACGGCCGTGCCCGTCGTGCTCGCGGATCCCCTGCCCGCGCCGGCGGCGGGGCCCCGCAAGCTGGTGGGCTATCTCCGCTGCGCCACCGACATCAGCGACACGCGCGCCCGGCTCAACCGGATCGTCAACGAGCTCATCCGCATCGCCGTGGGGCTCATGCTGCTGGTCGTGCCGTGCAGTCTGCTGGCCACGCGCCGGGTGGTGTCGCCGCTCAAGCAACTGGCCCGCGCCGCCCAAGCCCTGGCCAAGGGAGCCCTGGACGCCCGGGCCCCGGTCCGCTCGGTCGACGAGATCGGCGAGCTGGCCAGGGCCTTCAATCACATGGCCGACCGCGTGACCGCCACGCACTATGAGCTGCTGGAACTCAACGCCGACCTCGAATGCCGCGTCGCCCAGCGGACCCGCGAGCTGGAGGAGCAGGCCGCCCGCGACCCGCTGACCGGGCTCTACAACCGGCGGCACTTCGGAGAGGTCATCACCCGCGAGTTCGCCGCCGCCGAACGCTACGGCACGGACCTGACCTGCCTGATGTTCGACGTGGACCGGTTCAAGGAGATCAACGACCGCTACGGGCACCGGACCGGGGACCACGTGCTGATGGCCCTGGCCGACGCCCTGACTTCCGAG
>JABRVU010000182.1:0-4863 GCA_039961895.1 Phycisphaerae bacterium | reverse complement strand
GCCGCCGCCGGAGCCACGGTGCTCACCGGCAGCTTCGCCCGGAAGGTGGTCATCACCGGCACGGACACGCTCGACAAAGTGGCCGAGAAGATCAACGCCGCCGGGGCCGGCCTGAGCGCCCGCGTGCTCAACGACGGCTCGCCGACCAGTCCTTATCGCCTGGTCATTACATCGTCGGCCACCGGCACCCGTGGCGCGATCACCTACAGCACCGGAACGACGGGCCTGTCCCTGGCCACCATGACCCGGGCCCAGGACGCGGTGGTGTCCGTCGGCGACGGTAACTCCCCGAATCCCATCCTGCTGACCAGCGGCGTCAACAGCATCACCGGGCTGGTCGACGGGCTGAAGCTCGACCTGAACGCCGTGACCTCTCAAACCGTGTCCGTGACCGTGGCCCAGAACGTCGATGCCGTCGTCAACGACATCAAGAGCTTCGTCTCGGCCTTCAACGCCACCGTCGGTCGGATCAGCGAGCTGACCAAGTTCGTGCCGGACACCGGCGAGCGGGGCGTGCTGCTGGGCGACTCGACCGTGGCCACGGTGCGCGACCGGCTGTACGCCGCGGTGACCCGCCGCCTGCCGGACAGCGGGCTGGTCTACCGGAGTCTGAACCAGGTCGGCGTCACCGTGGGCAGCGGCGCGACGCTTCAGTTCGACGAAACCCAGTTCCGCGCCGCCTACGAAGCCGACCCGGAGGCGGTCAAGACGCTGTTCACCCAGGTTACCAAGGACGGCAACGGAAAGACCGTCAACGTGGGCGTGGCGGGGCGGCTCAAGGAGGTCATCGAAGGGCTGACCGCCAGCAGTACCGGAACGCTCAACCTCCAGAACAACGCCCTCCAGGACCGCGTGGACCTGCTGAACCGGCGGGCGACGGACATGCAGGCGCTGCTGGATCGCAAAGAGGCCCGGCTGTATGCCCAGTTCCAGGCCATGGAACGGGCCCTGGCCGACCTCCAGAGCCAGCAGTCGGCCCTCAACAGTCTGTCCAGCCAGCTTGCGGCCCTGGCGAATCGGAAATGAGCCTTCAGTCTTCAGTCATCAGGTTTCTCCGCCCCGGGGAGAACGCACCGAGGACGACTGACCGGAAACCGGGGAACTGGAAACTCGTAACGCAAGCCGGCTCATCGGGCAGCCGATAACACCAGCGCCTATGGCAAACGCATCGGATGAGTATCTTCGCAACGCGGTCCTGACCGCCACGCCCGAGCAGTTGCACCTGATGCTCTACGACGGGGCCATTCGTTTCACCCGCCGGGCGATCGAGGGGCTGGAGAAGAAGGACCTGGAAGCGGCCTTCAACGGCTTCAGCCGGGCCCAGAAGATCGTTCTCGAGCTGCTCAACGCGCTCAACTACGACGTGGACCGCACGCTGTGCGCGCGCATGGCCGGCCTGTACAACTTCATCTACCGCAAGCTGATCGAAGCCAGCGTGGAGCGCAATCCGGCCCACGCCCAGGAAGCCCTCAAGCTGCTCGAATACCAGCGCGAGACGTGGGTCATGCTGATCGAGAAGCTCCGGCAGGACCGCGAGCCCGCCGCCGCGGGCCAACCCCGTCCCACCGCCCGTTCGGACGCCGACGAGATGAACTTCTGCACGCTGAGCGTCGAAGGCTGATCGTTTCTTGACCCGCGCCGCGCCGTCCACCTAATATCCCTCCAGCATCATCGGGAGGACGTGCCCATGTCAAGCTTCAGGAATCACGGCTTGTGGACGTGCGTGGTGTCCGGCTGGCTGGCGACCGTCGCGGCGGCCCAGCCGGTGCTGGAGCCGTTGGCGCCGGGCGGGCCCGCGTCGCAGCCCGCCGGCGCGCCGCCTCCGCCGGCCATCATCAGCCCGGCCAGCAGGCCCTCGGAATCGGAACAGGCGGCCCTGGCCAGGGCCCGCCCGGCCATTGCCGCCGAGCGCTATGAAGAGGCCGCGGCCATCCTCGAACCCCTGGCCGAATCCGGCGGCGCCACCTTCGACGTGCTCATCAACCTCGGCGGGGCCCACGACGCCCTGGCCCTCAAGGCCCTGACCGCGATCGCCGATACGCCGGAAGCCAAGCAGGAAACCAAGGCGCGCTACGAGACCCACCGGAAAAAGGCCGTCGAGTATTACCTGCGGGCCGGCTACATCGCCTTGCGGAGCCTCGATCCCCGCGCCGAGTCCATTTTCAAGCAGGTGCTCTGGTATGACCCCGGGCGGCCCGAGGCGCTTCGCTCCCTGGCCGTGTTGTCCCAGAAGGCCAATTCGGTCTACGCGGCGCTGCACTACTACGAGCAATACTGCGACACGGCCCAGGGCAAGACCGATTACGAGGCCCAGGTCCTTTACGGCGGGCTGCTGGTGAACATCGGCATGTGGCGGCTGGGCATCACGGTGCTGGACAAGGTGAAGGAAGTCGGAGGCACCCGGGCCAAGCGCGAGCTGGCCCGGGCGTACCTGGCCGGCAATCAGCCGGAGAAGGCCCTGGCCGTCATCACCGAGGCGATCGCCCGCGATCAGAACGATTCCGAGGCTTACATGATCCGCGCCGGTCTGATCCTGTCCACCGGCGGGGCCCGCACCTTCGAGGCGGTCAACGACGCGCTGAAGTCCATGCGCCTGGCTCAGCGGGACGTGGCCGCCCGCCCCGAGGACGACGCCGTCTGGGGCACGCTGGCCGAAACGCGCGACAACTGCGAACAGATCATCACCGTGCTCAACGCCAAGGCCGCCGCCGGGCAACTGGATACGCTCTCCGCGATCGGGATGTCGGAACTGCTGATGGAGCTGGGCACGGCGAACAAGTTGCGCTACGACTACGACTCCGCCGTGCTCTTGAGCCTGGTGGGGCGGGCGGAGAATGCCGATCTCGACGTTCTCACGGCGCTGCTCGGCCGATTGAAGGCCCTGAAGCGCGCCGCGGACGTCCGCCGGACCGCCGAGCGGATTCTGCAGCGCGACCCGAACAACCCCGTGGCCCGCGAGGCCCTCGAACAGACCCGTCCCGCGGGTACGGCGCCGGCGGGCGGCTGATGGACGGGGTCACTTCTCGGCCGCGGAGTCCGCGGCCACCAGGATGCGGCGGGCGGCTTCCTGGCCGATGAGCACTTCCTTGCGGTCCACCCGCAGCGTGATCGGGCCCTCGAAGGGGGCCTTGGAGAGCACGCGGAACCGGCTGGAAATCTTGAGCCCCAGCGACGTCAGGTAGCGGAGGAACTCCGGATCGGTGTCCGACACGTGCAGGATGCGCCCGCTGACCCCCGCCGGACAGGAGCTCAAGGCCCGGCCTTGCAGGGGCTCGAACGAGCCGTCCACTCCCGGAATCGGCGCGCCGTGCGGGTCGAACTCCGGCTGGCCCAGGAACGCGAAGATGCGCTCGACCAGGCGGTCGCTGACCGCGTGTTCGAGCACCTCGGCGTCGTCATGGACCTCGTCCCAGTCCAGGCCCAGCGTGCGGTGCAGGAACAGCTCGATGAGCCGGTGGCGACGGATCATGACCAGGGCCACGCGCCTACCCTTGTCGGTGAGCTTCACGCCGTAATAGGGCTTGTGCTTGAGATACCCCTCGGCCGCCAGGTGCTTGATCATCCCGGTGACCGAGGCCATCCGCACGCCGAGCTGCTGGGCGATGCGCTGCGTGGTGGCCCGCTCGTGGTCGGTCTCCAGCCGGTAGATGGTCTTGATGTAGTCCTCGATGGAAGCGCTGCGCATGGGGCGGATCCCCGCCGACCGGCCGTTGGTCATCAGCCACGTCCTGAGGGCCGGGCCGGACCTCACTTCTTCCCGTACACCGCCTCCGGATCGACGATCCGCTCGGCGACGACCCGCCAGTTCCCGGCGTCGTCGAGCCGGCGAAAGAAGCAGTTCTTGTATCCTTCGTGGCAGGCCGCCCCGTGCTGGCGGACCTTGATGAGCAGGGTGTCGGCGTCGCAGTCCACGTGAATGGCCTGGATCTCCTGCACGTGGCCGCTGGACTCGCCCTTCATCCAGTATTTCTGGCGCGAGCGCGACCAGAAATGGGTCCGGCCGGTGCGGATCGAGTCGGCCAGGCTGGCCCGGTTCATGTAGGCCATCATGAGGACCTCGCCGGTGTCGGCGTCCTGGACGATGGCGGGGATGAGGCCGTTGGCGTCGTATTTGAGCTGGTCGAGTCCCTGCATGGCGATACAAGCCTTTCGTTGCCCGCCGACGGGATCGGCCCGCCGGCGCGCCCCCTACGATAGTCGCTTCCGCGTCCGGCGCAAAGCCCCCGCCCGGTCATCCGCGGACGCAGCGCAGCAGTCTGCGTTCGAGGCGCTGGCCGCAACCGGCCAGCGTCACCTCGAAAGACTCGAAGGGCCGCAGTCCCCGCCGCTCGGCGGCACCGGCGCCTTCCGCCCACTCGTCGTTCGAGATTCCGGCGGTCTTGTAAAAGATCAACGACCCCCCGCGGCGGACCAGCCCGTGAGCTTCCTCGATGCCCGGTCCCAGCCTGGCCACCGCCCGCATCAATACCGCGTCGAACCTCATCGCGGGCCGACGGGCCAGGTCGGCGGAGCGGGCATGCAGCGCGCGGAGATTCGTCAGCCCCAGGGCCTTAGCGGCATCGGCCAGGAAGCGGGCCTTCTTGCCCGTTCCGTCTATCGCGGTGATCCGCCAGGCCGGGCAGACGACGGCCAGCGGAACGGCCGGAAAGCCCGCCCCCGTCCCCACGTCGAGCACTTCCAGCGGACGGGCGGCGTCCAACCACCTGGTCGCCAGCAGGCTCAGCGAATCCGCGTAATGCTTCAGCGCCGCCTCGCCCGCGGCGGTGATCCGCGTGAGGTTGAACCGCCGGTTGGCCTCGATGAGCAGCTCAAAGTGCCGCCGCATCAGCCGGCGAAGCTCATCCTCGACGCGCAAGCCCAGGC
>JABRVU010000181.1:0-4427 GCA_039961895.1 Phycisphaerae bacterium | reverse complement strand
ATGCCGCCGGGACCGCCTCCGCCGCGGCCCGCCCGCCCGCCGGCGAAAGCGCTGAACAGGTCGTCAAGGTCCTCGATGGGGATATCCGGTCCGCCGCCGGCACGCCAGGTGTAGACCCGTGCTCCGCCGGGCCCGGCCCGGAAGCCGCCCGGCGAGCCGGGATGCGGCCCGCCCGCACCGACTCCGGCATGGCCCCACTGGTCATAAGCCTTGCGCTTCTCCGGTTCGCTGAGCACGTCATAGGCGGCCTGAACCTCTTTGAAGCGGGCCTCGGCCGTCTTGTCGCCCGGGTTCCGGTCGGGATGGTATTGCTTGGCGAGGCGGCGATAGGCCTTCTTGATGTCGTCGGCGCTGGCCGATCGGCTCACGCCCAGGACCTCGTAGTAGTCTCTTTCAGGCATGGCGGATCATCGACGCGGAACGCGACGGTAGCGATGAGTGTACCCGCATGACTCCGGCGGATTATAGGGGTTCGCACCGGCGTTGCAAACGGGGTTGGCCAGCCCTACGATTCAGCCGAATGGCGGGTCAGTCCCAGACCATCACCGTGGCGGCGGGCCAGCTCGAGGCCCGGCTCATGAACGAGGCGCCCGCGACGTTGGCGTCGATCGACGCGGCCATTCGCCGCGCGGCCCAGTTGCGGGTCGATCTGCTGGTGCTTCCGGAATGTGCCTATCCGGCCTATCTGCTGGGTTCGGCGGAATCCTACCGGGCCGGAGGGCACCTGACCGGCGAGGCTTACGTCAGGTGGCTCGCCGAGCGGGCCCGGCGCTATCGCCTGCACGTCGTCAGCGGGTTCGTGGAGGACGGCGGGGATCGGCTGTACAACTCGGCGGTGCTGATCGACGCGCGCGGGCGCGAAGTGGGCCGGGCCCGCAAACGCTTCCTGTGGCACGCGGATCATGACTGGTTCGAGCCCGGTGACGATATCCGGGCGATGGAGACCGCCTTGGGCCGGATCGGGATCGTGATCTGCGCCGAGGCCCGGGTGCCGGAAATCCTGGCCACGCTGGCCGCCGACGGCGCGGAGCTGATCGCCCTGCCCACCTGCTGGATCAATCACGCCCGCGAGCCCGGCCGATACTGGAACCCGCAGACGGAGTACCTGATCGAGGCCCGGGCCCGCGAGTTCGGGCTGCCGTTCGTCTGCGCGGACAAGGCCGGGCTGGAGTTGGGGGCGGTCGGATACGTGGGCCAGAGCCGGATCGTGCGGGCCGACGGGTCGGTGGCCGCCGAAGCCCCCCCTACCGGTGAGGCCGTCGTGGCCGCTCGAGTGCGCTGCCGGCCCGGCCGCAAGACCTGGGTGAGCCCATCGCGGCGTGCCCGGCTGCTCAGGCTCGACGATTCCCGTCCGAACCATGAATCGCATCAGAGCCGCGACCGCGTGGGAGCAGACGGCGGCTCCGAAGATACGGGGGCGGCACGTTCCGCCTCGGGGTCCCGGCGCGTCGTCGTGGCGGCCATGCCGACGGCCGCGGCCAATGCGCGCTACTCCGGCGGCATGGGCGAGACGCTGTTCGAGCCGCTGCGCGAACGGGGCGTGAACCTGCTGCTGGTGAACATGGCCCAGGAGGCGCCGGCCGAGCAACTGGCCGTCCTGTCACGGGCGTTCGACATTCATGCGCTGGGCTTTCCGACCGAGGCCGGGGTCTTCGACTTCGGTCCGGCCCGGGCCGGTTGCGTGGCCGGACAGTGGGTGCGGTCGTTTCCGGCCTGCCGCGATCTGGCTCTGGCCGGCGCGGAAGTGCTGCTGCTTTTCGACGTGCCCAGGGACCTGGCCATCCTGCGTGCCCGGGCCCTGGAAAACCGGGTGTTCGTGATGGGCGTGGCCGATCGCTGGGCGGTCATCATCGGCCCCGATGGGAGCGTCCTGGCGCGTTGCGACGAGAGCGAGCCGGCCGAGGTCGTCGCGGAAATCGATCTGAACGAGGCCCTGAACAAGAGCGTGGCCCCGCGGACGGACATCTTCGCGGAGCGGCGGGTGCACTTGTATCGGTTTTGACAATCCCGACGCCGCCGGCCGGCGCGTCGGGGCGGCGAGTTCAACGCCGTCCGTCCTACCCCCGAAGATGGACGTTCAGACGCGCGGGAGCCACAGAAAGTCGAGGTTTTCCGGTGAAAACAGAGCAGGCCATGGTCCGTGACTTCCACGCGGCGTTCGGCCATCCGATCGCGGATGGTCCCACGATGCTCAGCCCGCAGCGCGTGGCCTGCCGGTCCAACTGGATGGCCGAGGAGGTCGAGGAGTTCCGCCAGGCCCGGACCGTCGAGGACCAGGCCGATGCGATGGTGGACCTGCTCTATTTCGCGCTGGGCACGCTGGTTGAATTGGGCGTCGAGGCCGAGCCGCTGTTTCACATCGTGCAGCGGGCCAACATGGCCAAGCTCTGGCCGGACGGCCGGCCCCGCTTCCACGCCGACGGCAAGGTGCTCAAGCCGCCGGACTGGATCAACCCCGCCGCCGTCCTGCGCGCGGAGATCGCCCGCCAGGCCGGCGCCGCGTCGGCATCGACGGCCTCGACCCGCTAGCGGCCGCGGCCGCGCGAACCCCTTGAAACCACCCGTTTTCCGGCGAGAATGGCGCCTCGTCACGCCACCGCCGCCCCGCGTGAAGGCGCGTCCGCGGGGTGGGGACGGCGCGCGGAGGTTCATCTCGCGGCAACGCCGGCGGGCCATCGTATGAACCAGCAACAAGGCAGTCTCCGTCCGGCCCGGCGAAGCGTTGCGCGCGGCCCGCAGGCCGCTGTGGTGCTCCCGCCGCCGATGGGGACGTCCCCACCGCCCGCAGAATCCCGCCCCGCGTCGGCGCCGCCCGCCTGCGACGGACGCCGGCGGGTCATCTTCGAGGGCGACGACCTGGGGCTGCTTTATGCGTTCAACGAGGGCATCCGCCTGGCCTTCGAGAGCGGGCCGCTCGCCAGCACTTGTCTGCGGGCCAACGGCTACGCCTATGAGCACGCGGTCCATGAGGTGTTGCCGGCCTGCCCCGGCCTCGGCGTGGGCGTGCACCTGTGTCTCAACGAGGCCGAGTGCGTGGCCGATCCGCGGACGGTGTCCCGGCTGCTGGAACGCGGGCGGACGCTGCGGCACGGCTTCAACTGGCTCATCAAGCTCGCCAGAGACCCCGAGGGGCGGATGCAGATCGAGCGCGAGCTGCGCGCCCAGATCGAGAAGGTGTTGTCCGCCGGCGTGCGGGTCGATCATCTCAACTCGCACCGCCACGTGCACATGATCCCGCCGATCTTCCGCATCGTCTGCCGGCTGGCCGTCGAGTACGGCGTGCCCGGCATCCGGCTGGTGCGCGAGCTGCCCTACCGGGCCGGGGGGTGGCGCAAGAGCGTTCAACCGCTGGTCAACGCCAACGTCGTCAAGCACGTGCTGCTCAACTGGTACGCGCGTCTGAACGAGTCGGCGGCCCGGGCGAACGGGCTGGCGGCGCCGGATTATTTCATCGGGGTGAACTACACGGCGGACATGACCTTCGCTACCATCCGCGATGGGCTTCGGGCGGCGCCGTACGGCAGCGTCGAGGTGCTGCTGCATCCGGCGGTGGGGCCTGATCCGCGCGACACGCGCTATCCGCATCCGTCGCTGCGCGGCTACGTGCTGGCCCCGCAGCGCGGCTCGGAGCTGGACGCCCTGCGGCACCCGGACCTGCCGGGCTTTCTGGATCGCGAGGCCTGGATGGCAACCGACTTCACCGAATTCGCCCGCGCTCATCAGGCTCGACGGCCCGCGGAATCGGCGCCGGCCATTCCCGAGGACGTGCGGCACATCTGCCTGAGCACGCGCGTCCGGGGGCCGCTGTGGGTTTCCGCCGCCGCCGAGGACAGCCGGGCCTTCGCCCAGCTCGCGGTGGTGGCCGCCGGGCCGGGCCAGCGGGTGCTGGACATCGGCACGGGCACGGGCATCATCGCCATCTGCCTGGCCCGGGCGGGACGGCTCGTCGCCGCCGCGGACATCTCCCCGGCCGCCGTCAGCACCGCCCGCGCCAACGCCGCCCGCAACGGCGTGACCTTCGCGTGCTACCGGTCGGATCTGCTCGAGGCCGTTCCGGGGCGATATGACCTGATCGTGTTCAATCCGCCCTACAACTTCCGGCCGGATACCTTCCTGACCAACGTGGCCAAGAACCTCGTCCGGCGGGTGCCGTTCGTCCGCCGGTCGTCGGGCCTGGCCATGCCGGGGCTGGTGCTGAGGTTTCACCAGCAGCTCATCGAACGGCTGATCCGGCAGGCGCCGGCGCACCTGAACCCCGGCGGGCGGATCCTGCTGCACGCCTACGAGTCGGAGGTCGCGGCGCTGTCCAGCGCCCTGCCGGCCCAGGCCCGCGTCGAGCTGCTCCGCCACGCCGGCCTGGTCAACCAGACCGTGGGAATGCTGATTCATCCCGGCGGTGCGCCCGGCAACGCCGGGCAGGCGGGAAG
>JABRVU010000180.1:0-5150 GCA_039961895.1 Phycisphaerae bacterium | reverse complement strand
CGGGGTCCGTGGTTTGTCCGGTCGCGTCCACCCCCACCGCGCAGCTTCGCTCCACGTCCAATGGCCAGGAGCAGCGAATCCGCCCGTTGAGCCGATAGCTCTCGGTCCTGCTGAGTCCCTCCACCCGCTGGACGTACCCGCCGTCGACTTTTCCGCCGTCGGGTCCGCCGCCGCGCACGCGCAGAAAACGGCTTCCGCCCGACTGGGAATCTGCGCGGTACTCCAGAACGGTCGCCGGCCCGGCCGCAAACGTCCGCCAGTGCTCGCAGCGGCCCGTCTCGGGCCCGTCGGGCTTGAACATGCCCGCCTCCATGTCCCCGTTCTTCAGCAGGTTCACCGGCTCGACGGCCAGGGCCCACTCCGACGCCGCATGTTCATACTCGACGATCTGCATGTCCAGGTCGAAGTCCACCGGCTGGCCGGCGTCGGCGAAAGCGGTGCCCTGCTCATACGCATCCGGCGGCACCTTGCGATAGGGATTGAAGCCGGGGCGCTCGGTGCTGGGCACGTTCTTGATGTTGATGAAGCCATGCAGCGTTTCGTGGTTCTCGATGCTCTCGAACTCGATGGCATAGGTCCGACCCGGCACGAGCGGCACCTCGCCGGGCGCGTACACCGCCGCGAAGACGCCCCACGAGGCGTCGCCGGTGTAGTTGCCGTTGCCGACGGCGATCTTGTCGATGCCGACCCGCGGGCCGCCGGGCCCGCCTTCCCGCACGCGGACCCGGCAGCGCTGACGACTCAGCGGCGGTTCGGCGGTGCCCACCGCGGCGTACATCACGACGCCGGCCAGCCCCCGGCCCCGGGCCACGTAAGTCTGGGCCCAGCGCCGTCCGCCGCCGGCGAAGTCGCCGAACTCGCGGTGAATCCGCTTGTTGTAGGGGATCAGCAATCCGTCGCCGTCGCCGTCCACGGCCATCCACAGGTGGCGCCGCTGAAAGCCGGTGGTTCCCGCGGAGCCCACGCGATAGCAGTCGGTGTCGGCCTGATCGTGGGGCGACCAGAAGGCCTGAAAGGTCCCCGCAGGGTCCTGGGCGCGCAGGTGGACGGCGTAGATCGCGCCGGGCTGCGTGGGAACCTCTCCCGAGTTCCACCCGGCCGAGTAGCTGTACCCCTTGGGCCCGCCGCAATCGACCCGCGGAACGATCATGCCCGGCCCGACCTGCTCCCAGGTGTCGGGCGAACCGGGCCCCTGGCGATGAATCGAGAGCACCAGGTCCTGAGCCCCCGGTCCGCCGCCGTCCACTCCGTCGTGGGCGAGCTTGAAGCCCACGTGGGTCACGCTGGTGCTCCGGGCGACGAACAACTGGTAGTAGTGCGACGCCCGATGGGGGTCCCAGGCGTTCTCGCGAAAGACGGCCGCGTCGAAGTCGGGGCTGATCGGCCGTTCGATCTTCTCGCCCGGCCGCGTGTAGACGTTGGTGAGCACGTAAGGGCGGACGAAATGGGCGGGTGCGGTGAACAGCAGGGTGTACCGCCCGGCCGATCCCGACAGCCGATACCACCCCGCCGGTTCGGTTTCCCAGGTGCGGAAACCGGCCGGCTCGTGTTCGGAGCCGTCCAGGCCCCCCAAGCACAGCACGCCCGTCAGGGGTACGCGCTCGTCGGCGCCCGGAGCCTGCTCCTTGAACATCCGCCCGGACAGCACCACTTGAGCATCCGCCGGCGCCGCCGCGACCGCGAGCCCAAGAGAAACGATCGATCCGTGGAACCGCCAAGACAACATGAACTCCCTCGCTGCTGCCGTGGGCGATTCCCGATCCGGCCGGCGCCGGCACGAGAGAGGCAGCCCATCCATGTATAGCAGCCCACCGCGAAAGTGCCAGCCGGCTCGGTGGCACGAACGCGCCGTCCGTGCTAAAAGAGGCGGATCATGGGCACGGTTGCACACGGCAGAACAGCGCGGTCTGGAATGGGGAAAGCACGATGATCCGGGTCGAGCTTCCCTTTCATCTTCGCACGCTGGCCGGTGTCAAGGGCGAAGTCCTGTTGGAAGCCGTCGATCCGCCCACCATCCGCGGCGTCCTGGATGCCCTGGAGACCCGCTTCCCCGTCCTGCGCGGCACGATCCGCGATCACGTCACGCGGAAGCGCCGTCCGCTGGTGCGATTTTTCGCCTGCCGGCAGGACTACTCGCACGACCCCCCTGAGACGCCGTTGCCTGAGCCGGTGGTCAACGGAACGGAAGCCTTCATCATCCTGGGAGCCATCGCCGGCGGGTGAGGGGGAGATGCGGGTTGCGGGCAATCGGTCAGCGGTATGCACGTTGGATGTCGAGGGGGTGCCATTCCGCGCCGCCCGCCCGGTCAGACACCGACTTTAGATTTGCCGTTGGTCGGCGAGCGGGAGGAAGCCAACCCGGCGAGGTCTTCGAGCCGGACACCGGCCTTGAAGTCGTTCATACATCGCCGCATGGCCTCGAACCGGCGCTCGGCCCACTCCCGAACCGCCGGGAAGTGGAAGCACTCCTTCATTCGCGCCTGCCAGTAGTGGTATTCTTCCTGTCGTTCCCAGGCCGACACCATGTCGGCTGACGTTCTCCCGTCAGCCACGGTTTTGCGAATCATGAGGTAAAGGGCCTGGGGGCCGATTTCGTCGAGGTTCTCGGCGTCGGCCAGAATGCGGGCCTCGATCAGGTCGGTGCGGCGATCGTTGCACTGCCGTATCGCTCGGGCGGCGCGTTGCAGCGAGCCGGGGGAGACCCCCTCGGGCGGATGGGCCTCGATCCAGTCGGCGGCCAGCTCGCGCTGGATGTCAGAGGTCGGCCGAAGGAGCAGCTCGCGGGGCGGCACCACGTTGGCCGCCGCGTGCAGCACCCAGCCGGCGTCGTGATAAAGCCCCGCGACGGACAAGGCCGAACGGTCGATCGCTGCCGAGGCCAGCTCCGGGAGCGCGGCGATCATCTCGGTCAGCTTCATCACCCGGCAGGAATGCTCCCACACGATCGGATCAGGGGGCAACCCCGCGACCTGCACCACAAGGTGAGCCTTGGCTTGCCGCCGGAGGGCGTCGCTCACGTCAACACCTTGGATCTCATCCGAACCGGGTCAGAAGGCCGCCAGCCCGCGGCGCACGCAAACCCTCCCACGGTCGCGCACACCAGCGGGACACCGGGGATCCCAGACGCAAGCAAGGGTCGTCAGAGTCAAGAGCCGAGGGATGTCCCTGCCCCAGAGGTGTACCGCGCGGAACCGGCAGAGAAACCCACTGGACTCTCCCCTCCACGCCCAGTCATCAGGTCCGATTATCCCGCCAGTCCTGGAAAAGTCCAGAAGAAAGTCGCCGCGCCGCGCAATTCGTTTCGCGTTTGCGGTCCGTCACAGCGGGCGCGGCCGTCTAACAAAACGTCGGCCGAGGTTTCTGACGCGGCCCCTCGTTCAATCGATGGCTTTCCCGCCCGAAGCCACCGTCTCCCTGGTGAAGAGGCGCGTGCCGAGGGTGATGGTTCGAGGGACCTCCCGTCCCGCGATCATGTCCTGGATTACTTCGATGGCCTTGTCCCCGCCGGTGGGATATTGCAGCGAGGCGCTGAGCACGCCCTCCTTGACGTAGGCGATGCCCTCGTGGGGCAGGGCGTCGATCCCGATGAACTTGATCTTGCTTTCGCGGTTGGCGTCCTTGGCGGCCATCCAGGCGCCGTGTGCGGCCGGGTCGTTGTGCCCGTAGACCAGGTCGATCTGGGCGTTGGCCGCCAGAGCCGATTCCATCTCCGACTTGGCCTTGCCCTCCTTCCAGTCCACGTCGGCGTCGTGCACGATCCTGATCGCCCCGCTGGCCAGCTCATCCTTGATGGCGGCCACGAAACCGTTGTGCCGCAGTTCGCCCGGCGTGCTGGTCATGTTGCCCTTCAGTTCCACGATGTGGCCTTTCCCGCCGAGCAGCTCCCTGGCGTATTTGCCCGCCTCCAGGCCGATCTTGTAGTTGTCCGCCCCGATGAAGCAGGTGTACTGGTCGCCGAGCACCCGGCGGTCCAGCACGATGACGGGGATCTTCTTCTGATAGGCCCGGGCCACCGCATCGGTGAGCGACCGGGCCGTCTCCTTGGGGCTGATGATGAGGAAGTCCACCCCCTGGGTGACGAAGTTCTCGACGTCGTTGACCTGCTTGTCGATCTTGTCGTCCGCGACCGCGACGCGCAGCTCGAGGTTGGGATGCCTGGCGGCGGCCTCGGCGACGTCCTTGTTCATCTGCACCCGCCAGGGCTCCTGGATGGTGCACTGCGAAAAGCCCACGATGTACTTGTCCTTTTTGGGCACCTCCACCTTCACGGCCGCCGGCTGGGTCGCCGGCGGGGCCCCACCGGTGGAGCCGGGCTGGTTCTCGCAGCCGGCCGGCCAGATCGCCGTCAAACACGCCGCCGCCATCGCCGAAAAGGTCCTGGGTTTCATGAATCTCACTCCTTGTCGCTTGAAGAGTCGGTCCGTGCATGCCGCCTTCCCGCCGCCATGCCCCGCCGGGATCAGGAATCCCGCCGCCGCTGCTGGATCAGCACCGCCGCCACGATAATCATGCCTTTGCTCATGAGGCGCCAGGCCTCCGGCACGTTGTTGATGCTCAGGATGGTGTCGATGTAACCGATGATGAGGACCCCCAGGAGGGTCAGCAGCATGCCGCCCTCGCCGCCGGTCAGGGCCGTCCCGCCGATCACCACCGCGGCGATGGCGTCGAGCTCCAGGTACAGCCCGGCGCTGGGGTCGCCCATCTCCACCTGGCAGGCGTTGAGGACGCCGGCCACGCCGGCCAGCCCGCCACAGATCACGTAGGCCAGCGCCTTGTTGAGCCCGACGTTGATGCCGCTGTAGCGGGCGGCCAGTTCGTTGCCGCCGATCGCGTGAATCCGCCGTCCGAACCCGGTCCGGCTCAGCAGGATGTATCCCACCGCCACGATCACCAGGAAGAAGACGGTGACGACGAAGACGTTGCCCAGCAGGGGCACGTCGGGGTCGGCCAGCCGTCCGCCCAGGGTGGTGAAGATCGGCGGGCGGGCCCGCACGAAGTCGCCGCCGGGCAGCATCTTGAGTTCGGCCTGGATCTTCTCGCTGTTGGAGATCCACCGCGCCGCGCCCCGTCCGAACACCATCATGGCCAGCGTCACCACGAAGGGCTGGAGCCGCAGCCGCGAGATGATGATCCCGGAGACCGCGCCGGAG
>JABRVU010000179.1:0-9552 GCA_039961895.1 Phycisphaerae bacterium | reverse complement strand
CGAACTCGACCGGGGCCGGCAGCGACGGAACCAACTTCGGCGCCACCCCCGTGGACGGGGCCATCGGCGGGGCCCTGAGCTTCACCGGCAGCGAGGCCGATTACGTGGACACCGGCAACACCGAACAGCTTGCCCAGTGGACGGTCTCGGTCTGGACGCAAAGCCCGGCCGCCCCGGCCAACGCGGCCCCCAGCGGCCCGGTCCACCGCGAGCAGAACTACCAGATCAACTGGAACCAGGGCGGGGACGCCTTCCGCGGCGCCTTCGGCCTGAACGTGGGCGGCACCTGGTACCCGGCCAGCCTGAACCCGCTCGAGGGCAACACCTGGTACAACCTGGTGGGGACGTACGACGGTGAGACCTTGCGGGCCTATCGCAACGGCGTGCTGATCACCGAGAACGCCGATCCCTCCGGCCCGCCGTCCGCTGAAGCCAACACGCTGAAGTTCGCCCGCCACGCCGCGGCCGCCAACTACTTCACGGGCATCGTGGACGAGGTGCAGGTGCTGCGCGTGGTCCGCTCACCCGACTGGATCGCCAATTACTACCGGTCGACGGCGGATAACTTCATCTCCTACGGCGGGGCGATCGCCACCGTGCAGGTGACGGCCAGCGTCCCGAACGCGGCCGAGGGCGGCGCCAACGGCGCAATCACCATCACCCGCTCCGGCGGGGCCCTCAACGCGCCGTTGAACGTCTACTTCGAGGTAAGCGGATCGGCCGCGCCGGGAGGGGACTACACCGCCCTGCCGGCTTCGCCGATCACCCTGGCCGGCGGCCAGACCCAGGTCGTGCTGCCGATCAGCGCCATTCACGACTACGTGCCGCTCGAGGGCGATGAAACCGTGGTTCTGACGCTTCAGGACCGCGCCGACTACGACATCAGCGGTTCGGCCGACGCCACCGTCACCATCGCCGATGCCGACCCGATCACCAACTGGCAGAACAAGCAGAGGTTCCCCTTCGGCGGGTTCGTCGGCACCACCGCCCTGACCAACTTCCCCGTCCTGATCAAACTCACGCCCGATCGCGTGGATTACTCCGGCTTCGCGCCCGGCGGCGCGGACATCCGCTTCTCCGACGGGGACGCGACCACTGCTCTGCCCTTCGAAATCGAGGCCTGGGACCCCAACGGAACCTCCCTCATCTGGGTGAGCGTGCCCGTGCTCGACGACCCGCGCGATTCAGTGGTGATGTACTGGGGCAACCCGGGCATCCCCGACGGTCAGGACCCGGCCGGCGTCTGGGCTCCGGGCCACCTGGCCGTGCACCACTTCGGCGGCGTCTCCGAGGTCCTCGACTCGACGGCCAACAACCGCGACGCGACCAACCCGCTCAATTCCTCGAGCGTCGCCGGCGTGGTCGGTCTGGGCCGCGGCTTCAATGGGGCCGGAGAATACGCCGATCTGGGCAGCAGCTTCCTGTCCGGCCTGCCGCAGTTCACGCTGAGCGGCTGGATCAACCCGGCCGCCATCGACGGCCGCAGGGGCATCTTCGGCCAGAACGACGTCATCGAGTTCGCCTTCAACATCCTGGCCAACGCCAGCGGCACCGACCTCGACCTGTGGACCACCGGCGGTGCCGACACGCGGGCCTCCTACAACCTGGCCCTGAACGAGTGGCACCACATCGCCGGGGTGGGCACCCCGACCGCGACGTTCGTGTACATCGACGGCGTGCTGGCGGCGACGGTGGCCGGGAACACCGGGAACTACGGCACGTCCACCGCGTTCACCGTCAAGATCGGCGGCGGCGTGGCTGACGACCTCTCCGCCGCGGCTCACGTCTATTTCGCCGGCCAGATGGACGAGGTGCGCATGGCCGGCGTCGGCCGCTCGGCCGACTGGATCGCCAACGAGTATCTCTCGATGACCGACGGCCTGATCCGCGCCGCCTGCGGGTTCCCGCTGGTGGACGTCGATAACGATGAAGACGTGGACGGCACCGACTTCGGCGCGGCCCAAAGGTGCATCGGCCTCACGGTGCCCAACGCCGATCCGGCCTGTGGATGCTTCGAGATCGTCCAGGACGGCGTGATCGACGGACAGGATATGGCCTACTTCTACGGGTGCATGTCCGCTCCCAATGTTCCGGCGGACCCCAATTGTCTTCCCGAGTGATCGGGCTCGGGACGCCCGGACAGACTCTGTAGCCTGATGCTCCGCGGCGGCTGATCGACGCGCCTTGGGCGGGCCGGTCGGCCGCCGCGCGGGCAGTCTGGCACCCTCCTCAACGCCCCATGCTCCCGTACGCGGCCTGGTTCCAGCGAAGCTGATTCCGGAAGTCGCCGAGCCGGGTCTGGGCGTCGATGCGCAGGCACTCGAGCCCGGCCATCTCGGCGAGGTCCTCAATCGCCTCGCTGGTCAGCGCCTGGGTGAAGACGGTGTGGTGGGGGCCGCCCGCGTAGATCCAGGCGGCGGCGGCGGTCTTGAGGTCCGGCCGGGGCGCCCACAACGCCCTGGCCACCGGCAGCCGGGGCATGGCCTGCTCGGGCTCGACCGCGTCCACCTCGTTGACCAGCAGGCGGAACCGCTCGCCCAGATCGAGCAGGGCGACGTTGACCGCCGGTCCGGGCGGTGCCGTGAACACCAGCCGGACCGGATCGCCCTTGCCGCCGATGCTCAGCGGGTGGATCTCGCAGGCCGGCTTTCCGGCCGCCAGCGACGGGCAGATCTCCAGCATGTGCGCCCCCAGCACCAGCGGCCCGCCCGGATGCAGGTGATAGGTGTAATCCTCCATGAACGACGTGCCGCCCTTGAGGCCCGCCGCCATCACCTTCGCGGCCCGCAGCAGCGCCGCCGTCTTCCAGTCGCCCTCCGCTCCGAAGCCGTAACCGTCGGCCATCAGCCGCTGAACGGCGATGCCCGGCAACTGCTCCAGGCCGTGCAGGTCCTCGAACGTGTCCGTGAAGGCCCGGAAGGAGCCGGCCTCGAGGAATGAGCGCAGGCCCAATTCGAGCCGCGCGGCATAGCGGAGCGAATCCCGCCGGGGCCCGCCGGCGCGCAGCTCGGGCGCCATCGCGTAGCGGTCGTCATACTCGGCCAGCAGGCGATCCACGGCCGGCTCGGATACCGCCGCCACCTGACGGACCAGGTCGCCGACGCCGTAGCCGTTCACCTGCACGCCCAGGCGGATCTGAGCCTCGACCTTGTCGCCTTCCGTCACCGCCACCTGCCGCATGTTGTCGCCGAAGCGGGCCACCTTGAGGCCGCGCAGTTCGTGCAGCCCGGCGGCGGCCCGCTGCCAGACCGCCAGCCGATCCTGCACCTCTTCGTCCTGCCAGTGGCCGACCACCACCTTGCGCGGCCTGGCCATCCGCGCGCAGAGGTGGCCGAACTCGCGGTCGCCGTGGGCCGCCTGGTTGAGGTTCATGAAATCCATGTCGATGCTCGACCAGGGCAGGTCGCGGTTGAACTGGGTGTGCAGGTGGGCCAGCGGCTTGGCCAGCGCGGCCAGTCCGCCGATCCACATCTTGGCCGGCGAGAAGGTGTGCATCCAGGCGATCAGCCCGATGCACCCCGCCGAGGAGTTGGCCTCGCGGCACACCTGGAGAATCGCCTCCGGCGTGGTCACCACCGGCTTGAAGGCCACGCGGACCGGCAGCCGCGCCGAACCGTTCAACCCCTCGACGATCCGTCGGCTGTTGTCGGCCACCTGCTTGAGGGCCTCCGGGCCGTACAGATGCTGGCTGCCGGTGATGAACCAGACTTCCAGTGAATCGAATGACATCAGTGCAGTCCTTCCTGTTCTGATTCAGCCTGGAGTGGAGAACCAGTCTCCTTGAGTTATACCTGCCCGTAGTAGGCGTTCGGTCCGTGCTTGCGCTGATGGTGTTTTTCGAGGAGATAGGATTCGAGATCGGGTGCGTCCGGACGGATCCGCCAGGTGCCCAGGGCCATCTGGGCGACGGCCTCGAGGGCCACGGAGTTGCGCACCGCCTCAGCGGCGTCCGCGCCCCAGGTGAACGGCCCGTGGCCGGCCACCAGAACCGCGGGCACGGCCAGCGGATCGAGCCCGGCGAAGCGTTCCACGATGACGCGCCCGGTGTTGTGCTCGTAATCGGCGGCCACCTCCGCTTCGGTGAGCGGCCGGGTCACCGGCACCGGCCCGTGAAAATGATCGGCGTGGGTCGTGCCCAGGCAGGGAATCTCCCGCCGGGCCTGGGCGAACATGGTGGCATGGAGGCTGTGGGTATGCGCGATGCCGCCGAGGCCATCGAAGCTGCGGTACAGGTGCAGGTGCGTCGGCGCATCGCTGGAGGGACGCAGGGCCCCCTCGACCTGCCGGCCCTCGAGGTCCACCACCGCCATGTCCGCCGGCTCAAGACGCTCGTACGCGACGCCGCTGGGCTTGATGACCATCAACCCCCGGGCCCGGTCCAGGCCGCTGGCGTTGCCCCAGGTCAGCGTGACCAACCCGAGCCGGACCAGCTCGCGGTTGGCCGCGCACACCTGCTGCTTGAGCTCCTCGAGCACGCTCAGGCCTCCTGGCGAACGCGCGAACGCAGCGCGATCAGGTCCTTCATGACGCGGTCGAGCGAATCCTGGAACCCCGGCGTCCCGAAGGCATCGTGCAGCCGACGGTAGACGCGGTACAGCTCCGCGTAGGTCTCGGCGGCGGCCTTGCGCGGACGGTAGACGAGCGCCTTGGTGCCGGTCATGGCCCGCTGGGCGCTGGGCACGTCGGGGTAAACCCCGCCGACCACCGCTCCGAAAATCGCCGCCCCCAGGGCGCAGGTCTGGGCCGACCGGCTGATCTTCATCGGCCGGTTGCACACGTCGGCGTAGATCTGCATGACGAAGGGGTTCTTCTCGGCGATCCCGCCGCAGTTGACCACCTCGCTGACCGCCACCCCGTATTCCTCGAACCGCCGGATGATGGTCAGCGCCCCGAACGCCGTCGCCTCCACCAGCGCCCGGTACACCTCGGGGGCGGTGGTGTGCAGCGTCTGGCCGACCAGCAGACCAGTCAGCAGCGGGTCCACCAGGATGGTGCGATTGCCGTTGTTCCAGTCCAGGGCCACCAGCCCGCTCTCGCCGGGACGCAGCTTCCGGGCCTCCCGCGTGAGGTTGGCGTGGGCGTCGCCCTTGGCCGTATAGGCCGCCGGCGTCAGGTGCCTGACGAACCAGTTGAAGATGTCGCCCACCGCCGACTGGCCCGCCTCCAGGCCGTACAGGCCCGGCACGATCGAGCCGGGCACGATCCCGCAGACGCCCTGGATATCCGGGAGGGGCGTCTCCATCGGGGCCACCAGCATGTCGCAGGTGCTGGTGCCGATGATCTTCACCAGCGTGCCCGGCTTGATGCCCGCGCCGACCGCTCCCATGTGGGCGTCGAACGCGCCGACCGCGACCGGAACGCCGGCCGGCAAACCCACGCGCCCGGCCACCTCGGCGGTCAGGTTCCCGGCGACGCGATCCGAGGTCTGGGCCGGCTTGGCGTAGTGCTCGGCCACCCGGGCCAGGTCCGGGTCCAGGCTGCCCAGAAACTCGGCCCGCGGCAGCCCGCCCCACTGCTCGTGGTACATGGCCTTGTGCCCGGCCGCGCAGATGCTCCGCGGCAGGGTGTCGGGGTTCAGGTTGCCGGTGATGTAGGCGGGCACGAAATCGGCACATTCCACCCAGGAATACGCGGCCGCGAACACCTTCGGCGCCGTCCGCTTGCAATGCAGAAGCTTCGACCAGAACCACTCGCTGCTGTACGTGCCCCCGCACTTGGTCAGGTATCCGTCCGGGTGCCGGCGGGCCCGCTCGGTGATCTCGGCGGCCTCGGCGTGGCTGGTGTGGTCTTTCCACAGCCAGGCGTGGGCGGCCAGGTTCTTCCTGAACGCCGGCTTCAGGGCCAGGGGCATACCCGATTCATCCACCGGAATGGGCGTCGAGCCGGTGGTGTCCACGCCGATGCCGACCACCTGTTCCGGCTTGAACCGCCCGTTGCGGCGCGCGGCGGCGACGGCCTTGCCGACCGCGCGGTAAAAACCTTCGATGTAGTCCGCAGGATTCTGACGGGCCAGATTGGGGTCCCTTGAATCGAGCAGAATCCCGGCCTCGCCGCTGGGGTAGGAATAGACGCAACTGGCCACCTCGCGTCCGTCCGCCGTATCCACGACCAGTGCCCGAACGCTGTTGGTGCCGTAATCCACGCCGATGCTGAATCGTTTGCCCGTGCCGGCCCTGGCCACCACGATGTTTCTCCTTTTGCGACGCCGGCCCCGGTGGCCTCATCCTCCCGCCGGGCCGCCCGGCGCCGACTGAGGCCCGCGTCCCACCGGGCAGCTCGACGACGGCTCATAGTGAAACACATCCCCCGCCGATCCGCAACCGTGCCCGGGGAAGCCGTTCAACTGAAGAAGGTGCGACGCAATCGGCGGGACGGAAATGAAGGTAGCGGCTGCCCTCCCCCTGCTCCGGGGGCATAGCCGCTGGCGTGCGGGATCAGCGCGAGGCGGCTTCGGCGGCCTTGTTCTGCTGATGCACCAGCCAGGCGTTTTTGAACGCCCCTTTGACCACGCGCGGCAGCGAGAAGCCGATGGGCATCATTTTCGGCATGACGAAGTCGGCGACGCGGGCCTCGGCCAGGGGCAGACCGGCCACGTCGACGCGATCGAGATAGGGTGTGCCGATTTCCAGCTCGCGGGCGGCCAGCAGCGTGCGCAGCGCGGTCGGCTTGATGCCCACCAGCTCGGCCGAGACGCGCTCCAGGGCCGGCCCGTCGGTCGAGGCCAGGATGAGGTTCATGGCTCGCGGCGAGCCTCTCATCGGGCCGTTGCCTTCCATCGCGGTGACGGCGTCGATGAGGGTGACGGCCGGGCGCAGCAGCTCGAACGTCTCGACGAGCATCCGGCCGAAGTAGTTGTCATACCCGCCGGCCTTGACGTGCCACCAGGCCTTGCGCCGCCCGGTCACGCAGCCGAACATGTTCTTGATGGCCGCGGTCAGCACGAGCTGGCGATGAGCCTTGAACTTGGGCAGGTTGACGATCGCGTCGGCCTCCAGGGCGGCGGCGTCCACGGTCAGCCGGTGGAAGACCTTCCCGCGCGGATTGTCGGCCTTCACCGCGCGCTTGAAGTCCACCAGCGGCACGCCCAAGCGTTCGAGTTCGTCCAGCGCCCCCATGGCCCGCAGGTTGCCCGCCAGTGAACCCCAGGCCGGCGAGTCGCCCACGAACGGGCGGGCGCCGAAGTCGATCAGTTGCCGGCAGACCTCGAGGATGACCGCCGGATGGGTCTGGGCGGCCTGCTCCGGCGAACTGGCCGCGATGCAGTTCGGCTTGACCAGCACGCGGTCGCCGGGCCTGACCAGCGCCCTCCACCCTCCGAGCCGGGCGACGGCCCGCTCGATCGCCGCGCGCAGCACCGGCGGCGCATACGAATCGGCGCGTTCGACGGCCACGACGGCTCGTGTCGGCATGTCCATCAGTCACTCTTCAGTGCGGCGGCCCGTGGAGTATATCGGCGTCGCGGCCCTCAGGCGATATAGGTTTTCCGCCTGCGGCCCGACAGATACGACTCCATGATGCAGCTCGACAGCTCCCCGCCGGCGCAATAGAAGGCCACGCCCTTGGTCAGCCGGGTGAGCTGATCCACGAAACCGACCCAGTCGAGGTACTCGTAATCCTCGGTCAGGGCGAAGGTGCAGATGCGGATGCCCTGGCGGGCGATGCCGACGGCCTCGCGCAGGGTGGCCAGGGCCGTGGTCCGTTCCGGCGGATAGACCAGGTGGATGTAGTCGCCCTGCACGTGGGCGGTGGGCTGCCCGTCGGTGATGATGAAGATCTGCTTGTTCTCGCCCCCGCGCCGGCTGAGCAGTTGCCGGGCCAGCATCAGCCCCATCTGCAAGTTGGTGAAGTGCTGGGGGGCCTGGTCGGGCTGCGACAGCCGCACGCGCAGACGCACCTGGTAGTCGAACACCGTGACCGGCTTGGGCATCAGCAGGGGCAGCTTGTGCTCGGGGATGACCGCCGCCGCCGAATAGAAACCCACCAGGTCCACGGTGTCCTGGGCGAAGCGCTGGCGGATGAGGGCGTGCAGGGCCATCGCGCATTTCTTGGCGTGGAAGAAGCGGTGATAGCGGGCCATGGAGCCGGACTGGTCCACCAGGATGACCGTGCTGCAACTGGCATGGTGCTCGGCCTGGTGCAGCTCGAAGTCGGCTTCGCGGACCCTGAGCGGCAGCCCCCCGCCCGTCCGCCGCAGGGCGTTGCGCAGCGTGGCGTTGAGTTCCAGCTCGCTGACCGGGTCGCCGAACTGGTAGGGGCGGGTGCCCTCGACCCGTTCGCCGCCCTGGCCGGTCTCGGGGGTCTCGTGGCCCTCCTTGTGTCCCTTTCGCAGCCGCCTGAAGACCTCCATGAGGGCCTTGCGCTGCATGGCGTTGACCGCACGGGGGGTCAGCCGCCAGCGGGCCCCCGCCTTCTCGAGCAGGCCCTCGTCGATGAGCCGCTGGAGCATGGCCCGCTGCTCGTCGTTGAGCTCCATGCGTTTCATGGCCTCGAGGGCCTCGTCGCCGTATTCGAGCACGAACTCCATGAACTGGTCGAACAGCCCCAGACCGGCCTGCCCGGCGAACTCCTCTCCGTTCCACTGGGTGTATCGAAAACGCATGATGACGCGCCGCTGCCCTTCGGTGACGAACGAACCTGCAACCTTCAGGTCCTCGGCCCTTATTTGCCCGCGTAGTCGATGATCCGGGCGATCTCGGTCCGCAGGTTCTTGCGGTGCACGATACGGTCGATGAAGCCGTGTTCGAGCATGAACTCGGCGGACTGGAAGCCCTCCGGCAGCTTGGCCTTGATGGTGTTCTCGATCACGCGCGGTCCGGCGAAGCCGATCATGGCCCCGGGCTCGGCCAGGTGCACGTCGCCCAGGGAGGCGAAGCTGGCGGCCACGCCGGCGGTGGTCGGGTCGGTCATGACCACGATGTAGAGCCCCCCGGCATCGTCCAGCCGGGCCACCGCCGCCGAGGTCTTGGCCATCTGCACCAGCGAGACCATGCCCTCCTGCATCCGGGCCCCGCCGGAGGCGGTGACGATGACCAGGGGGATGTTCTCGTCGGCGGCCCGTTCGATGGCCGCGGTGATCTTCTCGCCCACCACCGCGCCCATCGAGGCCATGATGAAGAACGGGTCCATGACCGCGAGGATGACCGGCCGGCCGCGGATGAAGGCCTTGCCCACCACCACCGCCTCGGTCTCGCCGGTGGCGGCCTGGGCGGCCTTGAGCCGGTCCTTGTACTTGAGCCGCTCCTTGAAATTCAGCGGGTCGGTGCTGGCCAGGTCGGCGAGGAACTCCTCGAAGGTGTCGGGGTCCACGAGCTGCCGGATGCGCGTCCGGGCGGAGATGCGATGGTGATAGCCGCATTCGGGGCAGACGTGGAGGGCCTCTTCGACGGCCTTCTGGTACACGGTGGCCTGGCAGCCCGGACACTGCGTGAACACGCCCTTGGGCACGTCCCCGCGGGCCGGCGGCGCGGGCGGGCCGCCGTTCGAGTCGGTCGTGGAAGGCATGACGTCAGACACGGCGTAAGCGGCTCCGAACAAGGGTTTTCAGGCCCGATC
>JABRVU010000178.1:0-4378 GCA_039961895.1 Phycisphaerae bacterium | reverse complement strand
GGTGTCAATCGTCTCGCCACCAACTTCAGCCTCGGGTTCCCGCGCGTTCAGATGCAATTGTTCTTCAGGGCCATGCGCGAGAACCGGCTGCTGCGCGTCCTGGCCGAGCCCAACCTGACCGCGATCAGCGGGCAGGAGGCCTCGTTCCTGGCCGGCGGCGAGTTCCCCTACCAGGTGCCCCAGTCGCTGGGCACCACCACCCTCGAATGGAAGCAGTTCGGCGTGCGATTGCGCTTCACGCCCACGGTGATCGGGCGGCAGATGATCCGCCTGCGCGTGGCCCCGGAGGTCAGCGACCTGGATTTCGTCAACGGCATCGCCCTGAGCGGCGGCGTGGTGGTCCCGGCCATCAAGTCGCGCCGGGCCGAGACCACCATCGAGCTGGCCAGCGGCAGCACCATCGCCATCGCCGGCCTGCTCAACGAGCAGGTGACGGCGGCGGCCCAGAAGATTCCGGGCTTGGGCGACGTGCCGGTGTTGGGGGCTTTGTTCAGCTCGGTCGAATACCGCAAGAACCAGACGGAGCTGGTGATCCTGGTCACGCCGGAGCTGGCCGCGGCCATGGGGCCCGACCAGGTGCAGGCCGTTCCGGGACAGCACCTGCGCGATCCCAACGACTGGGAGCTGTTCGGACTGGGGATGGTGGAGGGCCAGCCGGCCAGCGACGCGACCGAGCCGGACGACGCCCTGCGGACGAGCACGCCGGCGCGCTTCCCGAAACTGTCCAGTCCGCCGGACCAGATGACGCTGCACGGTCCGTGGGGTCCGGCCGACGGCCTCGAGGCCATGCAGCGGTAGCGCAGCGGTGAAGCGCGCGAGGAAGGTGAACGGAATCGTCCGCCCGCGGCGGCCCGCAGGCGGAATGCGAATCAGCGTGCGTCCTGAAACCCGTGCGGGACCAGCTTTCAGCCGATCGGTTTTCGGGGTTTCAGGATGCACGCGGAGGGAACACTTGGCGGCGGGGTACGAGCGATCATCCCCGCGCCGCCCGGCCGGTTCGAGCCGGCAGGATACCACGAAGCACAAGGGGGGACACTCCACGGGTCAGTCGATTGCCGAAGGGAGGAGGAGTCCGATGGAAAGAAGCATTCGTACCGCCAACGTTCGGTTCGGGGCGTTCCGGCGGCGCGGCGCCGTCATCGTGCAGACGGCCCTGGGCCTCACCGTCATCATGGGCTTCGCGGCCCTGAGCGTGGACGTGGGGTCCATCTACCGCGTCCGGGCGGAGTTGCAGCGGACCGCCGACGCCGCGGCTCTGGCCGCGGTCGCTGAACTCGGCAACTACGCCAGCGGCGACCCCATGGGGCAGGCCAAGACGGTGGCCGCCGAATACGCCGCCGCCAACAAGGTGCTGGGCGAGGCCGTTCAACTGGCCCCGGAGGACGTCACCTTCGGCCGGGCCTACATCAGCGATCAGACCGGCAAGTACGTCTTCGAGGCGACGGAGGAGAACCCCAACGCCATCCGCGTCAAGGTGCGCCGCACCACCGGCTCGCCCAACGGGGGCGTACCGCTCTTCTTCGGCACCATCTTCGGCAAGTCCTCGGTGGACGTCTCCGCGACGGCCACGGCGGTGCTCACCCCGCGCGACATCGTCTTCGTCCTGGACCTGTCCGCGTCGCACAACGACGACAGCAGCCTGGTCCACTATCGCCTGACCGACGTGAACCTCCGCCCGGTGTGGGCCCACCTGTGGGATACCACGCTGGCGCCCCAGCCCTACGTCGACGGCCAGGCCGCCGGGCCGAGCTTCGGCAACATGAACGCCTGGGGCACCGACACCGTCGGACCGGACTGGGATTTCGCCAATGACCCGGGGCTGGTGCGGCTGAAGCGCGGCACGGCCTGGTCGCTCACCTCCGCCTGGGTCAGCCAGACGCTCTCCGCCAAGGGCTACGGGACCTACACCGCCGCCGAGATGAGCGTCATCAACAGCGCCACCGGCGCCGGCACCGAGACCAGCACCTCGAACAGCACCCAGAAGGCCAACTACCGCCGGCGCATCCGCGTCGCCCTGGGCATCGACCGCTGGAAGAGCGGCAAGCCCGGCGGGCAGCCCGGCGGCAACGGCGACAACGTCATCGACGCCAGCGAAGTCGTCAACATGATTCCCTACCCCTCCAGCTCCAGCAACCCGGCGACCAACTCCAGGAAGATCGGCGGAAGCTGGGACGGTTTCATCGATTACGTGACCGACATCAGCAAGTCGGACAGCATCACCTCGGACACCGGGTTGAGCTACCGGTTCCTGCAATACGATCCCTCGAGCAGCTACTACGGCAATCCCGATCTGCGCTGGCGGTTCGGGCTCAAGCTGCTGACGGACTACATCCAGGATCGGTATCCGGCCAACAGCAGTTCGCCGGGCCTGGCCGGGGCCCCGGAGCAGCCCATGGGCGCCGTGTCCGACGCGGTGAAGACGGCCATCGACATCATCAAGGGCCTGGAGGGCAACGACCTGGTGGGCATGGTCGCTTATGGGACCCAGAGCTACGGCCCGGCCGATAAACCCGGCGAGCTGTCCTGGCTGGTCAACGATCTCGACGGCCTGAAGGCCAAGGTCGCCAAGCTCCAGGCGGGCATGTGGAGCAATAACACCAACATCGCCCAGGGCATCGACGAGGGCGTGGATGTGCTCTTCAACAGCCCCAACCAGCGGCCCAACGCGGCCAAGATCATGCTGTTATTGACCGACGGTATCGCAAATCAGACCCGCAATAATCCGACACAATATAACGAGACTCAGGCGAAGGCAGACACCCTCGCCGCCGCCGCGGACGCGCGCAATCCGCAGCCGCCCAATGCGCCGGTCCGGATATACACCATCAGCGTGGGCGCGGACGCGGACCAGGATCTCATGGAGCAGGTGGCCCAGATCGGCAAAGGCGAGCACTTCCACGCGGGAGGCGACGTCAGCACGTATCAGGCCACGCTCCAGCAGATTTTCCAGAAGCTGGGCGGAAAGCGTCCGGTGGCCCTCATCGAATAGAGGACCTGACCGCACCGGCGGCGGAGCCCGTGCGACGTGCATCGTTGAAGGACGGACATGAGGCAATCGGCTCGTGTCATTGTTTTCAACGCCGATGAAGACTACTCGGCCACGATCCGCTCGGATCTGCTGAGTCTTGACGGCGTGCAGATCGTCGCGGAGCTGGACGAGCTGGGCCTGCTGGACCAGGCCCTCGGGCAGTTTCCCGTCGATCTGCTTCTGGTGCACCTGGATCCGCTGCCGGAGCGGGTGCTGCCGGCGGTGATCGACATCGCCCGGGCCCGACCGGAGCTGGCCATCCTGGTCGTCTCCGACACGACCGACGGGCAGCTCATTTTGCGCGCCGTCCGGGCCGGCATCCGCGAGTTCATCTCCAAGCCGATCGACCGGGCCCAGTTGTCGGAGGCGGTGGAGAAAATCCGCGAGCAGAACCAGGCCACCGTCGAGGTCGGCACGCTGGTCTCGGTGCTCAGCACCGCCGGCGGCACCGGGGCCTCGACCCTGGCCGTCAACCTGGCCGCCGAACTCAACGACCTGCCCACCCGCAAGCGCCCGGTGGCCCTGGTGGACCTGGACTTCCGTTACGGGCAGTTGGCCACCATGCTGGACCTTCAGGCCGACTACACCATCACCGACCTGTGCGACACGCCCGAGCAGCTCGACCCGGCCATGATCGACAAGGCCATGGTCAAGCACGGTTCGGGACTGCACCTGCTGGCCCGGCCCAACCAGTTCGCCCAGGCCGACCAGATCACCGCCGCCCACTATGCCTCCGTGCTCAGCTCCCTCCAGCAGGTGTACGAGTACGTGATCGTGGACGGGCCCAACCGCTACGACTCGGGGGGTCTGGCCGTCCTGGACCTGGCCGACGTCACCCTGCTGGTCGTGCAACTGCTGGTGCCCAGCGTCCGCAACGCCCACCGCATGCTCAACGAGCTGCGCGACAACGGCTACAACCTGAGCCGCTTTCGACTGGTCTGCAACCGCGCGGGGCGGGACTCGGGGCACCTCAACGTCGAGCACATCGAGAAGACGCTCAACATGAAGGTCAGCCACCAGATCCCGGACGACTGGAAGACGGTGAGCACGGCCATCAACGTGGGGGTGTCGCTGCTGGAGCACGCCCCGAAATCGCGGGTGCGGCTGGCCATCCGGGAGCTGGCCGAGCGCATCGCCCACCCCCAGGAGGAGGTCCCGGATTCTCCGGCCCGGCAGGGGCTGCTCGGGCGGATCTTCAGCGGGGTGTCGTGATCGTAAGGCCGGCGGCCGGCCGATGTTCGCGCGGGCCTCGGGCCCGTGCCGCAGACGGGAGGTTCGAGGATGTTCGGAAAGCTCAAGCCCGCGGTTCAACCCAAGACGGCGCCGCCCGGCACCGGAGGCGCCACCGGC
>JABRVU010000177.1:0-4856 GCA_039961895.1 Phycisphaerae bacterium | reverse complement strand
CCGTCCTGTCGCTGCTGGGCCGGCTTGACGATGCGGTCGCTCTTCTCAAGCAGCGGGATGACCTCCTGCCGGCGATAGATGTGGTCGCCCAAGGTGACCAGGTCCACGCCGTAGCGGCGGATTTTCTCGAAGAGCTGGGGAGTCAGCCCCGAGCCGCCGGCGATGTTCTCGGCGTTGCAGATGACGCAATGCACGTCGTGCCGCTCGACCAACCCGGGCAGGGCCTGGGCCAGCACGGATCGGCCGGGCTTGCCGACGACGTCGCCGATACACAAGAGATTGATGACCATGAGTCGCCGCCTGGCCGCCGGCGGGCCCCCGCGCGCCCGCCAGGCAGGAGTCTACACCAGGACCCTTGGCAATCCAAAACCGCTCGTCCCGTCCGCCGCCGAGTCGATCTAAGCAAGGGTCATGAACGCACCAGGACCGCGCGGGCCGCAGACACTACGCGTGTTCTTGTCCGGACTCGCTACTCGCTCGTCCTCACTCGGCGGGTGTTTACGGTTGCGCGCGACCCCGTGAAAAAAACAGCCGGTTGTGGAGTGCTACTGCGTCGCCGTGCTGGACGGCTGACCCGGCAGGTCGATCTTGAACACGCCCTGGGCGGTCAGCTTCCGCCCGCTGAGCAGGTCGGTGAACTCCACCCGGGCGGTGATTTCCTCGTGGGGCGGCGGGCGGCCCTGGAACCAGGGGCAGCGCACGGTGAAGTGGTGCGTCCACATCCTGCCGTACCACAGCTCGCGGGTCTTGCGGGCGTCGAACTGGTACTCGCCCAGCACGACCGGGCTGGACGGGTTGGTCAGATCGAGCAGGGTGACGGCGATGGCGCCGGCGGCCTTGACCACGTCGCCGTTGCGGTCGATCGGCCGGATGTACAGCACCAGCTCGTCGTCGCCGGGCTTGTCGTCGGCGTTGAAGCCGCCCGACTGCCGCTCGATCTCGATGCGCTCGGGCACGACGAGCAGTTCGAGCTGGCCCGGATCGAGGTTGCGGGCCCGGGCCACGTCCGACTTCAGCAGGTCGATGGTCTGATCGCGGGCGGCCAGGTCCTGCTGGAGCTTGCGGACCTGGTCCTGGGCGGCCAGCAGCTCGCGCTGAAGCTGGGCGTAGTCTTCCCCGGAAATACAGGCGCAGGGCGGCAGCATCGAGAGGACGGCGACGGCCAGCCTGACAGCGTGACGCCTGCTCATGCTCCGCATCCTGGGCCCCGCGGCTCTTCGGCCCGCGGCGCGCCCGTCCGGCGGCTCGCGGGTCTACTCCACCGATTCGGGTTTGCGCGGCGGCGGTTCGGGCATGCGTTCGAGGACCTGGTCGGCCAGCCCGTACTCGACCGCCTCAGTGGCCTCCAGCCACTTGTTGCGGTCGCAGTCGCGCTCGACCTTCTCGAGCGGCTGGCCCGAGTGTTTGGCGATGATCTCATAGAGCCGCAGCCGCAGGCGGATGATCTCCGCCGCCTCGATGGACAGGTCGGTGGCCGGGCCCTCCAGCACGCCGCTGATCAGCGGCTGGTGCAGCAGCATGCGCGAGTTCCGCAGGATGTAGCGCTTGCCCTTGGTCCCGCCGACCATCAGCACCGCCCCCATGCTGGCGGCCATGCCCACGCAGAAGGTGTGCACCTCGCAGCGCAGGAACTGCATGGTGTCATAGACGGCCAACCCCGCCGACACCGACCCGCCCGGCGAGTTGATGTAGAAGCTGATGGGCAGCTTGCTGTCCTCGTTGGAGAGGAACAGCATCTGGGCCACCACCAGGTTGGCGACCGTGTCGTCGATGGGGCCGCCCAGGAAGATGATCCGGTCCTTGAGCAGGCGCGAATAGATGTCGTAGGCGCGCTCGCCCCGCCCGGTTTTCTCGATGACGATGGGAACTAAGTGGTCCATGACGGTTCTCAGTATGTCCCGGTTTGCCGCCGGGCGGCGCGGGCCCAAGGCCCGGGGCGGTGGCGGGCTCACGGCTTCTTTTTCTTCTTGTCCTTGTCGGGTTCGGCCAGGATTTCGTCGACCAGCCCGTACGCGAGGGCGTCGCGGGCGCTCATGTACCGGTCGCGCTCGGTTTCCTTGGCGATTTTCTCGGTGTCCTGACCGGTGTGCCTGGCCAGGATCTCGATCAGCAGCTTCTTGTCCTTGAGGACTTCCTCGGCCTGGATGCGGATGTCCTCGGCCTGGCCGGTCACGCCGCCGTAGGGCTGGTGGAGCATGACCTTGGCGTTGGGCAGGGCGAAGCGCTGGCCCTTGGTGCCGGCGGCCAGGATGATGGCCGCCCCGCTGGCCGCCTGGCCGATGCAATAGGTGGCCACGTCCGAACCCATGAACTGCATGGTGTCGTAGATGGCCAGGGTCTGATCGACCAGCCCGCCGGGCGAATTGATGTACAGGTGAATGGGCTGGTCCTTCTTGATGGATTGCAGGTAGAGCATGCGCATGATCACCATGATGGCCGAACGCTCATTGATCGGGCCGGCCAGGAAGATGATCCGGTTCTCAAGCAGCATGTCCTCGACGGACATCTCGCGGTAGCGCTGGTACGGCGGATACTGCTGGTTGAGAGCCCCCAACACGTCAAAAGGATGATGCATGGCTTTCACTTTCCGTAACTCGTTCGCGGCCTGCCGGCCGCCGTCCCCGGGCGATCAGGTGGACTGCGGATCGGGCTGAGCGGCGGCGGGCGAACCCTCGGGCGACGGATTTTCGCCGGCCTCCGGCGTCTTCTCGGTGATCTTGGCCATATCGACCAACCGGTTGAGAATCTTGTGATCCCGGAGGGTGATATACAGGGTGGCGGTGCTTCCCTCTTTCATCAGCTCGTCGCGCACCCGGTCAAACCGCCGGTTCTGCCGCTGGGCGATCATGGAGATCATGCCGTTCATCTCTCCCTCGGTGACGTGCACCTCGATCTGCTCGGCCAGCTTTTCCATGATGAACGCCAGCTTGAGGTCGCGGGCCACCTTCTCGCGGGCCACGGTTCTCAACTCATCCATCTGCTTTTCGACTTCGGCGGGCGGATACCCCTGATTATAGAGTTCGACCATCCGCCGGACCACCACCTGGTTGACCTGCTGGTTGGAGAACTGCTCGGGCAGGTCGAGGCTCACGTTGTCGAGCAGGTATTTCTGAATCTGGCCCTGCATGCCCCGGTGGATGTGGGCGTTCAATTCGCTCTCCATCTCGTTGCGGACGTAGCTGCGGAACTCGTCCAGGCTGTCGAAACCGAGGGTCTTATAGTAGGCCTCATTCTCGTCGGGAACCTTGAGGCGGTGGATTTCGAGCACCTTGACCTCGAAGGTGGCTTCTTTTCCGCGGAACTCGGCCTTTTCGTAATCGTTGGGCAGCACGCCGGTGGCGGTCCGCGAGTCGCCCACCCGGGCACCGGTCAGTACCTCGCCCAGGTTGGTCAGCGGTACGCCCTCGATCACCTGCGGACGAGCGGCCAGGCGCGCCCGGCTGTGCTCGTGCAGCACCTGGCCGTCCGCGGTGATCCTGACGTCGGCGTACAGCACGTCGTCCGGCTGGACGGCCTGGTCGGGAACCGGCTCGAAACGGCCGAGGTTGCGCCGAACGCGGTCCATCTGGGCGGTCACGTCGGCGTCCGTGATGGTCAGCACGGGCTTGACCACCGGGATGCCTTCCAGCGGCGGCAGCTCGAACTCGGGCTGCACCTCGACCTCGCAGGCGAAGGTCAGCGGGCCTTCGTCGGGCAGGTCCAGCGTGGCGATGGCCTTCTGCACCCCCAGCAGCCGCTGGCCGGTGGAGCCCTTTTCAGTCGCCCAGATCTGCGGATCGCTGATGGGCTTGAGCTTCAGCTTTTCGACCGCGGCCAGGTAGCCGTTGGAAACGAGCTGCTGGAGGAGGGTGTCTTTGACCTCCAGGCCGAAGCGTTTTTCAAGCAGCCGGCGTGGGGCCCGGCCGCGGCGGAAACCCGGAACGATCGCGTCCCGCCGCAGCTCCTTGTACTGTTCGTCCACCTCTTCCTTGAGCAGGTCATCCGGGACGGTGACGGTCAGCTTTTTGCGCAAGGGTCCGGCGTCCTCGGCCTCGACCTGGACGCGCTCTTTCAGCCGCTCGATCAGCGGGACCTTCGGTTTCTCGCCGGCTTCGTCCTGTGGCTCTTCCTGATCCTCGGCGAGGTCCTGGTTTTCATCGACCGGCGTCGGATCGGTGAGGGCCTGCGGCTCGGGACCGGCAAGGGACTCGTCCACCGGCGGCCGTCCGGTCAACTCCTCGCCGTGGGGGTCTTCCTGCGGTCGGGTGATGTCGTCGCTCACTTGTGGCACCGCCTCGTCTTAGCGATTCTGGATCCGGCACGACGTTTCCTGGACCTGCTGCCCGCCGGTCCGGCGCGGCTCGCGCAAGCCTCAGCTCTGCAATGACGGATCGCTTGAGTGAAGCGTGCGTCCTGCCAACCCGCGTGGAACCGGCTTCCAGCCGGTCGGCATGTCGCGTTTTCGGACGCACCTGAAATCACGGACCCGGCCAGGGGGAGACGAATAAGGCCAATCGCCGCCGCCCGAGCCGCCAGGCGTTGGTCCTGGCCGGGGCGAAGCCGATTGGCCTTGCTGCTGGATCGTGGCCAACGCCTGGCCGTTCGCTTCAGCCGGTACCCCACGATCAGACGCCCGATTGTCGAAACGCCCGCCCGATCATCCTCGAACGGGGCCGCCATCATGGACCGTCTCCGCCGGGCTGTCAAGCGGAAGCCGCCCCACGGGGCCCATGACGGGTCCGTGACGCATGGGGCGGGGGCAGGCAATGGAGCGGCCCGCCCCCGTGCGGGCCGTGGAAGACCCGAAACCGTTCCAGCGACCGGCACAGGGGCCGGTCGCTACGGAATTCAGGTCCCGCGGATTCAGTCACGCACCC
>JABRVU010000176.1:0-4973 GCA_039961895.1 Phycisphaerae bacterium | reverse complement strand
GGGCGGGGCCGATGGAAGGTGCGCCGCAAATCGGTTTTTTCGATCAGGAAGTCATCCACGAACAACTGCCGGCCCACGTCGATGGGCACCACCTCGGGGCGGTTCTGAAGGTAGGGGACGGCCATCGGCTCGCGGGTGAGCTTCTCGATCCGCGGGGGCCATTCGTCGGGCAGGACGATCCCGTTATAAAGGGGCGGTCCGGCGGTGGCCGTGGACGCCGCGAAAACGGCCAGCCACGCCACCGCGCCCATCACCCCGGGGGAATTAAGTCCTCCTGGCACTACTGCTTGTGTCATCTGCCACGCTCCCGTTCAGTGACTGGAACTCCTGGGCACCTGAAAACTGTAGACGTGCGAGCCGCTGGCGAAGTAGATGCGGCCGTCGAGATAATCGCCGCCCGGCCCGATGGGGACCGGGGACTCGGCCAGCAGCGTGATCTCGAACGTGGTCGGATCGACCCGCCCGATTCCCTTGGTGAACAGAATATAGACCGTGCCCGCCGGGTCGGTCACGAAGATTCTCGGCCCCTGCTGCGAGTTGGTGAGACCGAAGCGGGACCTGGTGTCCTGTTCGTGAACCACCTTGCGCCCGGCCGGTTCGAAGACGAAAAAACGGGCCCGGTCCGCGAAGCCGAAGACCAGCCCCCGCGGGCCCGGACACAGATCGGAATACTCCTGAACGCCTGGAAAGACGGGCTGATGCCAATCGATCTTCTTGCTGTTCATGTCCAGGATGTAGAGTTCGGCTTGCCCGGCGAGCCGCTCGCCGCCGGTGCCGGGCGCCGTGGTCGAGCCGCCCAGCAGCTTGCCTTCCGGCAGGGCCGCCAGGCTGATCGTGGAGTGCAGCGGGAGGACGTCGGTGTGCTTGAGCAGGACGCGCTGGCGGGTCTTGCGGTTCCAGAACATCAGGCCGCCGCCGGTGAAGCCGTAGTTGGGCGTGCCGGCCAGGATGAGCGTGTCGCCGTCGGGATGGGCCAGCAACTCGTGGGGGCGGTAGATGTCCGGCGAGCACTCGGTCAGCCACAGCGGGTTGCAGTCGGGCTTGCCCTTCTCGGTGGGCACCCACGCGCGGGCCGGGTCCCACTCCAGCAGGAAGCCGCCGGTGTACCCGCCCACGAAGAACCGGTCCCGCTGGCGGGCGACGGTGTTCCACTGGATGTAACACTCGCGGTTGATCCAGGTGTCCGACTTCGGATTGAAGCTGAAGAAGCGCATGGGAAAGGACGTGCCGCCGCAGATGGTCCCGTCGGGGGCGGCGGCCAGGCCCATGATGTGGGCCCCCTCGCTGCTGTAATCGAAGCGGAGGGTCTTGACCGTCCCCTGTTTGGGGTCCTCCACGATCAGGGTCCGTTCGACGAGATCGCAGGTTTTCAGCCGCTTGCCGTCGGGGAAGTCGGCGTGGAAGAGCCCCTGCGAGCCGGTGATCATCGGCTTGGTGCGGATGTCCGGCCGTCGGTCGAGTCTGCGGGCCTGGCCCTTGTACAGTTCGTACCACGTCTCCGGCTTGGGGTTTGCCCCTTCCTTATCGGTGCCCGGCGAGCCATACACCTTGCCGTTCACGTCGCGGTAGACCACCCCGGACCCGCGCACCCGCTCTTTCTCCGGGATCATGGGCCGGGCCTGGCCCGTGGCCGGATCGAGCCCGAAGACGTGGCTGGAGGTGTTGCCGATGCCGAAGTAGAGCCAGCCTGCGTCATCCGTGGCCACGTAGCGCTGATACTGCTCCCAGTTCTCCTTGTGCACGTGGCCGTAATCCCTGAACGCCCGCGACTTGGGGTCGAAGGAAACGACGCCGCTCTGCGGATAGGTGACCGACCAGATCACGCCGTGGTCGTCCTCGGTCATGCCCATGGCCATCCGCGGGGCGGTCTGGCGGTGAAAGGTGAACGCGCGCCCGGCGGGGTCGAACTCGACGAAATAGCCGTTGAAATGGGTGTAGTACTTGTTCGCGCTGGAGAGGATGGAGGCATAGGGGCAGTCGCCGCCGGGCGGAAAGGGCACGGGGAACTGTTCGCTCTTGCCGGTTTCGGCGTCGATGAGCAGCAGGGCGTATCCGCCGCGATGGTCGAACAGCCAGACCAGGACGACGTTGCGGCCGGCGCCGTCGATGGTGGCCACCGTTCCGCGATGCATGCTCACCGGCGTGGCCACGCCGTGGTGGCGAAAACCGTTGCCCAGGTCCTGGGTGGCGGGGCGGGTGGCCGGGCCAGGTTCATCCGCGCCCGTGGCCGGGGAGGTGATGATGACGGCCATGAAGGCCAATCCGACGGCCAGGGCCCAGTACCGGCTGGAGGGCGCGGGACCCATGCGCCGACTTCGCCAGCCGGTCCGCGGCCGGCTCGGGCGACGGTCGTGGGCGGATGTTATCGTCCCGCTGCCGGCACGGTGGCAGGCCGCTCCTGGTGGGGCCTCCGCGTTTCGTGCCACCAACCCCCGGGCATGAACGATCGTCGGCATGACTCGAGTCTCCTGAAGGACGGCCGCCTCGACGAGTGCACGGCCAGCCGGACCGGCACACGGAACGGTGGCCATTCTAACGACTCGCCCACCGTCACTCGACCCCAGCGTTGCATACGGCTACGCTGGGGAACGGAGAACCCCGAAGTTGAGAACTCAGAAGCGAGAAATGAAAGGTGGGAAAACAGCGCCCACCACGGGTGGTTCCCGTCTTCGCTGGATTTGTGGCTTGCCGGGTGCCGTGCGACATAACGAGTCGCGGTTGGCGGGTTGCCATGCCGCCCGCCTGTTGTGCGCGTACCCGATACGCACATCTATACACATACACCCGCGGTTGCGCGTTGAGTTGCGGGCGAGGCTGCCTGGAGATACATTAACGGTTTGCCCTGAATGGGGAACTGCCCGGAGAGCACCTGTATGTCCGTTCGGTATCAAACCCACGGCCCGCGGCTTTCGATTCGCGGCCTGACGGCGGTGTTGTGGATGCTGGCGGCGGCCGGTCCGGCCCGCGCGGGATACGACCCGGCCAAGTACATCTCCCCCGACGAACTCCGGCCGGGCATGAAGGGCTACGGCCGGACGGTCATGTCCGGCGGAAGGATCGAACGCTTCAACGTCGAAGTCATTGCGGTCATGCGCAACGCCTTCTACGCCAAGCAGGACGTGATCCTGGTGCGCTGCAGCGGCTTGAACCTCGAGCATACCGGGATCATCGGCGGCATGAGCGGCTCTCCCTGCTACATCGTGGACGAGGGCACCGGCGCGGAGCGGATGATGGGAGCGGTGGCCTACGGTTGGACGTTCAACAAAGACCCGATCTGCGGCGTGCAGCCGATCACCCAGATGCTGCCCATCCCCGAGGTGCGCATGCCGGCCAAGCCGATCCTGGCCACCCAGGCGGCGGCCGGCGAAGAGCCGCCGCGGCGCGAGGAGCCCTCCGGGCGCAGCGCCGGCTGGCCGCTTGGCGAACTGGTCGGACGGGTCTGGCCGGAGCCCATCGACGAGGCCTCGGCCTTCAGCGTCCTGAACGACGACGTGCAGCGGCTGAACCGGGACAAGCCCAAGGCCCGGCCGCCGGCCGGGGCCCTGCGTCCGCTGACCATCCCGGTGATGGTCTCCGGCGGAAGCGGGCGGTCGATGGACCGGCTGCGCCGCTCGCTGGAACGCTTCGGGTTCGAACCGGTGGCCTCGGGCGCCGCCTCCGAGGCCGTCAAGGCCCAGTACGCCGACCTCAAGCTCGAACCCGGTTCGGCCCTGTGCATCCCCATGATGACCGGCGACATGATGATGGAGGGGCTGGGCACCTGCACCGAGGTGCTCGGCGACAAAGTGCTGGGTTTCGGCCACAGCATGTTCAGCATGGGCAACATCGAGCTGCCGCTGGCCACCGGCATCGTGCACACGGTGATCCCCTCGGTGGCCCGGTCGGAGAAGATGGGCGCGGCCCTCAAGGTGGTCGGCACGCTCTACGGCGATGAGAACACCGGCATCTTCGGCATCGTCGGCGCCGCCCCGGCCATGATTCCCCTGGAGGTGACCGTCACGGACGTTCGCGGTACGCGGACCTACCGCTACCAGGTCATGCGCGAGGACTCCTTCACGCCGATGCTGCTGATGAACGGCGTGTGGGAGAGCGTTCTGGCCCACAGCGACCCGCCCGAGGAGCACACGGTCCGCTACCAGGTCGAGGTCGAGTACGAGGGGCTGGGCACGTTCAAGAGCGCGAACTTCACCAGTCAGCGCGGAGCCGGCGGAGCGGCGACGGACATGGCCATGCCGGCCATGTCGCTGATGAACGCGCCGTTCGGAAAGGCCAAGGTCAAGTCCGCCAAGGCCCAGGTCACGGTCGAGAAGGGGGCCCGCGCCGCCAGCTTCGACGAGGTGATCCTGCCGCGGACGCTGTTCAAGCCGGGCGAGACGGTCGAGGCCCGCGTGCGCTGGTTCCATTACCGCCGCGACCCGGCGTACACCCACGCGACCTATGCGCTGGATCTTCCGGCGGATCTGCCCGACGGCGATTACGAGCTGGCGGTGTGCTCGCCGCGGGTTCACGTCATGGCTTCGCGGGCCGAGAAGCCGCATCTGTACCGGGCCGACACCCTGGCCGAGGCCCTGGCGGCGTTCAACCGGCTGGCCTCCTGCCCGGACAACGGGGTGTACCTGCGGCTGGCGCTGCCGGCCGGCGGCCTGGCCGTCGATCAGACCGAAATGCCCGAGCTGCCCTCCTTCCGCCGCCAGATCCTGGCCGACAGCCGACGGTCGGACATCCAGAGGTATTCAGAGGTCAAGGTCGTCCGCTTCGACACCGACTTCGCGGTCACCGGCGAGCGGACCTTCCGCATTCGCGTCAGTCGCCGCGCGGGACAATAGACGAGAGTTCCCAGTTTCCAGTTCCCGGTTCCCAGTTTGGCGGCCGCGACGCGGATCAACGGCCAATCGGGAACCGGGGACGACCAGAACAAGGAATGTGCAGGATGGGTTCGTACCGTTGGATGGCGGCGTGGGCGGGCGCGGGGG
>JABRVU010000175.1:0-5559 GCA_039961895.1 Phycisphaerae bacterium | reverse complement strand
CCCAGGCCCGACACCGGCGCCGTGCGTCGAGTCACCGTTGGTTTGCGGGCGTCGGGCCGGCTGTCGAACGTGTAATGTTCCGGCCGCCTTCCGCGGCCGCGGAACTCAAATTGGTTTCAAACCTGCAACAGGCCGCGAAGGCGGCCTTTTTCATGCGCCGGACCGCGGCTTCCGCCCCGCTTTCAAGGGCCACGCGGGCGGATCACGAGGAAATGACCGTCCCCACCGGTTCTCCTTCGATCAGCCGTTTCATGTTTCCGGGCTTGTGCAGGTTGAAGACGTGGATGCGCACGCCGTTGCGCTGACACATGTCCACGGCGCTGACGTCCATGACCTTCAGCCGCTGGTCGATGACCTGGTCGTAGCTTAACCGCGGGAAGAACCGCGCGGCGGGGTCTTTCTTGGGGTCGCCGCTGTAGACGCCGTCCACCTGGGTGGCCTTGAGCAGGGCGTCGGCCTGGATTTCGACGGCGGCCAGGGCGGCGGCGGTGTCGGTGGTGAAGTGCGGCCGGCCCGTCCCCGCGGCCAGGATGATGACCCGCCCCTTCTCCAGGTGATGGATCGCCCGCCGGCGCACGAACGGCTCGCACACCGACGCGATGGTCAGCGAGGAGAGCACCCGGCACTGCATGCCCATCGCCTCGAGGGTCTCCTGAAGGGCCAGGGCGTTCATGACCGTGGCCAGCATGCCCATGTAGTGGGCGGTGGACTCGGTGATGTGGGTCTCGCGGGCGAAGCGCTCGCCGCGAAGGATGTTGCCCCCGCCCACGACGATGGCGACCTGCGCGCCCAGGGCGTGGACCTCGCGGATTTCCGTGCCGACGTGGTTGAGGGCCTCGCCGCCGATGCCGAAACCCTCCGGACCGGCCAGGCCTTCGCCGCTGATCTTGAGCAACACCCGCCCGAATGCCGGCCTGCCCGCGGTGGTCACGTGCCCGACTCCCTCTGCTGAGCGTGCTACTTCATCCCCCATGGCGCCCCGGCGGGACGCCGGCGCCCCACGGGTCCGGGGGCGCCATACTCAGGCCACGCCCACCTGCAAGCGCGTGAAGCCGACGATGCGGGTGCCGGCGGCCTTGAGCACGTCGCCCACGGTGCGCTTGTCGTCCTTGACGAATGGCTGCTCGATCAGCACGCGCTCGGCGAACCAGCGGTTCATCTTGCCGGAGACGATCTTGTCGATCATGTTCTCGGGCTTGCCGGACTGGCGGACGAGTTCGGCGGCGATCTCGCGTTCCTTGGCGATCAGGTCGGCGGGCACGTCCTCGCGCGAGACGCCCTGGGGGCTCATGGCGGCGATGTGCATGCACACGTCATTGAGCAGGGCGTCGTCGGCGTTGCCGCCCTCGGCGCCCACGATTACGCCCACCTTGCCGTTGAAATGCACGTAGGCCGCCGGGCGGCCCTGCACGCGGATGATCCGCCCGATCTGCATGTTTTCGCGGATGACGTTGACGACGGCGTGGATGAGGTCGGCCACCGTCTGGCCGGGATCGTCGGCCGAGGGGACCGACTTGAGTTTCTCGGGGTCGGTTTCACCGGAGAGGGCCGCCGCCTTGGCGATGCCGTCGGCCAGCTCCTTGAACATCGGGTTGTTGCTGACCGGGGCCGACTCGCAGAGCATTTCGACCAGTGCGCCCACGCCCCTAGCCCGATCGACGTAGCTGCCGATGCGGCCTTCGGAGGTGGCCCGGCCGGCCTTTTTCTCCGCCGCCGCCGCCCCGCGCTTGCGGAGCAGCTCGAGGGCCTTGGTCGAATCCCCGCCCGTCTCGGTCAGGGCCTGCTTGCAATCCATCATCGGCAATCCGCTGCGCTCGCGGAGTTCTTTCACCATCTGTGCCGTAATCTCAGCCATTGCTTGCTCCAAACCGTATCGCGTCGCTCTCCAGCCCGTTTCGACCCGCCGCGCGAGGGCAAGACCCTTGGCGGCGAACGCCCGGCCCGCGGGGCGGTGTTGGCGTCGGCTCGATCGGGCCCGGTTGTTTGCCTCGTGAAAGGCCGGCACGCGGCGAGACCTCGGCCGGCCGGTCGGACCGCGGAATAAGACCGCTCGTTCGTATCCGTCAGGTCGAGGACACCACGGCGTCGTCCACCGTCGCGGGGGCGCCCGGCGCGGGTGATTCGGCCGCGGGCGGTTCCGCGCCTTCGGAGGCCGGGCCGGCCTCGTCGGCGCGGGCCGTCACTCGTCGTGAACGCCGATCCGGACGCGGGCCGCGCGACTGCGGACCGCCCTCGGTCGGCGCCGCATCTTCCGGCCGGGCCCGCTTGCCCTCTTCGATCGCGTCGGCGAACTGGTCCATGATCAGCTCGATCGCCCGCATCGCGTCGTCGTTGCCGGGGATCACGATGTCCACGAAATCCGGGTCCGAGTCGGTATCCACGATCCCGATCACCGGGATGTTGAGCTTGCGGGCCTCCTTGGCCGCGATGTGCTCACGACGGGCGTCCACCAGCACGACCACGCCGGGCAGCTTGTTCATCCGCCGGATGCCCTCGAGGTTGCGCTTGATCTTGCGCCGTTCCCGGGTGATCGAGGAGATGGCCTTTTTGCTGTACTTCTCCTCCAGGAGTCCCTGCTGCTCGATGGCCTCGAGCTCCTCGAGCCGCTGGAGCCGCGAGCGCACGGTGCGGAAATTGGTGAGCGTTCCGCCGAGCCAGCGCTCCGAGACGTAGTGCATCCCGGTCCGCTGGGCCACGCTCATGACCGCGTTGCGGGCCTGGCGCTTGGTGCCCACGAAGAGCACGTCCTCGCCTCTGGCCACGATGCCGGACAGGAACTTCTTGGCCTTGAGGATGCCCTTGATGGTCTCGCGAATGTCGATGATGTGAATGAGGTTGCGCTTACCGAAGATGTAAGGCTGCATCTTGGGGTTCCACCGGCTGGTCCGATGGCCGAAATGGACCCCCGATTCGATCAGGTTCCGCACCAGCTCAGACGCCAAACGACACCTCCACGGGCGACTCGGGATAAACCACCGACCGGCGAGCATCGCAGACCCGCCGGGGGCGCGCGACCCATTCGCGCAAAAAGACCCCCACACCCGCGCCCGCACAAAGGACGCAGGCTCACCAGAGCCGCGGGCACACCACGCGTGGGCCCTCAGATCGGGCGATACAGGAACTTCGTATGATAACCGACCCCGCCCGGCAAGCCAAGGGCAAGGCGGGGGGCAAAAATCAACAGGGGTTGCGGACGCCCGCCCGGCCGACCAGCCGTCATTGACCCGGATCATGGCACGGCCTAGATTCCGCCGTTGTGACCAGCGAGCCCCCATCAGAAACTGACGGTATTCCGCCAGCCAGCTCGAGCTCCCATGTGTTCCTCTCCGCCGCTGAGCCGAGCGGCGACCAACATGCGGCCGGTCTCATCCGCGCTTTACGCGGATACCTGCCCCAGGCCCGCTTCTATGGGATCGCTGGGCCGCGCATGCAGGCCGAGGGCTGTCAGGCGATCGAGGACTGGACGGTCCGGTCGGCCATGCTGGCCGGTGCCATCGGCCAGGTGGGACGAGCCTTTCGATTGTTCCGGCGGGTCGGCAAACTGCTCAGGAACGACCCGGCTGACCTGGTCATCCTTGTGGATTCCCCCGCGTTGAACCTGCCCATCGCCAAAAAGGCCAAGGCCGCAGGCTGCCCCGTGCTCTACTATATTGCCCCACAGGTGTGGGCCTGGGGATCCTGGAGGATCGGGCGTATTCGCCGGCGAGTCGATCGCATCGCGTGCCTGCTGCCGTTTGAGGAGGAATACTTTCAGGCCCGGGGCGTGCCCGCCCGGTACGTGGGGCATCCGTTGATCGAGCAGCTTGAAGCGGTCCGCCCCGATCCCGTCAAGGTTGAGCAGTTCAAGGGCCAGGGCCGGCCGGTGATTGCCTGTCTGCCCGGATCGCGGGCCCACGTGATCCGCGAAGTGCTCGGAGGACAGATTGAAGTCGCACGAGCCATCGCCGGGCGGTTTCCTGAAGCTGCCTTCTTTTTCGCTGCCGCCGGACCGGCCGCCGCCGAACAGATCGCACCAGCGTTGCCGGTCGGCCTGCGCGCGCGTGTCGTTGAAGGCCGCAATGCCGAGCTGCTGGCCGCCGCCGATCTGGCCCTGGTGGCGTCGGGGACGGCCACGCTCGAGGTCGCCTACGCCCGTGTGCCGATGGTGGTGATGTACAACGGCTCGAAGTGGGGCTATCGGCTGATCGCCCGCTGGCTGATCCGCACGCCGCACCTGTCGCTGGTCAACATCCTGGCCGGCCGGCGGATCGTGCCGGAGTTCATGCCCTACTACACCTCGACCGCGCCCATCGCCGCCGAGGCCATCGACCTGCTGGTCAACGGGCCGCGGCGGTCGGCCATGCGGGCCGACCTCGACGCCGTGATCGCCGCCCTGGGCACCGCTCGCGCCGCCGACGGCGCCGCCCGCATCGCGGCGGAGATGATCCATCGCGCCCGTGTTGACGGCGTGCGTGACACAAGAGCCCGCGGGCAACCGATCTAGCCGAAGGCCGGGCACGCCCTGGAAAATGGATGCGGTTTCGTGGCGGTCGCATTCGGGCGGCACGCCCGACGCGGGGGAAAAGACATTTCCTAACGGATGCCTAACCCAGGGAATGCCGGCGAATGAAGCTGGAATCGCTACGTTGCGAGGATATCACTTTGGCCGATGGCTGGTTTTCGAGACACTTGTTGCCGGCCAACAATAATCCGTCGGGCATGAGCGTTTGAACATGCGGCGGAAGAGGGCTTGCGTCTTAATCGGCTGATGTGAGGGTGATATTCTGGTCCGGCAGATCAAGTCTCCCCATCCCCTCGAAGTTCCGGCGGCGGGTTTCGGTTCGGCGCCGGGAGGCCCATGTCAAGGGAGGTGTTTCATGTGGCACAATCGTTGTTGGCGCGCGGGGGCATTTGTTCTCATCGTGGGTCTGGGCGCGCACGTGCGGGTCGCCCTGGCCCAGACGGAAACCACGCAGCCGACGGCGCTGACGGCCTGCCCCGCGGTCGAGACCCGTTGCCCGGTGGTGGAGACGCGCTGCCCGCCGGCGCGGACCAAGTGCCCGGTGGTGGAGACCCACTGCCCGCCGGCGGAAACCAAGTGCCCGCCGCGCGAAACGCATTGCCGTCCCGTCGAGACGCGCTGCCCGCCGGTTGAAACCAGATGCCCACCGGCGCCGACGCGCTGCCCGCCGGCGGAGACGAAGTGCCCGCCGGTCAAAACCCAATGCCCGCCGCGCGAGACGCACTGCCGACCCGTGGAAACCAGGTGCCCGCCGGTCGAGACCAAGTGCCCGGTGGTCGAGACGAAGTGCCCGACGGTGGAGACGAAGTGTCCGCCGAGCAGGACCCGGTGTCCGGCGGTGGAGACGGCGTGCCGGCCGGTCGATACGCGCTGCCCGGCCGTCGAGACCAAGTGTCCGCCGGCGCCTACCAGGTGTCCGCCGGCGGAGACAAAATGTCCGCCGGTCAAGACGCGGTGTCCGCCGCATCCGACGCTGTGCAAGGCCGTCGAGACCACCTGCCCGGCGGCGGTGACCAAGTGCCCGCCGGTCGAAACGCAGTGCAACAATGCGGCGGATA
>JABRVU010000174.1:0-5451 GCA_039961895.1 Phycisphaerae bacterium | reverse complement strand
TGTCAGTTCCCATTTCCCGGTTCCTCCGGCCGCTCGATCGTAACGGTCGATTCGTTGAGCAGCAAACCGGCCAGGTCGCGCAGCTCGCGGCGCCAGTTCTCGACGGTGGGCGCGATCGGGTATTGGCGTCCGCGGCGCCAGTCGCCGATGATCCAGTATCGCAGGTTGCCGCCGTTCGAGGTGCTCAACACGATCCGCCGTTCGTCGGGCAGGTCTTTCATTTCGCGGAAGGATTTCGGGTCGAAGACCAGCCCCATGCCGATGTCGCCGATCACGTGGCTCTGGAAGCCCCAGGAGCCGAAAAAGCCCTCCTGGGGTTCGATGAAGTGCCGCTCACGATCGAGCTTCATGAAACCCGGCGCCAGCAGCGTTTCGCCCTCCAGGCCGGTCACCTGCGCGCGGATTTCGGTCTCCTGGTGGCCGGCGTGGATGATGCACGTCATGCGCACGGCCACATCGGATCGTTCAGGGATGATGTGGGCGGCGGCGATCTCGACCACGGCCCGCACCGGCCCCTTGGCGACCTCGCGCTTCTCGAACTTCACGCCGCCCTCGCCGGCGGGGTTCTGAACCCGGTAGGGTTGGCCCTCGTGATACAGCGTCAGCCCGCCGATCCCGGAGGTCTTGCCCACCAGCAGCGCGTCGATGCCCCAGTCGGTCTCGTCGTGATAGCTCTGGGCTCCGATGGTCGGGTAAATCAGCACGTCCTTGCTCTTGCCGAAGAAATCGAACTGGCCCCAGTAGGCCCGGTAGGCGACGCGCTCCGACTCCCACCCGATGTTGGGCGGAACCCAGTCCTGGGCGGTGGCGGTGCCCTGAACGGATGCCTGAAGCCGGCGTTCCTGAACGGCGATCGTTTCGATCGGGTATTGCCTGCAAAAGGCCGCGATCGTCTTCCAATCCAGTTCGACGTCCCGGCGGTCCGCCGGCGCCAGGGGCTCATCGGAATCGATGGCCCCGTCGCCGTCCGAATCGAATCTCCGCCGATCGAAATACCCGTCGCCGTCCTCGTCCAGCCAGGTGTAGCGCGCATCCAGCCGGCCGTCGAAGTCGGAGTCCACGTCCAGCCACCCTTCGCTCGCCCCCTTCAGGTGCAGCCTGCGGTCGGCCGGGTGGTAGTAGAGCTTCAGCGGCGACGCGGGGTTCGTGGCGACCTCGTTGCGCTTGTTGAACGCGCTGGTCGGCGGGCCGCCCACCTGCGGGAAGTTTCTGGAGGCATGGTTGATGACCCCCTCCCAGCGCTCCTGCGGCTCGCGCCGGAAATCCTCGGCGGTGTTGGAGTGGATCTCATCCCAGGTCAGCAGCGCGCGGGCCCAGGCGGCCTGGCGGGCGAACTTCTGGGCGTGTTCGCGCTGAAGCCATCCGCCGGTCGGAATGCCCCGCAGCGTGAGGCCCCTGGTCAGATCGGCCGGAATCCTCAAATCCGAACCGGCCCGGTTGTCGCCGCGCGTGAAACGGCTGTTGGGGGCGATGGCCGTGATCGAGAAGTCGTAGTCGTGCGTCCGCCGACCGGCCGCGTTGTCGTCCGCGTCGAAACTGTAGCGCAGGGCCTCCACCCGGTCGGCCAGCCCCGAAAACCGCACCACCACCTCGCTGCACCCGTCGGCGTCGGGGTCGTAGAACAAGAACGGGTTCTCCCAGATCGAGACCCAATGGTCCGCCTCGGCGGTCAGCCCGAAGGCCACGAAGGTCTCATCTCCCGAAAAATGCGACCGCCACTGGCACAGGGCCTGGTCGTAGGTGTAGTTCACGTCGTACCAGAGCAGGTTGTCGTCGCCATCGTCGCGGCCCCACCAGCAGCGCAGGGCGTCCCGGCCCAGGAAATGGTCCTTGGGCGACCAGTAATACATGGCCATCTCGTCCACGTCGTGGTCGCCGTCGGTATCGGTGTAGTCGATGACCGCGTCGACGCTCCCATCGGCCTTCCAGTCGGCCACGTACAGGTCGCTGTCCAGGTCGGGCCCCTGGTATGCATCCAGGTCGCCGTCTTCGTCGATGACCCGCACCAGGATCGGCCGGGCCTTGTCGGTGTGCCGCGGCGAAGGGTCGATGAACCAGTATTCGTCGTTCCTGCCGTCGCCGTCGGCGTCGATCCGCAGGGGCTCGCCGGGCTTGAGGGCCTTGACCCTGGCCACGATGGCCGGGTCGAGTCGGACGGCGTCGCCGAAGACGCGCTCGAAGGCCTGCTGGCGGGCGTCCTGAGCGATCACGGGATTGGCCGCGGGCGCGAATGCCAGGAAAAAGGAGAGGAAAGAGCGGGAAGGGGAGAGAGGAAGAGGAGCAGAGAAAAGACCATACCGTCGAAACAGCAGTCCTTTCATACTTCTCACCTCTTTCTTTCCTCAGAACGACACGGCCTTCATGGCCTCGGCCACGGCCGTCAGCGTCTGCTCGACGTCGGCGGGCGTATGGGCCGTCGAGACGAACCACAATCCGTCCGGGATCGTGCGGATGCCGCGTTCCTGGAGCGCCAGCCAGAAGCGCGTATAGGCCTCGCGGTCGCGCGACAGCGATGACCGGTAATCGACGACCTCTTCCCGGTCGTTGAAGGATACGAAAAACGCGGGACCGATCCCGCGGACGTGCACGTCGCGGCCGGCCCTGCGGCCCGCCTCGAGGATGCCGGCCATGAGCCGCCGGCCCATCTCATGGGCGTGCTTGAGGGCCGCGCCGCCGTCGGCCGCCAGCAGCTCCATCGCGGCTCTGGCCGCGGCCATGCACGGCGGGTTGGAATTGTACGTGCCCGCGTGAGTCACGCTCAGATCGCCGAACGCCTGCATGTGCTCGCGCCGCCCGGCGATGGCGCTGACCGGAAAGCCGGCGGCCAGCCCCTTGGCGAACGTGGCCAGGTCGGGCGTCACGCCGAAATACTCCTGCGCGCCGCCCAGGCTGGCCCGGAAGCCGGTGATGACTTCATCGAAGATCAGCAGGGCGCCATGCCGCGTGCACAGCTCGCGCAGCCCTTCGAGATAACCCGGCCGGGGCAGGATCGCGCCGGTGTTGCAGAGAATCGCCTCGGTCAGCACGCCGGCGATGTCGTGGCCGTGCTCGGCAAAAGCCCGACGGACCAGGTCGAGGTCGTTCCACGGCAGGACCAGCAGGTTGGCGGCGTCGCTGGGCGGCTGGCCGCGGCTGACCGGCCACGGCACGGGCGATTCGCGCGGACCGGCCTTCTCCAGCGGCGGAGCGAAACTCCAGGCCTCGTTGTCCAGCCAGCCGTGCCAGTGGCCCTCGAAGCGGATGATGCGGTTGCGCCCGGTGACGGCCCGGGCCAGCCGCATGGCCCCATGCACCGCCTCGCTGCCGGAGTTGCCGAAGCGGACCATGTCCGCGCAGGGCACCAGCTCGCAGAACCGCTCGGCGGCCTCGATCTCCCGCACGCACTGCCCGGCGTACATCAGTCCGCGGTCCAGCTCGCGGCGGACGGCCTCGATCACCGGCTCGGGCGAGTGGCCCAGCAGCAGCGGCCCGCGGGCCAGCACGTAGTCGATGAACTCGTTGCCGTCGGCGTCCCAGACCCGGCTGCCCCGCCCGTGGTCGTAGAACATCGGGTGCGGCCGCCAGTTGGCCCGCACGTTGGAATGGACCCCGCCGGGTACCGTCCGGCACGCGCGCTCGTAAAGCCGCCGCGATTCATCGAATTTCACGTCACGTCCCCAATCTCTGTGCGGGAATGAGCATCTGCGTTGAGGCACCTCGGTGACTTGTGCTCGGCTCATCCACCGGTTTCCGACCGACTGTCATCGTGGATCATCGTGTCGTCAAAATCAAGCCGTGGCTTTCGGCTTTGCACCACCGGCGTTGCCCCCTTGGTGGGAAGCCGCCCGTCGCTTTGGGCTCCGAGTTGTTTCACCTGTCGGCCGGGAACGGCGGCTTCGCGGATCTGGATATCGAACGATGGGCGTGCCCGCGACGCAACAAACGGTTCATGACCCGTGAATCGCGCCTTCGGCCAGATGACGCCCGGGGACTCGAACCCGGCCGGGAGGGGCCGCCAGGCGGTCGTCGAGGCGCTATCCGCACACCATGAATAGGAAAAGCCGCTGTTGAACACCACCCAGGCGGGCAGGTCTCGGATTCGGTTGCAGAACGTCATTGACCTGCGACAGCCGCCGGGCGTCCAAACCGTCGGAAGATGCAGGGGCCGCGACGCCTCCTCCGCTCGAGCGATCGGACGGCCGGCTCGAAGCCCGGCGGTCGTCGAGCGAACGTCGAGGAAGGGAAAATGCCGGCGATCTGCTCGTCCATTTCCAACCGGTCGACCCGCGACACAGCCCTGCTGAGCCCCCATCGACGGTCGTCGCCCCGACCACTTCCTGCGGATGAAGGCGAAGGCGTCGGTGATATAATGGAAAGGATACGGGAATGGTTTGGCCTCAAAGCAGGCCGTCGCGGAGCGTCGCTCAAAAGGGGTGATAATGTCCGGCCGGAGGCGGAGATTCGCCGCTGCTTTCGCATTGATCCTGGCGGCCGCGCCGGCGTTGCCGATCGTCCGAGCCGGCGAAGGCGATCCGACGTTTTCAGAACTGCCCTATGCGGCCGGCTTCGACCCCGCCCAGGCGTCGGGCGGCCCGGATCCGCTTCAGGCCAGGCTGGCCTACGTCGTGGAACGGATGGGGACGCTGGCCACGGCCGATGGCCGGACGCTCCTGCCCGCCGGCACCACCTTCGACGAACTGACCTTCGCCCCCAACGGCGAGCCCACCGTTTTCCTGACGCTGGGGCCGGGCGGCGCGGCCTTTGGACCCTCCGAGAGTCACGCCGGCGCGATCGACCAGGTGATCGCCGACCTGATGGGAGAAGCCGGCCCCTTGCCGGGGCTCAACATCCGCCTGCGAACCGCCGGGGGCGAATACCGGTCGTTGGGCGACTTCCTCGTGCAGCCCGCCTACGCTCCCGAGCCGGAGCCCGCCCGCGTGCAGCCGCCTCAACCTGACACCGAACCGCAAACGCTCGGCGGTCCGCTGGCCAACGCCGCCGGCCAGCCGGCCGGGGCCCTCTCCGGCGTGGTCATCTTCTGCAACGCCGGCCACGGCTTCAGCGCCGGCAGCTCGAGCTGGAGCCTCGACCGCCCGCTGCTGTTCTCGATGAACGAGGACTACGGCAACCTCGAACAGCTCAACTACTTCGTGCAATACGCCTACAACGCCGGGGCGACGGTGGTGCCGTTCCGCCCGGTGGGCTATCAACCCGTCGAGATCGTCCTGGACAACGACGACCCCGGCGTGACCTACAGCGGCACCTGGAGCAACGCCACCGACACCCCGAAGTATTACGAGAACGGCGCGACCAGCAGCGGCATCCGTTACCGCTATGCGACGGCCGGGCCGAACGCGACGGCCGTCGCCCGATTCACGCCGAACATCCCGACGCCCGACTTCTATCCCGTGTATTGCTGGACGCCGGTGCCCTCCGAGCGCAGCCCCGTCACCCAGACCTATCGCATCACCC
>JABRVU010000173.1:0-9623 GCA_039961895.1 Phycisphaerae bacterium | reverse complement strand
GTGGACCACGCTGATCTGGTTCTCCACCGCCCGGGCCATGATCTGGCTGCGGTAGTTGTCGAGCTTCTGGAGAGGCTCGCGCGATTCGCAACTGATGTAGATGCCGACCTTGGCCCCGGCCAGCACGGGAATGCGGAAGATCTCCGGGTAGCGCTCGTCGTGGCAGATCATGATGGTGGCGGGCACGTCGTCGATGCGGAAGATGGCCAGCCGATCGCCGTCCGCGAAGAGGTCGCCCTCGACGGTGTGGCGCTTGGCGTAGCGTTTGACGATCCGCCCGTCGGGACCGATGACGAACGCGGCGTTATAGCGCCGGCCTTCGTCGAAACAGGCGGAGCCGACGACGGCGTAGAGGTCCAGCCGGCGGCAGGCCGTGCGGATGCGCCCGATCGCGGCGTCGATCTGCTCGGGGCTCAAGGCCCGCACCGCTTTGGCGTCGTAACTCGAGAGAGCGCATTCCGGGAAGACCACCAGCCGGGTCTTTTCCCGGGCCTCGCGCTCCAGGGCCGCGATGATGGCCGTCGCGTTGGCATCGATGTCCGCCTGGCTGGCGATCGAGACGCAGGCGACCTGAAGGGCGGCCAGGCTCGAACGCCCCGCCGGACGGGTGCCGGGAGTCTGTCCCGACACCGGAACCGTCCACGAGACGCACAGAGCCAGGGCCAGCAGCCGACGGGGCGACCCGGCGACAAGGCGGCCAGGCGACAAGGAGCCCGTCCGGCTGGTACGAAAAGAGGGGATCATGCTCGCGCCTCTCGGTCCGTCTACATGCCCGATCCGATTGAGTGTAACATACGGCCGGGGGGTTGTCTGCGGGGGCGACACGGAGGATCCAGGTCCGTTCCCGCGGGGCGGCGGAAGACGGCGCCATCTGCCCGGGGGCGCCAGGAAACGGGCACAGGCGGAAACGGTGGATCGAACCTTGCTGAACGAAAGCCCTCGACCCACCCGCACGCACTTCCTCATCCTGGGGCTCTGCTGGGCCGGGTGGCTGTTCGACTTCTACGATCTGATGCTGTTCTCGTTTCTGCTTCACACCATCGAGCGGGATCTGCAACCTTCGTCGACGGCGGTTTCACTGTTGCTGGGCTCGTCGCTGGCGGCCACGGCGGCCGGCGGCATCGTCTTCGGCTATCTGGCGGACCGTTACGGCCGGAAGCGCGTGCTCGCCTGGACCATCGCCCTGTATTCGATGGGGACGTTCCTCTGCGGGACGGCCGGCAGCGTCGAATGGCTGCTGGTCTTCCGGATCATCACCGGGCTGGGCGTGGGCGGCGAATGGGCGGCCGGCCACACGCTGGTCGCCGAGACCTTTCCTCCCAGAATGCGGGCCCGGTTCGCGGCGGTGATGCAGACCGGGGCGCCTCTGGGGATCGCTCTGGCCGCCGTGGTGGGCACGTTCGTCGAGCCGGTGCTCGAGGCCCGTTTCGGGCTCGGCTGGGGCTGGCGCGGGTGCTTCTTCGTGTCGGTCACGCCGGCCATTCTGGTCATACTCATCCGCCGGTTCCTGCCCGAGTCGGACGTGTGGCTGGCCCGGCAGACGGCGGGGCTGCCCGACGAGCAGGGACGGTTCGCCGAGCTGATGGCTCACCCCGCGCTGCGACGGCTCTTCCTGATCGCGCTGGTGCTGGCCGTCGCGGACATGTCCGCCTACTGGTTCACCTACGTCTGGATGCCCAGGTATCTTCAACAGCAACTCGGCGTCTCGACCACCCGGCCCGGCGTGTGGATGCTGGTGATCCAGAGCGGCGGCTTCCTGGGCTATCTGTCGTACGGGGCCTTCGCGGACTGGAAGGGGCGGCGCGTCGCCTACGCGAGCTATTCGCTGGTCTGGGCGGCCGGTCTGCTGGCGGTCACGCTGTTCTGGGAGCGGATCGCCGCCCGCCCGGGGCTGGCACTGGGATTCCTCTTCGCGGTGGGCGTGGGAACGGGCAACTTCTCCGGCTACGGCCCGATGTTCGCGGAGCTGTTCCCGACCCGGCTGCGGAACACCGCGATGGGCACGGCCTTCAACCTGGCCCGCGGCGTGCAGTTCTTCACGCCGTTCATCATCGCCCTGGTGGCCGGCTGGTACGGCCTGGGCAGCGGCATATCGCTGGCTGCCCTGTTCGCGCTGTTCGGAGCGGCGTGGGTCTGGATGCTGCCCGAAACCCGCGGCACGCCCATCGGCGGCACGGAAGGGCCGGACCGGACCAGCCGCGCCGTCGACAACCCCGGCCGGTGCCGTGCTTGATTCTCACCGACCCGAAAGGGTAAGCTGGGGCCATCCCATCACGTGGGACCGGTGCGTTCGGACACGTCATGAAGAGCCTGAGCCTGTTGATCGTCGGCTTGTCCCTGGCCGTGGCGGCCGGGGTGATGGTGCGCGAATCGAGGCTGACCGGCCCGGCGTCGGTTCCGCTGGCGTCGGCCGTTCAGGTCCGCGTCACCGGCGCGGGCAACACTCTGGCGGCACTGGCCGCCGCGCCCGAAAACGCCGGGCTGATCTCCTACGATCCCGCGACGCGCACGGCGACCAGCCGGGCCACCCTGGTCGTCGAGGGCGAACTCGTCCTCGGACGGGAGAATGAACCCGCCTCCGGCGAGACGCTGCAATTCGACACTCAATCCTGCGGCGACATGCGGCTGGAGGTCCGGCCCGGCGGTTTGTTGCGCGTCTATCATTCCACCCTTCAGACGGTCAGCCAGGTGCTCAGCGCCGGAGCCTGCTCACGGGGGTACGGATTCTTCTGCGACGGCGAACTGGTCATGAAGGACAGCCGGGTCCGCTATATCTCCGGCAGCGCCAGCGAATGCCTGCGCGGCCAGGCCCGGGCCACCATCCACCGATCGGTGTTCTCCTATTGCGACGGCAGCGCCCTGAGCTGCGTCGAAGTGGACGGCGGGCGCATCGACATCGACGGCTGCGATTTTCGCGGCAGCGGGAACTGGGGGCTGGTGGTCGAGGGCCGGGGCGGCGAACCGCTCGTGATCCGCAACTGCCTGCTGGACGCGCGGGTCGGGGCCCTGTTCGTCTCCGGGCGGTCGGCGGTGGTCCGGCTGGTGGACTGCGTCTTCGATCCGGCCAAGCTGGTCTTCAACCAGGACTCCGGCGAAGTGCAGATCGCCTGGACCCGCCGGGTGCAGGTGGTCGATGCCCGGACCGGGGCCCCCGTGCCCGGGGCGATGGTGCGGGTCGAGACCGGCTCCCCGCGGGCCGCCGAGCCGGTCGAAACGCGGGCCGACCCGCAGGGTCGCGCCAGCCTGGTCTTGCTCGAACGGATCGCCCGCCCGGGCCGGCGCGACGCGGGCGCGACTCTCGAACATCGGTTCCGGGTGAAGCGCCCGGACGGCGAATGGACGCCCTGCCCGGACCCCCTGGTCGCGCGCGGCAAGGACGACCAGCCCGTGATCCTGCCCGCGTCCTGATCGGCGGAGGTGGCATGAATCGGCGACGACGATTGGACTGGCCGACTCTGCGTGCGGCCGGCTCGATGATCGAGAAGCGCGGTGAGCCGTCCGGCCGCACCGTGACGAACCTTGAGAACGCGAAGGACCCGCAGCCGGCCGGGATCGGTCCGCGAGCCGGCCGAGTGTGACGCATGCCGACCTCCGCGCTCCGTCATTCCTCCTTTGAGCGCCCGTCGGCGGTGCGAGCGGTCTGGCGCGCGGTGCCGGCCGTGCTGCTGATCGTCGGCGCCCACGCGGTCCTGCCCGCGGCCTGGCCGGCGCTGACCGGCGAGCGCCTGGGGCGCAACCTCAACCTCGCCTGGCTGACCGCCAACCTGTTTCTCGCCGCCACCATCGCCCTGCGCGCCCCTCCGCCCACCCGGCGCGCCTGGCTGGCGGCCGGGCTGGGCTACGCCCTGATGCTGGCCCTGCTGTGGAACCTCATCCGGGTGATGACCCAGAACCTGCTGCTCCTGGTGCTCTTCACCCTGCTTTACGGCGGGCTGCTGCGGCATCCGTTTTTACTCGGATATCTCTATCTTTTTCTCATCTGTCAGCGGTTCCTGCCGGCCTACCTGTATCCGGCGTTTCTGCTGACGGCGATGTTGTATACGACCCTCCCGCCGTTCCTGAACGCCTGGCGCCGGCAGCGGCAGTGGTTCCTGCCGGCCTGCCACTTCGCGGGGCTGGCCCTGCTGACCGGCCTGCTGCTTCCGGTGGTGTTCTACGTGCTGGACGGCTCGGTGCAGGACCTGCACCGCGAGCTGCGCGAGCCCGAGGTGCTGGCCGCGCTGGCGGTCAGCTTCCGCACCTCGGCCCTGGCGACGCTGGTGATCCTGCTGTTCGGCCTGCCCCTGGCCTATTCGCTGGTTCGGGTGCCCTTTCCCGGCCGGGCCCTGGTGGACACCATCGTGGACCTGCCCATCGTGGTGCCGGCGCCGATCGCGGGGCTCACGCTGCTGTCGTTCGCCGGTCCGCGTTCGCCGCTGGGCGCGTGGCTGGAGGGGCGCTGGGGCGTGCGGTTGTTCGACAGCGAGGGCGGGATCATCCTGGCCCAGGCCTTCGTCAGCTCGCCGTTTCTGATCCGGGCAGCCATGATCGCCTTCGCGGCGGTGGACGTGCGCTTCGAGAACGTGGCCCGCACGCTGGGGGCCCGCCCGGCCGGCGCGTTCTTCCGGGTCACCCTGCCGCTGGCTTTGCCGGGCCTCCTGATCGGGACCATGCTGGCCTGGTTCCGGGCCCTCGGCGAGTTCGGCGCGCTGCGGATCATGGCCAACCGGCCGCGGACCATGCCCATCCTGGCCTTCGAGCGCTTCAGCGAATACAACCAGACCGAGGCCCACTCGATCGGCGTGTTGGTGCTGCTGATGTGCCTGGGCGTGATCGCGGGCATGTGGATCGTGCGGTCCATCCCCGCCCTGGTCCGGCGTTCGATGGGGGCGATGGATGCTGCGCGTTGAGGATCTCGAGCGCCGGATCGGCGGCTTTCGCCTCGCCGTCGAGGAATGGTGCGTGGAGCGCGGCTCGTACGTGGTCGTGATCGGGCCCAGCGGCTCGGGCAAGACCATGCTGCTGGAGTCGCTGGCCGGACTGCAACGGCCGCGTTCCGGGCGGGTCTGGATCGACGGCCGGGACGTCACCCACGTGCCGGCCGAACGCCGCGGCATCGGGCTGGTCTATCAGGACTGCTGGCTGTTTCCCCACCTGACCGTCCGGCAGAACATTCATTTCGGGCACCGCTACCATCGCACGGCCCGCAAAACGCTGCCGAACGCCGACGCCCTGGCGGAGATGCTCCACATCGCCCATCTGCTCGACCGCCGGCCGGAGGGCCTCAGCGCCGGCGAGCGCCAGCGCGTGGCCCTGGCCCGGGCCCTGGCCATCCGTCCCCGGCTGCTGTTCCTCGATGAGCCGCTGGGCACGCTTGATCCGGTCATGCGCGAGCACGTGGCCCGCGAAATCCTCGCCTGCCATCGGGACCTGGGCATGACCACCATCCACGTCACGCACGATCATACCGAGGCCCGGGTGATCGGCGACGCGGCGGCGGTGCTGCTGGCCGGCCGGCTTCAGCAGTACGGGGGGGTGGACGAGGTGTTCAACCGCCCGAAGACCACGGCCCTGGCCCGTTTTCTGGGTTGCGAGAACCTCGTGGAGAGCCGGGCCACGGCAAGCCGAACCCCCGGCCGGGTGCTGGTCCGCGCGGGTGCTCAGACGCTAGAATTGGCATCACCGATCCTCGGGCCGGTGGCCGTGTGCATCAGACCTGAAGACGTGCACGTCGCCGCCGCCGCCGCCGGCGAAAGCGCGCCCCTTCCGGCGGGTGCCGTACGGCTCGGCGAGGGCACGGTAACGGAGTTGAGCCTCCGCGGGCCGCAGGTGCGCGTGGTGTGCGCCGCCGACGGCGTGAACTGGGTCAGCCTGGTCGGGCGCTCGGAGTGGGCCCACAAGGGCCTGGCCACCGGCGTGCGCGTCGCGTTGACGGCGCCCGCCCGGGCCGTCCATCTCATCGCCCTGGAGGCCGGACCATGCCTCTGATGGCCGCCCTGGAGTTCAAAAGCATCCATGAGCCGGTGTTGCCCATCTCCGGCACGGTGGACCTGGCGCCCTTCCTCATCATGATCGTCCTGCTGGCCGCCGGCGGCATCCTCATGGGCTACCGCCCGCATCGGCAGCGGCTCCGCCGCGTGGTCCAGGGGCTCGCCTTTCTGGCGTTCGTCATCGGGCTGCATCCCTGCGCCTGCATGATCCGCGATTTCGTGCAGGGAGCGGCCAAGATCAACTACGACAACCTCACCGCGTTTCTGTTCCTGAGCCTCATCATCCCGGTGGTGGCCTTCACGCTGGTCTGGGGACGGATCTTCTGCGGCTGGGTCTGCCCCATCGGCTTTGTCCAGGAGATGGGCACCAGGCTGACCGACTGGATGCGGCGCAGCCCGAACGCGACGCTCATGAAGCGGGTCCGCTTCGGGCTGGCCGCCGCCCTGCTGCTGGGCACGGTGGGCACGTGGGCGTTCATCCGGCCGAACAACTTCCCCGTCATCCAGGGGCTCACCGCCGGCTACCTGATCGTCCTGTCCATCCTGGTGATGCTCAGCGTGGCCGACCGGCGCTGGGAGGTGTTCCTCCGGCGCGTGCGCTACGTTTCGCTGGCGCTCTTCTTCGTCGCCACCGCCGTCGGCGTGTACATGCAGGCCGCCTTCTGCGTGCTGTTCGTGAACATCTTCGATCGGGCGACGGTCATGCTGTTCATCGGCGTGTTGTTCGCGTCGCTGATCCTCTCGCAGGCCTGGTGCCGGTTCCTCTGCCCGGAGGGGGCCCTGCTGGGGCTGCTGACCCGGCTGAGCGGGCGCAAGATCACGCTGGACGTCGCCCGCTGTTCAGGATGCAACCTCTGCAACCAGGTCTGCCCGGTCGAGGCCATCGAGGTGGGCCAGGTGGACGAGCGCTCGTGCCTGTACTGCTGCAAGTGCGTGGACGTCTGCCCGACCGACGCGATCGACATGACCGCGCCGCCGGCCGAGCGCGATTCGCTCATGGCCCTGCCGGTCGTGGGCAGGAGCGCGACGTGAGCCATGACCGCGCCAGACAACAGTCCGAGCGTCAGCTCGACTCTGTCAGGGCGAAAACCCAGCGGGGAGCGGCCGGCCGACGTGGTCGCCGCCGGCGTCTCATCCGGGCCGTGGCCTGTCTGTCCGGTTGGTTCCTGTTGCCGGCCGGCTGCGACCGCGATCCTGATGCGCGCCGGGCCGTGCTGCAAGCGCCCCCGGCCGGGCACTTCGCCGATCCGACGGCTCTATCCTGCTGGAAGGAGCCCGGCTCCTGGCCGCAGTTCATGCACGATCCGCTCCACACCGGCCGAGCTGACGTCGATTTCCCGCGCGAACGGCTCCAGCCGGCCTGGGAGTTCCGTCCCAGCGAGCACGTGTATTCGTATCGTGAAGGCATGAGCGTGTGGTCCTCGCCCGTGGCCGGAACGGTGCAAGGCCGTCCGCTGGTCATCGCGGGGTATTGCGACCGCAACGTCTACGCCGTGGACGCCGTCACCGGCGGGAAGGTCTGGGAGTTCTCCCCCGGCGGGCACGTCTTCGCCGCCCCGGCCCTGGCCGACCTTCCCGGCGGGCCGCTGGTCATCCTGGCGGCGACCAACCGCACGGTCTTCGGCGTCGATGCCGCCACCGGGCAGCGCAGGTGGACCTTTCAGACCGCCGACTGGACCTTCACCCAGGCGCCCAGTTTCATGTCCTCGCCGACGGTGGTCGCGCTCGACGGCGTTCCCACCGTGTTCGTGGGCGTGTGGATCAGCGACCGATCGGCCACTCGGAACGTGCAGTCGGGCGAGCTGGCGGCCATCCGGGCCGACGACGGCTCGCCGATCTGGCGAAAACGCCTGGCCAGCGTCCCTGTCACCTCGCCGGTAGTGGCCCGCATGGGCACGGTCCCGGTCGTCTTCGTGGCCACGCATCACGGCGTGGTCGATGCGGTTTCGGCGGCCAACGGCGAGCTGCTTTGGGAGTCGCCGCTGAATGAAGGGCTTCGATCTTCCGTGAGCATGGGACTGGCCGGCGGGACTTGGAGCCTGTTCGTCGGGACAAGGCAACACACCCTCTTCGCGCTGGATCCGACGACCGGGGCCCGGCGCTGGCGTGCACCGGCGAACTACTGGCTGGACGCGACGCCCGGCCTGGTCTTCGGCAACGACGTTAACGTCGTTGTTGCCGGGAGTTATGACCGAAACGTGTATGCCTGGTCGGCCGGCGACGGCAAGCCCGTGTGGACGACCTTGACCGGGAATTACGCTTATTCCTCTCCGGCCATCGCATCCATGAAAGGACGGTTGTCCGTCTTCCAGATGTCCTGGGACCAGGGTCTTTATGTGCTGGACGGCGCCAGTGGCCGAGTCATCTGGAAGACCTTCAGCGGGCCGCTGATGTGGTCCCATGCCTTCCAGGGGGATAGCCTCTGGGCCTCGCCGGCCGTGACACGGGTCGGCGGGAAACCGCTGGTGCTGTTCCCGGCCTGCGACGGCCGGTTGTATGCCTTTTTTTAATAAAGTTCGGGAAGCCGGCACGGCTCCAGCGAACATACGCTCATGAAGAGAGCCAGAGCCGGGACGATCGTTCGGCCGGTACGCAGCCCGGCCGCCGCTGATCTGTGCGGCTTCTGTCCCGATGTGCACCCCCCTGAAAAAGCCGCGTATCTGGGGGGTTGCATCCGCCCGGCAGGGCGTTTACATTAGAGGTACAGTGCGGTCACGGCGAAACGAACCACTCGGAGTTCTTTTGCCGACAGTCACGTCCGTGTGGCACATTGAACCTGCGGGCCTGGTTCGATCGGGTGGTTCCATCCGTTCCGGCCCCGTCTGACAGCGAGGTCCTTATGAACGGCCGATCTCGGCAGCGCCATCGTGCAAGCGGCTTTACCCTCATCGAAATCCTGGTGGTGGTCGCCATCATCGCCTTGCTCATCGCGATCCTGCTGCCCAGCCTGCGGAACGCCAAGGAGCTTTCCAAGGCCACGGTCTGCGGCACGCGCATGAGCCAGGTCTTCAAGGGCACGCTGATGTACAGCCACGCCAACAAGGACCGCCTGCCGTACTACGGGTGGATGAGCGGGCGCGTGGACACGTCGCAATGGTGGCCCACTCAGATCGCCCGGAACATCGGCCACCAGTACGAGGTCTATCTCTGCCCGACCGACATCAGCCCCTATTCCGTGAACGTGGTCTACACGAAGGGCACGATCCGCATGCAGGTGGGCAATGAGCCGGCCGTTCCCCTCAAGCTCACCTGGCGCAGCGCCTGCGACATGCTCGAACCGACCGGCACGGGCGGCTACACCGGGAGAAAGATGACCTCGTTCCGCCGTCCGGGCAAGGCGGTCATGTGCACCGAGGCCCAGTCCAAGCTCGGCGAGCCCATGCACGAGTGTTTCCGCTACGTGGACGACATGAAACGGGCCGACAGCCCCGGCTCCATCCGGACCAATCCCCACCTCAACTCCTGGCGACGGCACCTGGGCAAATCCAACCTCTCTTTCATCGACGGGCACATCGAGCGGTTGACGCCCAAGCAGGTGGTCCGCCTCGCGGATTTCCAGGAACACTACCTGTAACGGCGGCGCACTCATGGCCAACGCGACGGCGGCATCCAGGAACGGTTCGTCTTCGGGCCTGGGGAAGGCGGGAATCGGGG
>JABRVU010000172.1:0-10026 GCA_039961895.1 Phycisphaerae bacterium | reverse complement strand
GTGATGCGGGCCCGCCGGATCAACGGACGGGCCCGCATCACCCTCTTCGAGAAGGGCGAGCACGTCTCGTTCGCCAACTGCGGCCTGCCCTATCACATCGCCGGCCGGATCGCCGACCGCCGCAGGCTCCTGCTGGCCAGCCCGGAGTCGCTCAAACGCTCGTTCAACATCGAGGTGAAGACCCGCCACGAGGTGGTTCGCATCGACCGCGCCGCCAAGCAGGTGGAAGTTCTCGACCTCGGGACCGGCCGGCGTTTTCTGGAGCCCTATGACACGCTGATTCTCTCGCCCGGTGCGGCCCCCATCGTCCCGCCGTGGAACGGCACGGACTGCCCCAACGTCTTCACGCTCCGCGACCTGGCGGACATGGACCGCATCAAGGCTCACCTGGACGCCGGCGGACCGGGCCGGGCGGTGGTCATCGGCGCCGGCTTCATCGGGCTGGAGATGGTCGAGGCCCTGGTCGAACGGGGCCTGCACGTTGCCGTGGTCGAGCTGCAACCGCAGGTGCTGCCGCCACTGGACGAGGAGATGGCCCGCGAAGTGGAGAGCACGTTGCGGGCCCGCGGGGTAGATCTGCGGCTGGGGGCGTCGGTGGAGAACCTGGTGGTCGGCGGCGGCCGCGTGACCGGCGTGCGGCTGGCCGGCGGGCCGGAGCTGCCCGCGGACCTGGTGCTGATCTCGATCGGGGTCCGGCCGGTCGTCCAACTGGCCGTCGAGGCCGGTCTGGAGATCGGCCCTGCCGGCGGCATCGCCGTCAACGCCCAGCTTCAGACCAGCGACCCGTCGATCCTGGCGGTGGGCGACGCGGCGGAAACGGTGTTCGGCGTGACCGGGCGACCGACGCGCATCCCGCTGGCCGGTCCGGCCAACCGCAACGGGCGTCTGGCCGGTCAGTTCGCCGCCTCGGGCCGGGCCCCCGCGGCCAGGCCCGTGCTGGGGACGGCCATCGTGGGGCTGTTCGGCCAGGCCGCCGCCATGACCGGTCTGAGCGCCAAGGCCGCCGCCAGGATGGGCCTGGCTCATGACGTCGCTTATGCGATCCGCGGGCACCACGCCGGATATTACCCCGGTGCCGAACGGATGATCCTCAAGCTGGTGTACGAACCGGTCGGCGGGCGGCTGCTGGGGGCCCAGGCCGTCGGCGGCGCCGGCGTGGACAAACGCATCGACGTGATTGCGACGGCCATCCAATTCAAGGGCACGATCGACGACCTGGCCGCCCTGGACCTCACCTATGCGCCGCAGTTCGGCTCGGCCAAGGACCCGGTGCACATCGCCGCCTTCGTGGCCTGCAACCAGCGTGACGGCCTGGTTCGACAGATCGCGCCCGGCCGGCCCCTCCCGCCGGGACAGCTCGTGGACGTGCGCAACCCGGACGAGTACGCGGCTGGAAGCCTGCCCGGCGCCGTCAACATCCCGCTGCCGGCGCTGCGCGAACGGCTGGATGAACTCGACCGCTCCCGCCCGGTGGTGGTGTTCTGCCAGGTCGGGGAACGCGGCTACAACGCGGCCCGCATCCTCATGCAGGCCGGCTTCGCGGACGTGACCAACCTCGCCGGCGGATACCGATTGTGGAACGCGGCGACGGGAAATCAGCAAGCCCGGCCGAACGGATAGGACGCCCGCTTCGGTCGTGCGGGCGGAGCGTCTTCCCCGGCGATGCTCCACGGCTTCCCTTCGAGACCTCAGTAGAATAAACCTTTCGGATTGGAATCGTCAGCGCCGGCGACGAGCGGGTAGAATAGCGCCCATGAGCGAAGGCCTGGGCAGGTACCTGAGTGGCAAGGTGGTCGGCGGGCTGGTGGCGGTCTGCGGCCTGCTGATCGTGATCTGGTACTGGCGGCTGACGCCGGACGAACGGGCCGCCTTGTGGGGCACCGCCCGAGGCATCCTGATCTGGACCGGCTGCGTGGCGGTGCTGCCCTGGGCGACGTTCTTCGTCCCTGTCAGGGTGGTGCGGGCGGAGAGCAATCTGATCAGCGCCCTGATGCTGGCCGGCTATCTGTTCGCGGATATCGGCCTGGCCCTGTTCCTGGCCGGCTGGAGCGCGCCGCACGCCTGGCAGAAGATGGGCCTGCTGCTTGGTTTCCTGTGCGCGGCGGTTTATAATTTCGTGGTGTGCGAGTTCGTCGCGCGGAAAGCCGAGGACGCGAGCTAGTCCATTGCTCACCACGGAGACACGGAGGCGCGGAGAAAAAACGAAAGCGCCTGAGAGATGACGAACCGGAGTGCGCGGGGTGCCGCCTCCATCTCTCCCCTTGACATCCGTCGTCTTGTCGCGCCGTGCCCGCGTGCCTTGGTGGTGAAATCATTCCGGGTCTGGCCCGGAGGCGGCTGCTGATCATGGGCGGATGCCAAGCCGGTGATCGGATCAACAATTACCTGCTCGAGGAGCAGGTGGGGACGGGCACTTTCGGTCAGGTCTGGCGGGCCCGCCATCACGTCTTCAACGAGCGCGTGGCCGTCAAGATTCCCACCGACCCGCAGTACGTCCGCCACTTGCAGCAGGAGGGCATGGCGATCCACGGACTGGCGCATCCGAACATCGTCCGGGCCATCGACCTGGACCCGTACGCGGATCCGCCCTATCTCATCATGGAGTACGTGGACGGCCTCTCGCTCAAGGGGCACATCGAGCGGAACCGGGCGGGTCTGCCGATCGAGCCGGTGGTGGCGGTGCTGTACGGCGTGCTGGCGGCGCTGGAGGCGGCCCACCAGGCGGGGGTGATCCATCGCGACATCAAGCCGGCCAACATCCTGATCGCCGGGGGTGCGGCCCTGGAGCCCATGACGCCCGCGCGGGTCAAGCTGACCGACTTCGGGCTGGGGCGCCAGGCGGAGCACACCGGGGGCATCCTGCAATCCGGTTCGCTGGCCCTGGACGCCGGGCGGCACCTGGTCGGGACGGTGGCGTACATGTCCCCGGAGCAGCGCGACGGCCAACCGCTGGACGCGCGCAGCGACCTGTACTCGCTGGGCATCGTGTTGCACGAGATGCTGACCGGCGTTCTACCGCAGGGCAGCGACCTGCCCGGTTCCATCCGCCCGGAGGTGCCGCGGTGGATGGACCGGATGTTCGAGCGCTGTTACACGGCCCGCGACCGTCGGTTCGCCTCGGCGGCCGAGGTCCGGGAGTTCATCGAGCGTTATGCGCCGGCGGCCGGGGCCTGGACGCGGGGCGGCGACCCGCAACAGGTCGGCATGAGGCAGGTCGGCGGGCTGTGGCGGTGCGTGCATTGCAACGGGCCGGTCGAGTCGATCGACCAGTTCTGCATCCACTGCGGCCGGCAACTCGTGTTGCAGGTTCCGCACTGTCCGACCTGCCACGCCTACGTGGGCCGGTCGGACAACTTCTGCATCCTGTGCGGGACCGACCTGCGCGCCCGGGCGTGAAGGTTTCGGTCACGGCGGGAACGGGCTCGGCGGCCCCAAAGGGGCCGGCCCGTGCGAAAGCGCGGTCGAGGCTATGGGACTGTTCTTTGCCCTGATCTTGTTGGCGGCCTGCCTGTGGCTCGGCGTGGGCCTGGCCCAGCCGGTCTTCTTCATCGGCTTCGTGCTGGTGCTGCTCTGGCTGGTGGTGGCCGTTTTGGCCAAGTTCATGTGCTGGATGCTGGGCCTGACCAGCAGCCGATCCAGGCGGTTCCGTCCGGGCGCCGACGAACCGATCGGCCGGGTCAGGGTCTGCCCCGACCCCTATTGCGGGCGGTCCAACGTGCCCGCGGCCCGGTTCTGTGCCCAGTGCGGGCGGAGGCTGGCGTGAGGTCGTTCGGAGGCCAGGCGGCGAATGAATGAGCACGCCCGACGGGCCCTGGAAGTCGAGACGGCGTTCCTGGCGGGCGCGGAGGCCAACCTGAACCAGGCCAAGGGGCGGCGGCTGCCCGGGTCGCTGTGGACCTGGACCACCCGTTCGCAGGAGGAGCGGGTCCGCAACAGGCTCGTCGAGCTTGGTCGCTGGGACCGCGAGGCACTCAAGACGCTGCCGAAGAACGTCACCCGCACGCTGACCGGGAGCGTGCCGCGGTTTTTCTTCGGCAAACGCAAGACCAGCGTGGGCATCTGCTCGGTGCTGGCCCCGCTGGAGCACCTGGTGAGTTCGGAGGAGCCGCCGCCGCCGGTGGGTCTCTCGGCGCTGATGGGGCACGTGCGCGAGCTGACGCTGGGCGCCGCCGTGCCGCATCTGGTGGGGGTGTGCAGCCCGAGCGGCTTCACCGACGACGCCAAGCGGGCGGCCATCGAGCTGCCCAAGGTCACGCTGGTGCTGATCGAGCCGCGGGCCGACGGCGGCTGGACGGTGCTGCCGGGCAGCCCGGACGCCACGCCCGCGGACTGCCGGCTGTTCGATCCGGAGGCCACGGCCCAGAAGATCAAACGGGTCCGCGAGGAGATCGAGGCCCGCAGCGCGGACCTGGTGACCGGAGGCCTGAGCGCCGCCGGGCTGGCCGAGCGCCTGGGCCTGTCCGTCCAGGTGGTGGCGGCGGCCTTCGAGCAGGCCGCCAAGGCCGACCCCGAACTGCGCGTCAGCCGGCGCCGCGACGAGGTCCTGCTCTTCCGCGGGGCCCCGGCTGAACTCCAGGAGAGCGAGACCAGCATGGTGAACCGCATCCGACAGCTTTTCAGCCGCGAGGGCGACGAGGCCCGCAAGATCAACGCCCTCTCGGAGCGCCGGGCCCAGCTCGTGCAGCGCCGCGACCGGGTGTACGAGGACCTGAACAAGCTCGAGGCCCGCGAAAGCGAGTTGCTGGCCCAGGGTCGGGATTCGGCCTCGCCGGCGGTGAAGCGGCGGGTGGCCTCGCAGATCAAACAGCTCCGCGACGACATGAACCGGCTGCACGCCACCGCCCGGATGCTGGGCCAGCAGGTGGACGTCATCAGCACGCACATCCACAACCTGACGCTGATCCAGCAGGGCCAGGTGGCCAGGCTGCCGGCGCCCGAGGAGATCACCCAGGACGCGGTGCGGGCCGAGGAGATGCTCGAGCAGCTCAACGCCGAGGTGGAGCTGGCCGACAATCTGAGCATGGGGGTGGCCGGCCTGGCGGCGACGGACGAGGAGCTGGACATCCTGAAGGAACTGGAGGGACCGGCGCCGGCCGAGGCGGACCGGTCGACCGCGGCCCCGGCTCCCGCCGCGCCGCAGCGCGCGGCGTCTTCGGACCGGCCCCAAACCACCCGCCGCGAGCCGGAAGCGGGCTGATCCCGGCGGGGCGTTCGAGGAGATGGGACGAACGCGGGCATGCGAAAGAAAAATGGGGGTTGCTGAGGCGGGAACCACCTTCGCTCATCCGTTCGCTCCGTGTCTGCGTGCCTTGGTGGTGAAAAAAAGGACGACCGATGCCACTGCTGGACTGGCTGCTCGGCAAGGACAAACCGCTCTCCAAGATGAACCGCCAGGAGCTGCGCCGCCAGGAGCTGCTGCTGGAGAAGGAATGCAACCAGCTGCTCAAGCGGATCGAGAAGGCCGGCCGGGAGAAGCAGGCCCTCTTCGAGCGCGGGGCGGCCGAGAAGATGCCCGAGGTCCGGCGCATGCTGGCCCAGCAGTTCGAGCTGAAGACCTCCGAACAGCTCATGATCTCGCGGCAGCTCAACATCCGCAGCAAGGAGAGCATGACCGTCACGCGCCTGCGCATGCTCCGCGAGAACGCCGAGCGGGCCAAGGCCCACGGCGGCAAGTTCGGGCTGGTCAGCGAGAAGGACCTGATCCGGCTGGGCAAGCTCATCGAAAGCGACGCCGTCTCGACGGAGATGTACCAGCAGCGGCTGGATGAAATCCTGGCCCTGGGCGCGGAAGTGGACGAGGGCGGGACGGGCTTGAGCGAGGCCGGGCGGCAGGTGATGGACATCTGGGAGAAGATGGACACCGGCCTGATCGCCGACCGGGCCGAGGCCTTCGACGAGGCCGACCGCCGCGTCCGCGAGCAGCAGTCCACGCCGGCGGAGGGGTGACTGGAGAGAGGTCATCAGCCGTCGGTTTTCAGTTGTCAGTCATCGCTCACCGGCCGGTCGGCGGTTCGGCCGTTACGTACTGTGAACTGAAAGCTGAGAACTACGGGAGCCACCGATGGCTTTGTTCAAGACCAACGAGGAACGCCGGATCGAACGGGAGATCAAGATCCGGCAGGGCATCCGGCGGATCGAGCGGGCCATCCGCGAACAGGGCAGGTTCATGGATGATTTCATCAGGAACGCCCGCCAGGCCCGGGCCATCGGCGACACCAAGCAGTATCAGTTCATCCGCAACTCGCTCAAGAAGACGGCCGTCATCCGCAAGGTGCTGGAGCGCCAGCTTCTGTCGGTCAAGAACGCGCTGCTCATCAAGCGGCAGGCCGAGGCCAGCGCGGATTTCACCGCGGCCATGGGCCTGATGGCCGCCGAGATCGGCAAGCTCTTCGGCGAAACCGACCTGGTCCGCACCCAGGCCGAGTGGGAGAAGGCCATGGTCCAGTCGCAGACCATGGAAGAGCGCATGAACATGTTTCTGGATTCCATCGAGGACATCGCCGAGCAGGACGCCGCCGCCACCACCGCCGAGACCATCCCCGACGAGGAGATCGACCGCATGATCGAGGCCGAGTCCGAGGCCGAACACGCCAGGGAGGTCGGCAAGCTGGCCGATCTGCGGGCGGAGCTGGATGCGCTCAAGGGCAAGGGGGAGAAGCAGAGGTAGCGATCATCATGGAACCGAGCATTCCACCGACTCAGGTTCCGCGGATCAGACAGTGGCGGGGTGCGCGCCTCTCACCCGTGGAGGAGGTGCTCATGTTTCATGACGACGCCGGGCCCGTGCCCGAGACTTTCCGCCGCCTCAAGCAGGCCCTGGAAGCGGAAAGAATTGAGTACGTCGTGATCGGGGCGCTCGCCATGGCCGCGCACCGGTACAAGCGAGCTACCAACGATGTCGATATCTGCCTCCGAGCCGAGGGTCTTGAGAGGTTCCGGCAAAGGCTCGTCGGCACCATGTACCAGCGAGTTGAGGGGCGAGGCCGACGGTTCTACGACCCTCAAACTCAGGTAACGTTCGATCTGCTTGTTTCCGGAAGGATCGCCGGGAAACCCGAGAAAAACAGCGAAGTACACTTCCCGGACCCTTCCGATGCGGTTGTGATCGAAGGTTTGCGCACGGTCTCCCTGGAAAAGCTCATCGCACTCAAACTTGTCACTTGGCGCCATAAGGACTGGGCTGACGTCATCGCGCTCATCCGCGAAAACAGCCTGGATGAGGGCTTCGCGGCCAAACTGCCCGGTTTCCTCCGCTCAGCCTATCTCCAGTGCCACGATGAGATGGTTGAGGAGGATCGGTACGACCGCGAGCTCGATAGAGAGTGAAGGTAAACGGGCGCTGACCCGTGACTGACGACCATGGTCATCCCGAACACCCTCGACGAAGGCTTATCTCCAAAGACCCGGCGGCCCCGCGAGCGACGGCGGATTCGTGGGGTCGCCCTGGTCAGCGTCGTGACGGGCGGATCGTTCGATCAGTTCCGAGGACGAAAGGACTTAGCCTGAATGCCCGTCAGTTTCTCCACCTTCGAGCGCCTCAAGGACAAGGGCGTGGCCGCCTATCGGCGGGGCGATTTCGCGGCGGCCAGGCCGTACCTGATTCAGGCGGCCGAGTGCATGATCGAGCTGGCCGGCGAAGCCAGGACGCCGGAGCTTCGGGCCCAGCACGAGGCCTACGCCCGCGAATTGATCGACCTGGCCAAGGACTGCGACCGGGCCGGGGCCGACGGCCGTCCGGGCCGGGCCAAGGCCCGCGAGGGCGAAGAGGGCGGCGCCGACGCCTCCGACTGGATCGTCCGCGACAAGCCCAAGCTCGGTTTTGACGACATCGCCGGGCTGGAGGACGTCAAGGAGGAAATCCGCCTCAAGATGATCTATCCCTTCCGGCACCCGGAGCTGGCGGCGCGCTACGGCCTGCGGGCCGGCGGCGGCGTGCTGCTCTACGGCCCGCCCGGCACGGGCAAGACCATGCTGGCCAAGGCCATCGCCCATGAGATCGCGGCGACGTTCTTCCTCATCAGTCCGGCCCAGGTGCTCAGCAAGTGGGTGGGCGAGGCCGAGCAGAACATCCGCAAGCTCTTCGAGGCCGCCAAGGCCGAGCCGCAGGCGGTCATCTTCATCGACGAGATCGAGGCCCTGGTCCCCCGCCGCCAGCACGACACCTCCTCGGTCATGCAGCGGGTGGTGCCGCAGATCTTGCAGGAATTGGAGGGCTTCGACCGCAAGGAGGCCCGCTGTCTGCTGTTCGTGGGAGCCACCAACCGTCCGTGGTTGCTGGACGAGGCCATGCTGCGGCCCGGGCGGTTCGATTCGCGGGTCTACATCCCGTTGCCGGACGCCCCGGCCCGCTACAAGCTGCTGGAGATGTACCTGGCCAAGGACCGCCCCCTGGCCGAGGACGTGGACCTGGGGGCCCTGTGCGACCGGCTGGAGGGCTACAGCGGAGCGGACATCAAGAACATCGCCGACCGGGCGGCGGCCATCCCCTTCATGGAGGCCATCGGCGGGCGGGAGCCGCGCGAGATCACGCTGCGCGACGTGATGAGCGTCATCGAGGATACGCTGCCCTCGGTCCACGCGAGTGATCTGGCCCGGTTCGAGGAGTTCGAGAGGACCGGGCAGTAGCCGGTGGTACCGGCGTACCGCCGGCGGGCGAGGGGGCTGGTCACGGCCGGCGCGACAGGTTCGACAGGGGAATTCCCACCGGCGGGACGCCGGCGCCGCCGGTGTCTGGTACAATAGAACGTCATGTTCGGATCGAAGAACATGCTCGAGGGGCTCCAGCGCCATCCGGAGATGATCGCGCGGGTGGTACCGGCCGACGGTCTGTTCACCTGGCTCTCGCGGACGTTCACCCCCCCGGCCGGATGGCTGGCCTGGACCCTGCGCGCCGAACAGGACCCGTTGCTGGTCGGCCCGGGAGAATCGTGCCCGGCCGAGGGGGTGATCGAGGCCCTGTTCGTCCGGAGCGCGGCGGTCGAATGCGTCATCGAGGATACGGCCCTGCGCAGTGCCGACGGCCACTCGTTCAGCGGCCGGCTGCGATTGCAGGTGCGGGTGGTGGCCGAGCCGGCCGAACTCGCGGCCTTTCGCAAGACGGTGCTGGGCGCCAATACGATGCTGACGCGGACGGACCTGCAACGCTACCTCCAATGGCCGGGGCGCGCGTTCCTGGCGGCTTTCGCGGCCGGCCGAGACGCCCAGGCCCTGCTCCAGCCCTTCGATCCGGCCGATCTCCGCCGGGCCGTGGACCAGCGGCTGGGAGCGGCCTGCCTGGCCGGCGGGCTGTGCCTCGAGGACCCCGTGCGCGTCGAGTTCGAGTCGGAGGCGTTTCTCGATCATCAGCGCCGTGAGCAGGAGCTGGCCCGCCGCCGCAGCGAGATGGACGCCCGGGCTCAGATTCAGCAGGCCCTGGCCGCGGCCCAGAGCCAGCGGCTGGCCCACCTCATCGCCATGCTCGAACAGATGCGCGAGGCCAGCAGGCAGCACGGCGAGCGCACCCTGATGGAGCTGCTGGCGGCGTTCAGCCCGGCCGAGCGCGGCCAGATGTACAGCGCCCTGTGGCACCTGTCGCCTTCGCCCCGGCGGACGCGCTGGATCTCAGCGGTCTCCGGGGCTGAGCTGCTGCTGTTCGATCCGGGCGACCTCAAACAGCCGGCCCGGCGGCACCGGCTGCCGAACGTGTTAGGACCGTTGCGCTCGGTGAACACCGATGCCCGGTCGCCGGCGGGCGGGACGGTGCTGGTGGGCGCGGCCACGGGTGTTTTCGTGGTCGAGGTGGAGACCGGCCGGGTCTTGCGGACGCTGCGGGCCGGGCCGTTGGCCAAAGCGGTGCGCGGCGGCGTGAACTCGGCCGCCGCCGGGGCGAACTGGATCATCGGCTCGCACTCGGAGCTGGGCGTGCTGGGCTGGCCGGCCGAGGGCGACGATGAGGCCGAGGCCCGGCCGATGCTCGCCGAGCCCACGCGCGGGGCTCAAACCGTGCGCTGCGCTCTGGCGGCCGGCGAAACCGCATGGGTGGCGATC